>JBDLRJ010000244.1:0-7793 GCA_039800145.1 Pseudomonadota bacterium | reverse complement strand
TCGCGGCCGGCTATCTCCCGTTCGTGCAGGCGCCCACGCTGCTCGTGGTGGGCGGTGCGGACGAGGTGGTGCTCTCCCTGAACGAGCGCGCAGCCAGCGCGCTCAAGTGCCCGGTCCGCGTGGAGACGGTGCCAGGGGCCACGCACCTCTTCGAGGAGCCGGGGGCGCTGGACCGGGTCGCGGAACTCGCCGCGGACTTCTTCAGCGTCCTCCGCCCGGTCGCCGGCGCGCCGGGGCCCTGACTTGGAGTTCCCCGTCCGCCTCCGCGGGGTGCACAAGGCGTTCGGCCCCGTGCAGGTGCTCCGGGGCGTCGACCTCCAGGTGGCGGCCGGGACGTGCACCGTGCTGCTCGGTCCCTCGGGGTGTGGCAAGACCGTTCTATTGAAGGTCGCCGCGGGGCTGCTCCGGCCGGACGCAGGGGAGGCCTGGCTCTGCGGCGAGCCGGTCCACCGGCTCGGGCGGGAGGCGCTCGCGGACGTGTGGCGCCACGTGGGCATCCTCTTCCAGGGCGGCGCGCTGTTCGACTCGCTCTCCGTCCGCGAGAACCTCGAACTCCCGCTCCGCGAGCGCACCCGGCTCTCGCCCGCGGAACGCGGGGCACGCATCCACGAGACGCTGGGACTGCTCGGGCTCTCGGGGACCGGGGGGCGCCTCCCCGGGGAGCTCTCCGGCGGGATGCGAAAGCGCGTGGCCTTCGCGCGCGCCTGGGTGATGCGCCCGGAGGTGCTGCTGGTGGACGAGCCCACCGCGGGGCTGGATCCCTTCAGCACGCGCGCGGTCGCGTCCGAGCTGCTCCTCGCGCGGCAGCAGTTCCACGCCACCGTGCTCGCCATCACCCATGACCTGAACACTGCCTTTCGAATCGCGGACCGGGTCGCCCTGCTCCACGGCGGACGCGTGCTCGGGGATCTCCCGCCCCGCGACTTCGCGCACCTGCCGCACCCCGCGGTCCAGGCCTTCCTGCGCACCTGGCTGCAGCACCACCCGTCCTTCGGGGGGCCCGCGCGGTAGGCTCCTGGGCCCCATGCGCCACGTCCTTTCCGTGCCCCTGCTCGCCGCGCTCCTTGCCGGGGCCGCCTGTGGCACCGGGACGGCGGGGCTCCTGCCGGACGCGGGCGTTCCCGCGGTGGGGGGCGGCGGCAGCGGACCCTTGGACGGCGGCGCGGCCCTCCCGTGGCGCTTCGCCGTGGTCGGGGACACGCACGTGCGGAGAGATGCCCCCGGCATCCTCCCGGAACTCGTCTCGTCCATGCTCGCGGACGGTGTGGAGGTGGTGCTGTTCGCGGGGGATCTCGTCGAGGGCGGTCCCGCGCTGCCCACCGCCGGCTACGCGCGCCAGCTGCAGGCATTCCAGGCTGCCGCCGCACCGCTGCGCGCCGCCGGGGTGAAGGTGCTCGCGGTGCGCGGCAACCACGAGGCGGACGTGCCAGACTCGGTGGCCGGCTGGAACCAGGCCTTTGCCGGGGACTGGGCGCTGCCGCAGGACGGGCCTCCCGGAGAGCAGAACCTCACCTGGTCTTTCGCGCACCGGGACGCGCTCTTTCTCGGCCTGGACGCCTACGCCACGCTCCACGAGGTGAACCTCCCGTGGGTGGAGTCGACGCTGTCGTCTTCCCCCGCGGTGCACCTGTTTCCCGTCTCGCACGAGCCCGCGTTCAAGGTGTTCCACGCGGACTGCCTCGGGGCCGTCCCGGCGAAGCGGGACACGCTCTGGGAGCGGCTCTCGGCCGCCGGCGCGCGCGCGTACTTCAGCGGGCACGATCACTTCCTGGACCTCTCCCGACTGGACGACGGAGACGGGCAGGCCGCGGGTGACCTCGTCCAGGTGGTGGCCGGCACGGGCGGGGGCACACCGCCCCCCAACGCCGGCAGCTACGACGGCAGCAACGGGCGTTGGACGCCCTTGCAGCTGCTCCACCTGCAGGCGGAGGGCTACGTGCTCGCGGACGTGGCCGGTGCCCAGGTGACGCTCTCGTTCCGGGAGCGCCGCTGCGCGGGGACGTGCGCCTTCGTCACCACGCCTTCCATGGCGGAGTGGACCGCTACTTCCCGGTGAGGGCGGCGAAGAAGTCGTTGCCCTTGTCGTCCACCACGATGAAGGCCGGGAAGTCCTCCACCTGGATCTTCCAGATGGCCTCCATGCCCAGCTCCGGGAACTCGAGCACCTCGACCTTCTTGATGCAGTCCTGAGCGAGCCGCGCCGCCGGTCCGCCGATGCTGCCGAGGTAGAACCCGCCGTACTTCTTGCAGGCGTCCGTCACGGCCTTCGAGCGGTTGCCCTTGGCGAGCATCACCATGCTGCCGCCGTGGGATTGCAGCAGGTCCACGTAGCTGTCCATGCGCCCGGCCGTGGTGGGACCGAAGCTGCCGGAGGCGAACCCCGCGGGCGTCTTGGCCGGGCCTGCGTAGTAGACCATGTACCGCTTCATGTACTCGGGCAGTGGCTGGCCCGCGTCCAGCTGCTCCTTGATCTTCGCGTGGGCAATGTCACGGGCGACGATCATGGACCCGGACAGCGACAGCCTCGTCTTGATGGGGTAGCGCGACAGCTGCGCGCGGATCTCCTCCATGGGCCGGTCCAGGTCCACCTTCACCACCTCGCCGCCGAGCCGGTCGTCCGTGGTCTCCGGGAGGTACTTCGCGGGGTCCGTCTCCAGCGCTTCCAGGAAGATGCCGTCCGCGGTGATCTTCCCCAGCGCCTGCCGGTCCGCCGAGCAGGAGACGGCAATGGCCACCGGGCACGAGGCACCGTGGCGCGGCAGCCGCACCACGCGCACGTCGTGGCAGAAGTACTTCCCGCCGAACTGCGCGCCGATTCCCAGCCGCTGCGTCATCGCGTGCACCTGGGCCTCGAGCTCCAGGTCGCGGAAGCCGCGGCCCGCGTCGTTCCCCGTGGTGGGCAGCGTGTCCAGGTACCGCGCGCTCGCCAGCTTGGCCGCCTTCAGCGCGAACTCCGCCGACGTCCCTCCCACCACGATGGCCAGGTGGTACGGCGGGCAGGCCGCGGTGCCCAGTGACTTCACCTTCTCCTCGAGGAACTTGAGCAGGCTCTGCGGGTTCAGCAGCGCCTTCGTCTCCTGGTACAGGTAGCTCTTGTTGGCGCTGCCGCCGCCCTTGGCCATGAAGAGGAACTTGTAGGCGTCCCCGTCGGTGGCGAAGAGCTCCACCTGCGCCGGCAGGTTGTTGCCGGTGTTCTTCTCCCGGTACATGTCCAGCGGGGCCAGCTGCGAGTAGCGGAGGTTGCGGTCGCGGTACGTCTCGTAGATGCCGCGCGACAGGGCCTCCTCGTCCCGCCCGCCCGTCAGCACCTGCTGGCCGCGCTTGCCCATCACGATGGCCGTGCCCGTGTCCTGGCACATGGGCAGCACGCCCCCGGCCGCGATGTTGGCGTTCTTCAGCAGGTCCAACGCCACGAACTTGTCGTTCCCCGAGGCCTCCGGGTCCTCGAGGATGTTCCGCAGCTGCTGCAGGTGGCCCGGCCGCAGCAGGTGGGAGATGTCCTTCATGGCCTCGCGCGCGAGCAGCGTCAGCCCCTCGGGCGCCACCTGGACGAAGCGCCTGCCTCCCGCCTCGAACGTGGTGACGAACTCCTTCGTCAGCAGGCGGTACGGCGTCTCTTCGTGTCCGAGCGGCAACAGGTCCGTGTAGGAAAAGTCGGTCATGGCGCCGCCGTACATAGCGCGGAGCGGCGGCGCACGTCAGAGGAACCGCGCGCGCTCGGAAGGCGAGGGAAGGCGGCAGGCCTCCGTCCTCCCGAACACGCGGTAGCGGTGGCGCGCCACGACGCCGTACACCGCGTCCCGCAGCCCTCGGGGCACCGCGCGCATGGCTGCGCCCAGGCACCAGGGGGCGGGCAGCTGCGAGAGCACGAAGAGCACGGCGTCCGAGCGTCCGAGCAGCCGCTCCCCCCCGAGTTCCCGGTCCGCGAGCACGTACACCGTCTGCAGCGCGGTGGCGTCCACGCCGAAGCGGGCGAGCGTGGCCCGTGCCAGCTCTCCCTGCAGCGGGGCGAAGCGGAAGCGCTCCATGCGGTCCCTCGCCAGCACGAACTGGACGAAGCCGTCACACAGGCCGCACGTGCCGTCGAAAAACAGGAGGTGGTGTGGGCTGTCCATGCGTCGCTTCCCAGAACGCCCGGCGGGGCGAAACACCGGGGCAGAGTCTGCCCGGGTGCGCGCCCCGCCGCGAGTCCTCCCGAGTGGGAAGCGGCCGACTACGTGGGGTCCGGCTTCGGCGTCTTCGCGGTGGAGGGCGGGAGCTCCGGGGCGGCAACCAGCGCGGCAGGGGCCTCGCCGTTCAGCGCCTCGAGGAACGTGGCAATGGAGGCCACGTCCTTCTCCGGCAGCTCCCTGCCCACCTGGTGCTTCGCCATGAGCTTGATGGCCTCGGGCAGCGTCTTCGCCGAGCCGTCGTGGAAGTACGGGGCCGTCTTCGCCACGTTCCGCAGCGAGGGCACCTTGAACATCATCTTGTCCGCCTCGTTCTTCGTCACCTCGAAGCGGCCCTGGTCCTTCTGGTTGGGCCACGGCTGCACCAGGCCGAGCTTCTGGTACATCCCGCCGCCCACGCCCACCCCCGCGTGGCAGGCCACGCAGCCGGAGGCCATGAAGGTGTCGAACCCGTCCTTCTCCGCCTGGGTGAGTGCCTCCTGGTCACCGGCGAGGAACTTGTCCCAGCGGCCCGGCGTCACCAGCTTCCGCTCGAACGCCGCGATCGCCTTCGCCGCGTTGTCGAACGACAGCGACTGCTTCTCGCCCGGGAAGGCCTTGGCGAAAGCCTCCACGTACTGCGGCATGGAGGAGAGCACCTTCTCCACCTGCTTCGCATCCGGCATGGCCATCTCCCCCGGGTTCAGCACGGGCCCCTTCGCCTGGTCCTCCACGGTGCCGGCACGGCCGTCCCAGAACTGCGCCACGTGCAGCGCCGCGTTGAAGACGGACGGGCTGTTGCGCCCGCCGAGCTGCCCCTTGTGGCCCTTGGAGAACTGCTCACCGTCCACGCCCCCCTTGTCCAGCGCGTGGCAGGAGTTGCACGAGATGTCGTGGTTCTTCGACAGCCGCGTGTCGAAGTAGAGCATCCGCCCGAGCGCCACCTTGTCGTCGGTGGACGGGTTCTGCTCGGAGGCCATGTCGGCCGGGAGGGCCTTGAAAGCCGCCAGGCGCGTCATGTCGAACGCCTTGGGGGCCGGGGGCCTCGGGGCCTCCACGACCGGGGCAGGGGCCGCGGCCACGGGCGCCGGCGTCTCCTTCGTGCAGGCCAGCGAGGTGAGGGAAAGCAGTGCTGCCCAGTGTGTGCGGTTCATCGAGGCTCCTGTCGAGACTTGGACTGCGTCTAGAGATGTCGCGCGGGCGCGTGCGTTTCACGCCAAAATGAGAGGGGCAGGGCTACTCCGGGAACTTCAGCTTCCGGAACCACAGCCACAGGATGATGACGAGGACGCCGGTGGTGACGAGGCTGCCCACCTCCATGGCCGTCCAGCCGACCGTGGACGCGGGCGCGCCCGAGGCGGCGGTGGCCACCCCGGGCGCGGGTGCTGCAACGGGCGCTTGCGCCACTAGTAGTTCTCGTGCGCGAGCGACTCGGCGAGCCGGGGCTCGTTGACGCCCACCACCGGGTGCTTCTTCAGGAAGAAGCCGAACACCGCGAGGAACGCGCCGGCAACGCCCACGAGCGCCGCCGCGTCCGTCCACGCGAAGGCGAGGTGGGGCAGGGCGTGGCCAGCGGCCTGGGCGGCACCGTGCGCCGCGTCCGCACCGTGCGCCGGGGCGTGGTGGCCGTGCGCGCCGAAGTTCGGCATCACCAGCCAGTACATGTCCACGCAGTGCATCACCAGCGTCCAGCCGCACGCCACCGCGAGCGCCACGCGGTTGCGCTTCATGTGCCGGGACAGCAGGAACAGGAAGGGCACGGCGAAGTGCGCGATGGGCAGCGCCCGGGAGATGTACTCCCAGCCGCCCTGGCTCCGGGTCATGAAGAAGACCGTCTCCTCCGGGATGTTCGCGTACCAGATGAGCATGTACTGGCTGAACGCGATGTACGCCCAGAACACCGTGAAGCCGTAGACGAACTTGCCCAGGTCGTGGAAGTGCTCGGTGGTGATGGCCGTCTTCAGCATCCCCGCCTTCTGCAGCCCCATGGCCACGAGCGTGATGAACGCGAAGAACGAGAGGATGGACGCGGCGAAGTAGTAGACGCCGAACATGGTGGAGTACCAGTGCGGCTGCAGCGACATGAGCCAGTCGATGGACTGGAAGCTCTGCGAGAGCGCGTACAGCGCGAGCCCCGGGGCCGCCACGGTCCACAGCGAGTGGACCAGCCCCTTGCGATCACCTTCCGGCGCGGTGTCCATCTTCACGGACGTGGAGTGCAGCTTCCAGGAGAAGAAGCTCCACACCGCGAAGTAGATGGCCGCCCGGCCGTAGAAGAAGCCGTTGGAGAGGAACCACCGCTTCTTGGCGATGAGCTCGTCCGTCTGCTCGGCCATCCACGGGAACAGCTC
Source organism: Pseudomonadota bacterium (assembly GCA_039800145.1). Taxonomy (GTDB): domain Bacteria; phylum Myxococcota; class Myxococcia; order Myxococcales; family Myxococcaceae; genus VGRA01. Next base: position 1,294 of record JBDLRJ010000244.1, on the reverse strand, counting down.
GTGCGCCCCCATGAAGCCAATGGGGATCCACAGGAGCGCGAAGAGCGGCAGCGTGACGGCGATGGTCTCGGCGATGCGGCGCAGCACCGTGGACCAGGCCGCGCGCACCAGGTGATCAATGAGGACGAACCCCAGCGCACCCAGCGCGAGGGCCAGCACCGCCTCGTACGCGAAGAGGTAGCTGAACATGGCGCGGGCCTTGTGGTCCCCGGTGGCCGAGCCCAGCGTGGCCCCCAGCCCCAACACGGCGAGCGCCCCGCCCACGGCGGGCAGCTTGGCCCAGAGGCTGGAGGCGGGAACGTGGACGTCCTGCGGCTTCTCGATGGCGTGGTGACTCACGGTCGGGCTCACTTCTGCTCTTGCAGGAAGAGGTTGATGCTCTGCAGCTCCACGTCGTTGAACGCGTAGGGCGGCATGGCGGGCGGGTAGCCCTCCACGATCTTGGCCGCGGGCTGGAGCACGGACTCCTTCACGTAGGCCTCGTCCACGTCCACCTCGCCGGCGGAGGTCTTCTCCTTGCGGCCCCACAGCCCCTTGAACGTCGGGCCCACCACCTTCGCCCCGTCCAACGAGTGGCACGAGTTGCAGCCGGCCGCGGCGTTGTACTTGCCGAGGTAGATGGCCTTGCCCATGTCCACGGAGGCCACGTTCTTGTCCACCACGATGGCCGGGCCGCCCTGGGTCTCGTAGGGGACGCCGCCCTGGATGTCCTTGCGGATGTGGGCGATGATCGCCCAGCGGTCATCCACCGGAATCTGGGACGCGTACGAGCCCATGTTCCCGTTGTTCACCCCGTAGGTGATGGCGGCGAAGATCTTCCCGGCCACCATCTCCTTCACGCGGTCATCCTTGAGGCTGGGCGGCGGGACCGCGAACTTCGCGTCCGCGGACGGCCGCTGGGTCACCTTGCCGTCGCCGCCACCGGTGGGGCCGTGGCACGGGGCGCAGTAGACGGCGTAGCGCTGCGCGCCGCGCTCGGCCAGCTTGTCCAGCCCGCCCTCGGCAGCCTTGAGGTCCGCAGGGAACTCGTGCGTGGGCTCGCCCTTGTCGTTCAGCCCACGGAACTTCACGTCGTCCTCGTTGAGCTGTCCCCGCGCCACCGTGCCCTCCACGGGCAGGCGCATCACGCGGCCGTCGGCGAACAGGCCGGAGGTGTCTCGGCGGTACGCCTTGCCCTTCTCCTGCGTGTCCATGTTGTGGATGAGGTGGATGGGGGGCTGCTCGGACTCACCACCGCGGCAGCCGGACAGCAGCGAGGACGCCACCAGGGCGCCTACCAGGAAATGTCGCATCA
>JBDLRJ010000243.1:0-6245 GCA_039800145.1 Pseudomonadota bacterium | reverse complement strand
CATGCGCAGCTTCCGGGTCCCCACCCAGAACTGCGTGCTCGCGCACATCACCGCGCAGATGCAGGCCGTCACGAAGCACGGGGCGCCGCTGGATCTCATGTTCCAGTCCATCGCCGGGAGCGAGGGGGCGAACCGGAACTTCGGCGTCACCGTGGCGCTGCTGGACGAGGCGTACGACGTGGCCAGGCGCGAGGGCACCGCGCAGGGGCCCAACGTCATGTACTTCGAGACCGGGCAGGGGACGGCACTCTCCGCCAACGCGCACCACGGGGCGGACCAGGTCACCATGGAGGCGCGGGCCTACGGGCTTGCAAGAAGGTACAAGCCCTTCATCCTCAACAGCGTGGTGGGCTTCATCGGGCCCGAGTACCTGCAGGATGCCAAGCAGATCACCCGCGCGGGGCTGGAAGATCACTTCATGGGGAAGCTGCTCGGCATCCCCATGGGCTGCGACGCCTGCTACACGAACCACGCGAACGCCGACCAGAACGACCAGGAGAACCTGGAGATGCTGCTCGGGATGGCAGGGGTGAACTACCTCATGGGCATCCCCATGGGCGACGACGTGATGCTGAACTACCAGACCACTTCGTTCCACAACAACGCGGCGCTGCGGGAGTTGCTCGGGCTTCGCCCCTCGCCGGAGTTCGAGGCGTGGATGGAGTCGCTGGGGCTGTGGCGCAACGGCCGCCTCACGAAGAAGGCGGGAGATCCCACGCTGTTCGAGCGGAGGCGCGCGTGAGCGTGGACCGCGATAAGCTCGAGGCGCTGGTGCGCGAGGCGGTGGCGGGGGCGCTCGCGTCCCAGCTGCCGAAGGGTGCCATCTGCGACGGGAAGTGCGCCGGGTGCACGAAGACGCCGGGAGGGCCGGGCTGCGGTGGAACCTGCAGCGCCTCCGTGGGTGCGGCATGCGGGTGCGGCGCGGGCGGGTGCGGGAAGAAGGCGGACGCGGCCGCAGGCGCGTCGGCGTCCCCGGCGGCCACGCCCCCGTCGGGCCCGGCGAGCACCCCGTGCGGGGACGACGGCTGCACGCCGCGCAACGTGCGACCTCCGCCGGTGAGGGATCCGCTGGCGCTCCAGCGCATCGTGGAGCAGACGCCCTCGCGCGTGGCGCAGGGGCGGGCCGGGACGCGGTACCCCACGCGCGTCTACCTCGGCATCCGCGCCGAGCACGCGGTGGCGTTGGACGCGGTTGCGGCGGAGGTGCCGGACGACTTCCCCGCGAAGCTGGGCTGCCTCGCATTCAAGAGCCGGGCGGTGTCGAAGCAGGAGTACCTCCTCTTCCCGGACCTCGGCCGCAGGCTGGACGACGAGAGCCGCGCGAAGGTGGAGCGCGAGGCCACGCGCGGCGTGGACGTGCAGGTGATCGCCGCGGATGGGCTCTCGGCGTGGGCGCTGATGCGCCAGGGCGAGGCGCTCGTTCCTGCGCTGGTGAAGGCGCTGCAGGCGCGAGGCTTCACGGTGGGCAAGCCGTTGTTCGTGCGGCACGCGCGCATCGGGGTGCAGGACGAGATCGGCGTGCTCACGGGGGCGAAGTCCACGGTCATCCTGGTGGGAGAGCGGCCCGGGCTCGGCACCGGGGACTCGCTGTCGCTCTACACCGCCTTCAAGCCGAGGCTCGGGCAGGACAACGCGGAGAAGAACTGCATCAGCAACGTGCGGCCGCTGGGCATCCCACCGGTACAAGCCGCGGAGATGTGCGCGGACCTGCTGCGCCGAACCTTCGACGCGGGCGGGGGCGGCGTACACCTGGTTCGCCCGGTCCGCGACATCCCGCGCCGGCAGGGGACGGGGGGCTGACGCCATGGCCGCGCTCGTGGATCTCTGGCCGGTGCTGCTTTCCTGCCGGCAGATCGACCAGGTGGACGCGCAGCTCGGGCGTGCCCTCGGGTTGGATCCGGAACGGCACCGCTCCGTGGGGCTCGTGACCTGCGACCAGGACGATCCGCTCTACGTCTGCCTGGACCACTGCACCCGCTTTGCGCCGGTGGAGGTGAAGTACGGCCGCTCGTTCTACGCGGGCAGCCGCCATGCGTCCGGCCCGTTCTCGGGCGAGGTACTCGGGATGGTCGCCGGGAGTGATCCGGACGAGGTGGCCGAGGCGCTCTGGGCGCTGCGCGAGGAGCTCCGGCGGGTGCGCTTCCAGTCCTTCCCCGGCGAGCGGCAGCCGGCATTCCTCGGGCACGTGGTGACGCAGACCGGGAGTTACCTCTCGCGCGAAGCGGGGATCCCGCGCGGGGACCCCATGGCCTACCTCGTGGCGCCTCCCGCCGAGGCGGTGGTGGCGATCGACGCAGCGCTCAAGGCCGCGCCGGTGACGCTGGCGAAGTGGATGCCGCCGCCCACGGAGACGAACTTCGCCGCGGCGTTTCTCTCCGGCGAGCTGCATGCGCTCGAGGCCGCGCGGGACGCGTTCGTGGCCGCGGTGGGTGAGTTCGCCGCCCACCCGCTGGCCGCGGCGAGGCGCCCGGCGCACCAGCGGCGCTGAAACACGTCACCGTGCGTCGGTGGGGAGCTGCTCTTCCGGCACGTCGCCGGGCGAGTCGCCCGCTCCGTGACGTCTCACGCCCCCGGCAGCAAGCGGTCTCGAGCGGATGGCCTCGTGGATCAGCCCCTGGCCCGCCGCGAGCTCCTGGAGTTTGACGACCACCGGGAGCAGGCCGCAGTCCCGGCGCACCTGGTTCTTCACTTCTCCGGCAGCTCCGGCCGGGACGTCGTCTCGCGTTTCGACGGGTCCGCCATTCTTCAGCCAGATCGAAGATGAACTGAAAATATTGCTGTTGAAAAATATCCAGCAGCGATAAGGGTCCCGACAAGTACCGAAGCCATCGCCCGAGGAATCCCATGAACGTGTGGTTGAGCCGCATCACCCTGTCGCTGGTCGCCGGCACAGCGATCCTTGGATGTACCCAGCCCAACGCGCTCGTCCGGACGGCGGATGAACCGGCGGGGGCAAACTGCGCGGCCGGTGGCAAAGCCGTGGCGTATGGCGAGGATTCGAACAACAACGGGACGCTCGAGGACGGCGAGGTCTCGTCCACGCAATACGTCTGCAACGGCGAAGTGGGCCCTGCCGGGCCGAAGGGTGAAACCGGGGCGCCCGGCTCTCCGGGAAGTTCCGGTGCTCCCGGCAAGAGCGTTCTGACGGCGACGACGCCAGCGGACTCCGCGGATTGTCCGTCCGGCGGCACCGTCTTCATGGTGGGCACGGACGAGAATGGAAACGGTCAGCTGGATCTGCCCGGCGAGGTGGACAGCAGCGCGAAGGTCTGCAACGGGACGCAGGGGGCTGCAGGTGCGCCAGGCGCTCCTGGCTCGCCGGGACCTGCCGGTTCACCCGGGAGCGCAGGGGCACCGGGCGAGAGCGTGTCCGTGACGGCGCTGCCGTCGGGCGACAGCAACTGCCCGAACGGGGGCGTGAGCGTCTCGGTGGGCGGCAACACCCAGTACCTCTGCGCCGGAGCGAAGGGGGACACGGGCGTCCAGGGGATCCAGGGCGACAAGGGCGACAAGGGCGATACCGGCGCAGCAGGCGAGAGCGTCGCCGTGATGCCCCTCAGCCCAGGCGACAGCAACTGCCCGGAAGGCGGCGTGAGCGTCTCGGTGGCCGGCGTCACCCGGTACGTCTGCACCGGCGCGAAGGGTGACCAGGGCATCCAGGGCGTGAAGGGCGACAAGGGCGACACCGGTGCCGCAGGCGCAGCGGGGGAGAGCGTCGTCGTCACGGAGCTGCTGATTGCCGACACCCACTGCCCGTACGGTGGCGCGAGCGTCTCCGTGGGGAGCACCACCCGCTACGTCTGCAACGGCGCGAAGGGCGACCAGGGCATGCAGGGGGTCCAGGGGCTGCAGGGTGTGCAGGGGCTCCAGGGTCTCCAGGGGCTGAAGGGGGACAAGGGCGACACCGGCGCTTCGGGCACCCACGGCGACAGCGTGGTGATGACCGATCTGCTCGTCAATGATCCCAACTGTGCCACCGGAGGCGTGAAGCTGACGGTTGGCAGCTCGGACACTTTCGTGTGTGACGGCGAGAAGGGGCTCACGGGCGACAAGGGTGACAAGGGCGACACGGGGCTCACCGGCGCACAGGGCGAGCGCGGTCTGCAGGGCTTGCAGGGTGGCCAGGGACTCCAGGGCGCCCAGGGGGCGCAGGGCATCCAGGGGACCCAGGGCCTCCAGGGAATCCAGGGCATCCAGGGGCCGAAGGGTGATCCCGGCATCAACAACTCGGGGCCGTGGAACTCCAGCACGACCTACAACCCGTCCGACATCGTGACGTACCTCGGGACCGCGTACATCGCGCTCGCGCAGTCGACGAACAGTCTGCCGGACGCGCAGGGCTCCACCGACTGGCAGCTCTTCGTGGCGGCCGGGACGCAGGGCCCGCAGGGTGTGCAGGGCGCACAGGGTGCGCAGGGCGCCCAGGGCGCAACGGGCCCTGCAGGTCCGCAGGGGAATCCCGGCGCGGATGGCTTGTCTCCAGTCCTGACGACGCTCCAGCTGGCGGATGCCCACTGCCCCATGGGCGGCGTGATGGTCTCCGTTGGGGCCGTGGACCGGTACGTGTGCAACGGGGCCACCGGAGCAACGGGCGCCGCGGGGCCGCAAGGCGCGCAGGGGGCGACGGGTCCGGCAGGTCCGCAGGGAGCGGCGGGTGCAGACGGCGCGTCCGTGTCCGTGACGACCGTGGCCGTTGGGGATTCCAACTGCCCCACGGGCGGCGTGAGGGTCTCCGTGGGATCGAACGACACGTACGTGTGCACGGGTGCGGCCGGCGCGACGGGCCCTGCAGGTCAGCAGGGCATCCAGGGCGTCCAGGGTGTTGCCGGTCCCACGGGAGCCACGGGTGCGCAGGGGCCCCAGGGCCCCGCGGGGGCGACGGGTCCTGCAGGCCCGACCGGTCCTGCCGGTCCGACGGGCCCTGCGGGCGCCACGGGGCCGGCGGGTCAGACCGGTCCGACGGGACCTGCGGGGGAGAGCGTGACGCTCACCACCCTCCTCGCTGGAGACGCCAACTGCCCAACGGGCGGCGTGAGTGCGACGGTGGGAGCCACCACCACTTACCTTTGCAATGGCGAGCAGGGTCCCACGGGACAGACCGGCGCGACCGGCACCTCGCTGTCCGCGGTGGCCGAGAGCGCGGGGGCAAACTGCGCATCTGGCGGCTACAAGATCCTCGAGGGCTCGACCACCAAGGGCTACATTTGCAACGCCACGCTGCTGTCCAAGACCTACACCGCTGACGTGTGGGGATCGGTTGGAACCAAGACCACCACCACCGAGCCGAATGGCATCGACGTGTACTACGTGGAGGTGCTCGGCACCGGCAACGCGGGCATCTCACGCCCGCTCAACATGACCGTGCTCAACTCCATCTGCGGCGACCAGGACGGTTGCACGGTGAAGTACGGCATGAAGAACTGGGGAAGTGTCGTAGGCGACGTCCCGCCCGCGTACTACGATTTCCGTCTTTTCATCGATCCCACCACGCGCCGGTGGCGAATCCACGGTGGGGACAGCTTCAATCTCAGGGACAACGATTCTTCGACCGCCGAGTACGCCGCCTGGGACTGCTATTTCACGGATGCCGAGTCCACCGGAGCCGGTAACGCGAGGGCGGACAACGCAGTGGGGTTCAACTTCATGAATGCCTCGGGCGGCGGCCACAGCGACACCATCATGTCCTGCTTCATCGTGTTCTCGGATCACTAGGGAATCAGCGTCCCAGGCACGCGGGCCCGGTCTTTATGAAAGGCCGGGCCCTCTGTGTTTGTTCACTCGGAGATCCACATGAACTTTGCGTATTCGTTTCGCGCTGCTGCTGCCGTCGTCACCTTGTCCCTCGCCGGGTGCAACGCCTGCAGCAACCGCGGCACTTCTGGCGCGCTCGAGCCGGTGCAGAAGGAGGGGCCGGTCGTCGCCCGCATTGGCACGGACGTCATCACCGCGGCGGAGCTGAAGCAGAAGCTGGCCGAGCAGAGCGCCTTCATGCAGGCGCGCTTCCAGGAGCCGGCGAAGAAGCGGGAGTTCCTGGACACGCTCGTGCGGTTCGAACTGCTCCACCAGGAGGCGAGGCGCCGCGGCCTTGACCTGCAGCCCAGGGTGCAGGCCCGGATGAAGGAGTTCCTCGTCGAAGAGATCATCCGACAGGAGTTCGACGAGAAGCAGGCGGCCTACCCGGAGCAGGCGCTCAAGGCCTTCTACGATCAGCACCTCTCGGAGTTCGTGCAGCCCGAGCGCGTCCG
>JBDLRJ010000242.1:0-13238 GCA_039800145.1 Pseudomonadota bacterium | reverse complement strand
CCCGCGCCCTGCACCAGGCAGCGCTCGCCATCTTCTTCGGCATCTTCTTCGACGGCTTCGACGGCCGGGTGGCCCGCCTCACCCGCACCCAGAGCGCCTTCGGGGTGGAGCTGGACAGCCTCGCGGACGTCATCACCTTCGGCGTGGCGCCGGGGATGCTCGCCTACAAGTGGGCGCTGGAGCCGCTCGGGTTCGCTGGCATCTTCGTCGGCTTCGCCTTCGCGTCCTGCGGGGCGCTGCGGTTGGCGCGCTTCAACGTCATCGCCCAGCGCTCGTCCGAGGGGGGCGGCGGCCGCTTCTTCGTGGGGCTGCCCATCCCCATCGCCGCGGCCATGTTCGTGTCGCTCGTCTTCACCCACCACGCCGTGTCAGGCGGCGCGCCGCTCGAGCCGCGCTTCGCCGTCCCGGTGGCGGTGGCCGTGGTGCTGCTTTCGCTGCTGATGGTGTCCACCATCCGGTACCGCACCTTCAAGGACCTCAAGCTCTCACCGAAGTCGGTCGCTGTCTTCGCCGCCTTCCTCGTCACCGGCGTCGTGGTGGCCACCCAGCTGCACCCGGCGTGGGTGCTCGTCGTCTACTTCGCCTGCTACCTCGCCTTCGGCCTCGTGGAGACGGGCCTGCTGTGGCGCGCCGGGACCCCGGCCACCTCCGGGGGGCCTTCCGCCGCCGAGGGCGAAGACGAGCAGGAATACCTCTAGGGAGAGCCCGCACCCATGCGCGTGGAACTGCTCTGCACCGGGGACGAGCTCCTCGACGGCAGCGTCCCGGACACCAACAGCCCGTGGTTCATGGAGCACCTCGTGGGACTGGGGCTCCGGGCCGCGGGCGTCACCGTGGTGGGGGACCGGCGCGAGGACATCGCCCGCGCGCTCCGCGAGCTGTCCGGCCGGGCGGACGTGCTGCTCGTCTCCGGTGGGCTCGGCCCCACCATGGATGACCTGACGGCCGAGGTCGCCGCCGAGGTGGCCGGCGTCCCGCTCGTGGAGCACGCGCCGACCTGGGCATCCATCCAGGAGCGCTTCGCGAAGCGCGGGATGGTGCTTTCCCCCAACAACCGCAAGCAGGCGCTCGTGCCGGAAGGGGCCGCGGTCCACCCCAACGTGGTCGGCTCCGCGCCCTGCTTCGTCCTCCGCCTGGGGCGCTGCGAGTGCTTCTTCGTGGCCGGCGTCCCCCGCGAGTACAAGTCCTTGTGTGAGCGCGTGGTGCTGCCCGCGCTGGGGCGTGCGCTGGATGCGCAGCCCGGCCGCGTGCACCGCGCCGGAAAGGTGCTCAAGACCATCTTCCTGCCCGAGTCCCACCTGGATGCGCGCGTGCGCCCGCTCATGGCGGCCCACCCGCACGTGCGCTTCGGGACGCGGACGCGCCTCCCGGAGAACCACCTCAAGCTGCTCGCGGACGGGGCGACGCCCGCGGAGGCCTCCGCGCGGCTCGAGGCAGCGGCGCGCGAGTGCCGCGCGGTCCTCGGGGAGACGCTCTTCGGCGAGGACGGCGAGGCGTACGAGGCGGCGGTGGTGTCCGCGCTGAAGCGTGCCGGCCGCACCGTTGCGGTGGCGGAGAGCTGCACCGGGGGGCGGGTGGCCGCGCAGCTGACCGCCGTGCCGGGTGCGAGCGAGGTGTTCCTCGGCGGCGCGGTCGCCTACACCGAGGCGGCCAAGCAGCGCTGGGCCGCCGTCCCCCCCGAGCTCATCGCCCGCCACGGCGTGGTGAGCGGTGAGGTGGCCGGTGCGCTCGCCGCGGGCATCCGGGCCGCGTGCGGTGCGGACTACGGCCTGGGCGTCACGGGCTACGCGGGCCCGGGCGGAGGGACAGCCGAGCAGCCGGTGGGCACGGTCTTCGTGGCGCTCGCGCTCCCGGATGGCCGGGTGCGGACCGAGCGGGTGACGCTCGGGACGGAGCGCGCGCGGGTGCAGCTGCTCGCGGCCGCACACGCGCTCGAGCTGCTGCGCCGGGCGCTCGCGGGTCTGGGAATGTGATACGGCGTCCGGGTTGAAGCGTTCCCAGACGGAGCCCCGAGATGGCCAGCCCCACCGAGCCTGCCCCCGAGTCCCCCGCCGCCCCCGCGCAGCCTGCCCCCGGCGTGCCCGCCTCGGAGGGCGGTAACGCGTTGAAGATGGCGCTCAACTTGTGGCTCGGGGCGTACCGGGTGGATGTGCTGCTGTTCGCGGTGTCCTTCGTGCTGCTCGCCGGCTTCTCGGGCGAGCGCTTCTTCCGCCAGAGCGCCGCGCCGCACTTCATCTACCAGGCACAGGCGTGGCTCGAGGGGCGGCTGGACATCGACCCCGGCGTCCTCCCCAACATCGAGGACTGGGCGTGCGTGAGGCCGGTGGGAGACCGGGTGGAGCGCTGCGCCCGCCCCAATGATCCCTCCAACCGCTGGTACGTGAGCTTCCCCCCTTTCCCGGCCGTCTTCATGTTGCCGTTCGTGGCGGTGAACGGGTACCAGCTCAACGACACCTCGCTGGGCGTCATCGTGGGGGCGCTGGCGGTGGCGCTCTTCTACGCGTTCCTCCGCCTGCTCACGCGCGAGGGGGAGTCCGTCCGCTCGGAGGGGGAGAACGCGGCCCTGGCGCTGCTGATGGGCTTCGGGACGCTCTTCTTCTACTGCGCCATCCGGGGCGAGGTGTGGTTCAGCGCCGAGGTGCTCGGGGTGGCGCTCACGTGCGTGTACATGCGCAACGCGGTCAAGGCACACCGCCCGGTGCTCGCGGGCTTCGCCTGGTCCATGGCGGTGCTCACCCGGACGCCGCTCCTCTTCACGGGCCTCTTCTTCGTGCTCGAGGCGCTCTTCCCCGAGAACAAGCCCTGGGGCGAGCAGTGGGCGCGCGCTCGGGAGAATCCCCGCCCCGTGCTCCGCAAGCTCGGCCTGTTCGCCGCCGGCGCCGCGCCGCTCGCGCTCACCGGGGCGTGGTTCAACCACGTCCGCTTCGGGAAGCTCTCGGAGTTCGGCCACGCGTTCTTCTTCAACAACCGGGTGAACGCGGACATCGACCAGTACGGGCTGTTCAACCTCCACTACCTGGGGCGCAACCTGGAGTCGGCCTTCCTGATGCTGCCGAAGGTGACGACCCAGCCCTTCCGGCTCTCGTACGATCCGAACGGGCTGTCGCTCCTGCTGACCTTCCCGTTGCTGCTGTTGCTGCTTTGGCCGCGCGAGAAGCCCCGCCTGTCGCGCGCGCTGTGGCTGACGGTGGCGGCCACCGCGCTGCCCGGGCTGCTGTACCAGAACAACGGCTACATGCAGTTCGGCTTCCGCTTCAGCCTGGACTACACCCCTTACCTGGTGGCGCTCGTGGCACTGAGCGGCTGGTCGCTGCGTCACCGCGCGGTGGTGGCGCTCGCCACCCTGGGCGTCCTCGTCAACACGTGGGGAGCCTCGGCCTTCACCGGCTACACGGAGTACGTCCGCCAGCGCGAGGCGGCGCGCTCGGGCAGGGGGAGATGAGCAGCTCGCCCCGCTGGCACACGCGCGAAGACAGCGGCCTGCGCCTGGACCGGGACGGGAACTGGTGGCACGACGACGTCCGGGTGGAGCACCCCCGCATCGTCGAGGTCTTCGACCAGGGGCTCGAGCCGGCAGACGGAGGTCGCTTCATCCTCCGCGTGGGCCAGGACTGGTGCTTCGTCACGGTCGAGGACACGGCCTACCGCGTGCTCGCCGTGGACGACGTGGAAGGCGTGCCCTCGCTCCGGCTGAGTGACCGCACTGCGGAGCTGTTGGATCCGTCCACCCTCGAGTTGGACCCGGAGGGCGCCCTCCGGTGCCGAGTGAAGGCGGGCCGTGCCGCCGCGCGCTTCACCCGGGGCGCCCAGTTCCAGCTGGGGGCCTGGCTCGTGGAGTCGGAGGGCCGGTTTCACGTGCAGCTGCCCACCGGGCTCTTCCCTGTCCGCTCGCTCCACCTCTCATAGCCTTCACCAGTCGTAGGACGACGGGCGCGTGGAGCGCTGGACTGGGCGCCGGGCGCGCTCGGGGCGGTGGCGTTCGCGCGGAGGCTTGAGCTCCTCCGGCGCCAGCGGTCCGGCTGCGGCCACCACGACCGGGGAACCGATCCCCGCGCGCAGCAGGTGCTCGCCCAGTCTCGAGAACGTGAGCGTGCCGGCCCCGAGTACGAGCAGCAGCGCGAGCGCCCAGGGCAGGGCGGGGGAGGTCTCCATCACGCTGCCTCCGAGGGAGACTCCGCCGCGGCCTTCACCGGCCCCGCGCTGACGATGCGCGCGGCCAACGCCTCCATCTCCGCCGGGTGCGCCTTGAGCCACTCCACCGCCCGCTCGCGCCCCTGGCCCATCCGCTCCCCCGCGAGCAGGAAGTGGCTCCCGGACTTGTCGATGAATCCCGCGGCCACGCCCAGGTCCAGCACCTCTCCCGCGCGGCTGATGCCCGAGCCGTACAAGATGTCGAACTCCGCCTCCTGGAACGGGGGCGCGAGCTTGTTCTTCACGAGCTTCACCTTCGCCCGGCTCCCCACCACCACGTCGCCGTCCTTGAGGTTCCCCGCGCGGCGGATCTCGAGCCGGCACGAGGCGTAGAACTTCAGCGCGTTGCCGCCCGTGGTGGTCTCCGGGTTGCCGAACATCACGCCGATCTTCATCCGCACCTGGTTGATGAAGATGATGCAGGTGCCCGAGCGGCTCACCGCGCCGGTGAGCTTGCGGAGCGCCTGGCTCATGAGCCGCGCCTGCACGCCCATGTGCGCGTCCCCCATCTCGCCTTCGATCTCCGCGCGCGGGACCAGTGCGGCCACCGAGTCCACCACCACCAGGTCCACCGCCCCGCTGCGCACGAGCTGCTCGGTGATCTCCAGCGCCTGCTCGCCGGTGTCCGGCTGGCTGATGAGCAACTCCTCCACCTTCACGCCCAGCTTCCGCGCATAGGTGACATCCAGCGCGTGCTCTGCGTCGATGAACGCGGCGATTCCGCCCTGCGCCTGGACCTGCGCAATGGCGTGCAACGTCAGGGTCGTCTTGCCGCTGGACTCGTTGCCGAAGATCTCCACCACGCGTCCGCGCGGGTAGCCGCCCATGCCGAACGCCCGGTCCAGTCCCACCGAGCCGCTGGGGATGACCGATACCGCCTCGGCCGCCCCTTCGGCGCCGAGGTTCATGATCGCGCCCTTCCCGAACTGCTTTTCGATGGATGCCACCGTCGCCGCCACCGCCTTCAACTTCTCCGTGAGCTTCCCCATGTGTGTCCCCCCGCCCGTGAGTGACGGGCGCTTCGTGCGCCGGGTCGTTCCGGCGAATCGGGAGGGGCCTGAGCAAGGGCCGCACCAACGGAGCACCACGCGTGCAATCCGCGCCCACGCCGGGGACAGTCCTCGGCTGCGCGCCCGCGCCTCGCACGGGGGAGAGGACGTCCCGTGCGGGCCCGAGTCCAGCCCGGGGTGGACGCCAGGTGGAATGCGAAGGTGTCCGGGCTCCCGGTCAGGCAGGGATGTTTCTCGGAAGCGAAGAGTGCACCGGTCCAACGCGCCCGTCCGGGCGCCACGCGCTGCGTGCGCCCCGTTCCCGTTCGCAGGCAATCACCGAGCGCTGCGCTCGTCCGCGCGCTCCCGGTTGAGCGCGGGCCCTGCCGTGCGCCGTTCCAACCGGAACTCCACCCGCCCACGTCCTGCACGGAGGAGGGGCACCGCTGCCTTCTGCACCCCGTTCCCGTTCGCCGGCGTTCACCGGAGCGTGGCTCCCGAACAGCCGCTCCACGCGGGCACGATCGAGGGTGGACCACGCGCCGTGCGCTGCTCGCCAACGGCCACCGGAAGTCACCGGCGCCGGGCGCACGGGGAAAGCGCAGCGCCCGAGCGCGCCCGGCCTCAGTCCGCGCCGCGCTCCTCCGCGCGCTCGCGGGCCACGTGCTGCGTCCCACCTCCCGGGCCACCGAGTTCGCGGTTGAGCGCGAGCACCGCCGTCCGCACCTCGGAGAGGAGCTCCACGCGCCCGCGCCCCTCGGACGCAACGGGCATCCCCACCTTCACGCGGATGGTTCCGGGGCGGATCCGGAGCCCGGTCGCGGCGAGCACCTGCGCACTTCCTTCGACGGCCACCGGCACCACCGGGACGCCGGCCTCGAGCGCCACCAGGAAGGGCCCCTTCTTGAAGGGCAGCACCGTCCCGTCCTTCGAGCGCGTGCCCTCCGGGTACATGAGGATGGAGGCCCCCGCGCGGATGCGCTCGCCGGCCTTCTTCAGGCTCGCCATGGCCTTGAAGCGGTTGCTCCGGTCGATGAACACCATCCCCGTGGCCCACATGAACCAGCCGAGGAACGGTACGTACGCGAGCGTGTGCTTGGCCACGAAGCGCAGCCCGGTGGGCACCGCGACGAAGGCGCAGCAGATGTCCAGGCCCGACTGGTGGTTCATCACGAACACGTAAGGGCGGGACCAGTCCAGGGGCGGGAGCGGCTCGAGCTCCAACTTCGCGCCGCACAGCCACAGGACCCCCGGCGCCCAGGCGCGCCGGGCAAGCCAGAGGGACGCCCGCGGACTGAACGTCACGAGCCGGAAGACGAGCGCGAGCGTGATGAGCCCCGCCGTCCAGGCAAAGACGCACGCGAGCCGCGCCGCACTGACAATCCCCCCGAACGCCTTCATCCCACGCCCGTTACAGGGGGAACGGCCGCGGGGCAAGCCGGGCGCAGGCGGCTCAGCCCCGGCCGGATGCCCCCTTCGCAGCAACGGCGGCGATGCGCGCCACCTGCTTCGAGCCGCCGCTCGCGGCGTTTCCACCGTCCATCGACGGGCCCCAGTGGGCGCGGTCCATCTGCCGGCAGTCCACCGCGAGCATCATGTCCTCCTCGGCAATGACGTCCCGCCCCTCGAGGTCCGCGCGGGTGCGGGCGAGCTTGAGCAGCCGGTCGTGGGCGCGGGCCGAGAGCCGGTGGAACTCCACCGCGTTGGCCAGCGCGCGCTCGGCGCCGGGCGCGAGGGTGCACGCGGCGCGCAGCTGGCGCGGCCCCATCTGCGCGTTGCAGTGCACGCCGGGCACGCCGCGGAAGCGGTGACGCTGCCGCGCGCGGGCCTCCACCACGCGGTCGCGGTACCAGGAGGAGGGGGGCTCGGGGTGCTCGCGCGGGACGAGCCGCCGGTACTCCACGGGGCGCGTCTGCAGGGTGATGTCCATGCGGTCCACGAGCGGGCCGCTCACGCGGGACTGGTAGGCGTGCACGCGCGCCTCCGGGCAGCTGCAGCGGCGCTCCGGCACGTTGTAGTAGCCGCACGGGCAGGGATTCATGGCGGCCACCAGCATGAGCCGGCACGGGTAGCTCACGTTGTGGTTGGCGCGCGCCAGGTGCACGACCCCTTCTTCCAGCGGCTGCCGCAGCACCTCCAAGACGTTCTTGCGGAACTCCGGGAGCTCGTCCAGGAACAGCACGCCGTGGTGCGCCATGGAGAGCTCGCCGGGACGTGCGAGCGGCCCGCCACCGACGAGCCCCGCGTCCGAGAGGGTGTGGTGGGGGGCCCGGAAGGGGCGCTCGGTGACGAGCGCGTGTCCCTCCGGGAGCAGCCCGAGCACCGAGTAGATCTTCGTTATCTCCAGCGCCTCGGCCGGCTCGAGCGGCGGCAGGATGGAGGGAAGTCTCCGGGCGAGCATGGTCTTCCCGCTGCCGGGAGGCCCGCACAGCAGCACGTTGTGTCCACCCGCCGCCGCAAGCTCCAGCGCCGTCTTGATGTCCCCCTGGCCCCGTACGTCCGCCATGTCCGGCGGCTCGGGCGTGGGGCGCAGCGTGCCTCCCGTGGCCGCGTGCTTCACCGGCGCGAGCGCGGCCGCGTCCGTGAGGTGCTCCACCACCTCGCGCAGGTGGCTCGCCCCGTACACCGAGAGCCCCTCCACCAGAGCCCCTTCCGCGGCATTGGCGCGCGGCACCACGAGCGCGCGGAACCCGAGCCGCCGGGCCGACAGCGCGAGCGGCAACACGCCCCGGATGGGCTTGAGCCAGCCGTCCAGCGACAGCTCACCTGCGAAGAGGACGCCCTCGAGCGCCCCGGGCTCGAGCAGCCGCGAGGCCACGAGCACGCCGAGCGCCACGGGGAGCTCGAACGCGGGCCCCTCCTTCTTCAGGTCCGCGGGGGCGAGGTTCACCGTCACGCGCTTCTGCGGCAGCTCGTACCCGGTGTTCTTCAGCGCGGAGATGACGCGCACCTTGCTCTCGCGCGCGGCCCCGTCCGGCAGGCCCACCACGTTGAAGTAGGGAAGGCCGAGCGCCATGTCGACCTCCACCTCGACCAGCACGGCGTCGATCCCCACCACCGCCCCGCACATCACCCTCGCCAGCATGCAAGTCCCCCCTCGCGCACGGACTGATGCGCGGGGGGCTGAGCAACGTACGTGCCGCGGTCAGGGCGTCGCGGGAGCGGGGGGCGCGGCGTCCCCGGTGGGGGGCGGCTCGGTCATCATGCCGAGCGTCTCGGCCCCTGCGCGACGCGCGCCGTCGAGCGCGGTGACGAGCACGCCGTAGGGGGCGCGGTCATCCGCGAGGAAGAAGACGAGCCGTTCGCCGGGCTTCTTCGCCGCCAGCGCGCGGGCGAGCCGGGTCTCGTACTGGTCCGCGGCAATCTCCTCGGTGTTGAGGGAGAGCTTTCCCTCGGGGGAGACGCCCACCACGAGCTGGTCCGGCGGGACTTCCGCGGTCACCTCCACCTGCTCCATGGAAGGCACCCGGACCTCCAGGTCCTTCTCCAGCAGCGGCGTCACCACCATGAAGATGATGAGCAGCACGAGCACCACGTCCACGAGCGGGGTGACGTTGATGTCCGAGTTGGGCCGGCCGCCCAGCTGCACGGCGAACTTCTTGCGGTTGCGCGAGGTGGACATGGCTCAGGGCCCCTTGAGCTCTTCCACTCCGAGGTGGATGCCGCGGGCGCCGGCCTTGCGCGCCACGTTCATCACGCGCCGCACCTCCGCGTAGGGGAGCTTCTCGTCCCCCTTCAGCAGGATGCGGCGGTCGGGCTTCTTCGCGAGCTCGCGGCGCAGTGCGGCCTCGAGCCCGGCGTCGTCGAACGCGTCGTTCTCCAGGTACACCTGCTTGTCCACGGTGATGCTGAGGATGAGCGGATCGGAGTCCTTCTTCTCCTTCTCCGTGGACTTCGACCTGGGGAGCGCCACGCTCTTGCCCCGCTGCAGCATGGGGGTCACCACCATGAAGATGATGAGCAGCACGAGCACCACGTCCACGAGCGGGGTGACGTTGATCTCGTTCTTGATGCCCCCCCTGGGGCCGGCGGACATCCCCATGGCGTCAGTGGTCTGCCTTGCCCACGGTCCGCGCCACGAGGTCCAGGAACTCGTTGGACGACTCGCTGATGTCCACCGCGCGCGCGTCCACCCAGCCCTGCAGGTAGTTGTAGAGCATCACCGCGGGGATGGCCACGAGCAGGCCGAAGGCGGTGGTGACGAGCGCCTCGGCGATGCCGGCGGACACCGTGCCGAGGCCGCCCGAGCCGGAGGCCGCCATGAGCTGGAAGCTGTTGACGATGCCCATCACCGTCCCGAGCAGGCCCACGAAGGGGGCCGTGGAGCCGACCGTGGCGAGCAGGTTGAGGCCGCGCTTCATGCTCTGCAGCTCGCGCTGGCCTTGCCGCTCGAGCGCGCGCGCCACCGAGTCCACCGCCAGCTCGCGGTCCTTCGCGGTCGTCACCTTGAGTGCCACCAGCCCCGCGTGGATGACCCGGCCGATGTGGCCCGACTCCTGGGGCTTCACCTCCGCCTCGAGCGCGGCCTTCAACGTCCCATCCCCGAGCAGCTTCGCCATCTTCTCCGCGAAGGCGCGCGACTGGGCGTTGCTCTGGCGGAACGCCACCATGCGCTCGGCGGCCACCACCAGGGACATGAGGGACATGGCGCCCATGACGATGACGATGAGCCGGGCGAAGAGGCCCATGGAGGCCCAGAGTTCGGTGAGTGTGAATTGCATGGTTGTCCTCTTGGCCTACTCGGCCTTGATGCGAACGGGAATGGTGTAATCCACGGCGACGGCGCGCCCCTGGAAGGTGACCGGCTTGTACCGCCACTCCTTCATGGCCTCGAGCACGGTCTCGGTGACGAACGGGAGCGGCTTGGCCACGCGGCAGCGCTCCAGCCGGCCGTCCACGGTGATGGTGCACTTGACCAGCATGAGCCCGGAGATCTTCGCCTCGCGCGCCTCGCGGGGGAGCTGGGGCAGCGCCTGGGACACCACCTCCGGCCGCGTCATCCCTTCACCGAAGGCGAGCACCTCGGAGCCGAGCTGCCCGCCCACGGTGCCGCCCACCACGCCGCCCACCACCCCACCGACGACGCCGCCCACCACGCCGCCGGCCACGCCTCCCTCGACGCCGCCCGCCACGCCCTCGGGGACGGACGGGGCGTCGTTCTTCGGCGCGGTCTGCTCGGGCTGGGGCTCGGCCTCGGGGGGCTTCTCCTTTGGAATCTCCTTCGGCTGGACGAGCGTCTCCGGCTTGATGATCTTCTTCTTCTCCACCCGCGGCTCGGCCTTCGCACCGCCGGCCGGAGGCGGAGGCGGAGGTGGAGGGGGAGGAGGAGGCGGCGGCGGGGGAGGCGCCGCGAAGAAGGTGACCTCCTGCTCCTTCTTGTCCGGCTCCTCCGGCGGCCGGCTCCCGAGCCAGAGCGCCGCGGCCACCAGGCCCACGTGGAGCACCACCGAGACGGTGGCGCCCGCGCCGAGGCGGCGCTTCGGGGTGTTCCCGCGGTCGAGGACGGAGTCGAACATCGTGGAGAGGCGCGGAGGGTAGCCGTGCCGCGCGCTCGGGTGAAAGGGTGAAAGCGACCACGGCGCCCGGTCTCCGGGGAGGAAACCGGGCGCACGCGGCCCATCCCGACGCGTGTGCCGCCCACGCCTGGAAGCCCCTGAGGCACAGGCCCCGTGGAACTACTGAAGTCCGCGTACGTGCTGGGTTTTTCAGACCTGTAGCGACGGGTAGCGGGAAGTTGACAGGGGATCCCTCGGCTGCTTTGTCCCCCACCTGACTCGCCGGGCGGTCCGGTGAAAACGGGAGGGTACAACTGGTGAACCCACTTTTTCGGAACGTGGCCGTGGTGGCCACGGTGGCGGTAGGCGGGGCGGCGTATGCCCAGGGACTCGGGGTGGTGCAGGGCTCCGTCACGGACTCGAGCACGGGCAAGGCCGTGACGGACGTGGTGGTGACGGCGACCTCGCCTGCGAAGCAGGGTGAGGAGCTGGTGGTGTCCGACGGGTCGGGCAACTACTACCTGTCCCAGCTGCCTCCCGGCACGTACACGCTGCGGTTCGAGAAGGAGTCGTTCAAGCCCTTCTCCCGCGCGGACATCGTGGTGCGCGCGGACCGCACGCTGCGCGTCAACGTGGAGCTGCTGCCGGAAGCGCTGAAGGCCGAAGAGGTGGTCATCGTCTCGAAGGCGCCGGTCATCGACGTGGGCTCGGCGACGACGGGCCAGAGCGTCTCGGCGGACTTCGTGAAGAACATCGCGGTGAGCCGGCCGACGGGCGTGGGCGGCCAGCAGCGCTCGTTCGAGTCGCTCGCGGTGGTGGCCCCGCAGGCGCAGCCGGACACCTACGGCGTGTCCATCAACGGCACCACGTCCCCGGAGAACGGGTACCTCATCGACGGCCTGTCGGTGGGCGACCCCGCGTTCGGCATCAACGGGACGGAGCTGACGGCGGAGTTCGTGCAGGAAGTGAACGTGGTGACCGGCGGCTACATGCCGGAGTACGGCCGCTCCACGGGCGGCGTGCTGAGCGCGGTGACGAAGACCGGCTCCAACACCTTCAAGGGCAGCGTGTGGGGCACCTGGACGCCCGGGGCCCTGCAGGCCACGCCGCGCGACGTGAAGCGGGACGGCTCGGCCATCTCGTCCACGTCGAGCCTCGTGGACATCGGCGACATCGGCGCGGACATCGGCGGTCCCATCATCAAGGACAAGCTGTGGTTCTACGCCGGCATCGCGCCGTCCTTCAGCCGGTACCGGCAGAAGGTGACGTACAACAGGCTGCAGCTCGGGGACGACGGCCAGCCGAAGAAGGACGAGCAGGGCTTCACGCTCGTGGACCCCATTGCCGGCTCAGAGTCCTACAACGACTCCGAGTCGCGGACGCTGCAGTTCCTCGCCAAGCTGACGTGGGCCATCTCGCCGGACCACAGCCTCACCGCGCAGGTGAGCGGCACGCCCACGCAGAACATCCGGGCGGGCAGCATTGCCAGCGCCACGCGCAACGCGGGGCTGACCAACGGCACCAGCAACGTGCTGGACGCGGTGCTGAAGCTGAACTCGTCCTTCCTGGACAAGAAGCTGCTCATCGACGCCACGGCCGGCTGGCACAGCCAGTCCTTCGAGACGAAGGCGCTGGACGGCAGCGGCACGGGGACGAACCAGGGGCTCGCGGGCCAGTCCGGGGTGGCCTGGCAGCGCACGCGCGACTTCGACGCGGGCACGGACTATCACAACATCCTGGACTTCATCGACGCGTCCCACCCGGGCTACTCGAAGACGTTCGCGGCGTGTGATCCGTCCAACCCGGCCAACGTCTTCACCGGCCCGGATGGCAGCACCTACACCCGCTGCCCGGTGACGACCTACCGGACCGGTGGCCCTGCGTACATGCAGGATGCCGCCTCCAACCGCTGGCAGGGGCGCCTGGTCGGCACGTACCTGGCCAACCTGCTCGGCAAGCACGTCATCAAGGCGGGCGTGGACGCGGAGGCCACCAACTACACCTCCACCCGCGCGTACACGGGCCGGTACTTCCTGACCGAGCGCCTGTACGGCAACGGCTGGACCATCAACCGCAACTTCGGCCACATCACGGCGCCGAACGAGATCCAGCTCCTGGACAAGATCTCCGTCACGGTGAACCAGGTGGCCACCGGCGCCTTCGTGCAGGACAGCTGGAGCATCCTGGACAAGGTGACCCTGAACGCCGGCCTGCGGTACGACACTCAGAACATGTACGGCGCGGACGGGGCGCTGGCCTTCAGCCTTCCCTCGCAGCTGTCTCCGCGCGTGGGCCTCATCTGGGATCCCACCCAGTCCGGCCGCGCGAAGGTGTACGCCAACTACGCCGTGTACTACTCGAACGTGCCGCTCAACATCGCGGACCGCGCGTTCGGCCAGGAGAAGGGCGTGTACTACCGCGTGCGCAACGCGGGCTGCTCGCCGCTGACGGACGCGAACTACACGCAGAACTGCAACGCCGAGTCCAACCTGGGCACCAACCCGTACACCGCGGGCACCAACAGCCCCAACGGCTCGTACTTCTGGACCGCCGCGGACAAGAC
>JBDLRJ010000241.1:0-5224 GCA_039800145.1 Pseudomonadota bacterium | reverse complement strand
CGCCGAAGAAGGCCACGCCGCCTGCAAGACCGTCCAACCCGTCAATCAGGTTCAGCGCGTTGATTACGCCGACAATCCACAGGAGCGTGAAGGGGAGCCCCAGCGGCCCGAGCGAGAAGGGCTCGCCGAACGGGTTGGCGAGCAACTCCACGCGGAAACCGGCCAGGTACAGGCCGAGCGCCACCGCGAATTGGACCGCGAACTTCAGCCGCGCCCCGGCCCCCCGCAGATCGTCGTAGAGCCCCAGCAGCGCAATGACGAGCCCACCGCCGAAGATGCCCCGCACCACGCCCGGGTCCGAGCGGAACACGTAGCCTACGCCCGACTGGTCCGCGACCAGCAGCCCCAGCAGCGGAGTGAAGAAGCCCGCCACGATGGCGATGCCGCCGAGCCGAGGCACCGCCTGCGTGTGCACCTTGCGGCTGCTCCCCACGCGGTCCAGCAGGTTCCACGCGTGCGCCCGGTTGCGCACCACGAGCGTCGTGGCCGTGCCCACCACCAACGACAGGACGAACGCGACGAAATAGGTAATCATCCACGCACAGAGGGAAGAGCGGCCGGGGCCACCATGTTCGGTGACGCTGGCAGCGGAGTCCAGAACACCCAAGTGAACGTTCGGGGAGCGGGCGTGGAAGCAGCAGCGGAAAACCGGGCCCTGGGCGGGCTGGCGCTCGTGTTCGACGCGCCGGACGAGGGCTGGGTGAGCATGCAGCGCGTGGGCGAGGAGCTCGAGCGGGCGCTCCGCGCCGCCGGGGAGCCGGTGGCTCGGCTCCAGTGGCCCCTGCCTCGGCTCGCGCGCGCCGCATCCCCTGCCCGCCGGGCGTTCAACGTGGACCGCGCGCTCGGACGCTTCGGTCTCTACCCCGTGCAGCTGCTCGCGGCGCTCCGGGCTCACCGGTTCTTCCACGTGGTGGACCACAGCTACTCGCACCTGTTGTGGGTGCTGCCACCGGAGCGCAGCGGCGTCTTCTGCCACGATCTGGATGCCTACCGCGCCGCGCTGCCGGGCACGCGCGACACCGCCGAGCCCTGGCGCCGCGCCATGGCAGACATCCAGCTCGCGGGGCTGAAGCGTGCCGCCGTCATCTTCACCAGCACGGAGGTGACCGCCACGGAGCTCGTGTCGCGGGTGGGCGTGGCGCGCGAGAAGGTGGTGGTGGCGCCCTATGGCACCGGGCCCGAGTACGTGCCCAAGGGCGGCGATGCACCGGAGCTCACCCCCGTGCGTGCTGCACTCGGAGGCAGGCCGTACCTCCTGCACGTGGGCAGTGGCGCGCCGCGCAAGCGGCTGGACCGGCTGAAGGCGGTGCACGCACGCCTGCGCCGGGACTTTCCGGGGCTGCTGCTGCTGCAGCACGGCGCGCCCCTCGAGGTGCTCCCAGCCGACGCAGACGCAGGGATTCTCCGCACCACCGGACCGCTTCCGCCGGCCGCCATCGCGGGCCTGTACCGCGGCGCTGCGGCCGTGCTCCTGACGAGCGACGGCGAGGGCTTCGGCCTCCCGGTGCTCGAGGCACTGGCGTGTGGCGCGCCGGTGGTGGCAAGCGACCTGCCCACGGTGCGCGAAGTGGGCGGTGTGCACGTGGACCACGTGCCGCGCGAGGACGTGGAGGCGTGGGCACGTGCGGTGACGCCACACCTGAGACACGGTTCCGCTCCAGAGGTCCGGGCACAGCGCGCTGCGTGGGCAGGGCGCTTCAGCTGGGAAGCGCAGGCCCGCGTGGTGCAGCAGGCGTACCGCCGATTGGCGCAGGAGACCTTCGCATGAAGCTGCTGTTCCTGAGCCCGGTGGGCGTGCTCGGTGGCGCGGAGCGCTCGCTGCTCGACATGGTGGAAGCGGTGCGCGCCGAGCGCCCGGACGTGGCCGTGGCGGCGCTCGCCTGTGCGGATGGGCCCCTCGTGCAGCAGCTGCGCGCGCTCGGCGTGGAGGTGGCCGTGCGGGAGATGCCGGAGTCGCTGCGCTCCATTGGGGACAGCGAGGACCCTGGCGCGTTCGCGTTCCTCCGCACCGCGCTGGGCAGCCGCGGCGCATCCCTTCCCGGTCCGTCGCTCGTCCGGTATCTCGGTGAAGTCCGCGAGGTGGTGCGCGAGTTCGCCCCGGACATCGTCCACTCCAACGGCATCAAGACGCACCTGCTGTCGTCCGCCCTGCGCGGGACGGGGCCGCGGCTCGTCTGGCACGTGCGGGATTTCCTCTCACAGCGGCCGGTGGTGCCGTCGCTGCTGCGGCCGCTCGCCGGGGGCGTGGACCTCTGCCTCTCCAACTCCCACGCGGTGAAGGAAGACACGGAGCGGGCCATTCCGGGACTGCGCTGCGAGGTCGTCTACAACGGCATCGACGTGGAGGCCTTCAGCCCTGCGGAGGCGCCGCCGCTCGAGCCGGGCGCTGAAGGAGAAGCCTTCCGCGTAGGGCTGGTGGGCACGTTCGCGCGGTGGAAGGGGCACGAGCTGTTCCTGCGCGCCGCGGCCTGGTACCGCGCGCGCTACGCGGACGAGCCGCGCGTCCGCTTCTACGTGGTGGGCGGCGCCATCTACGAGACGAGCAACTCCCAGGTGTCACTGTTGGAGCTGCAGGGGCTCGCAGACGAACTCGGCGTCGCGGACGCGGTGCGCTTCCTGCCGTTCACCGAGGCGCCCGAGCGCGCCATGCGGGCGCTGGACCTGGTGGTGAACGCCAGCACGCGCCCGGAGCCGTTCGGCCGCACCATCGTGGAAGGCATGGCCTGCGAGCGCCCGGTGCTCGCGCCCGCTGCGGGTGGACCGCTGGAGATTGTTGCGCCCGGCCGCACGGGCTGGCTCTTCCCTTCCGGAAGCGTCGAAGGACTCGCCGAGGCCATCCACGCGGCAGCAACGTGCGCCGCCGCCCAGCGGCGGGAGATGGGGCAGCGCGCCCGCGCGGACGTGGAGGCACGTTTCACGCGGCGGCAACTCGGACGGGCACTGCTGTCCGCTTACGCGGCCGTGGCGCCTCAGGACGGGGGAAGCGCGTCCTTCCGGACGAAGAGCAGGTAGGGGTTCACCTCCGCCGAACGGACGAAGGCATAGCGCGCCAGGAAGCGGGGATCTCCGGACAACGCCCTGCCGCCACATTCGTCGTGAACGTCGAGTACGGCGCCGTTCACTCGGCCCTTCAACACAATGAAGCGCGCATCCAGGCGAATCACCTCGTCGACGAGTTTGCGTTCCTCTTCAGGCGGGTACCCGATGACCTCGCGCTTTCGGAGTCCCCGCGAGACGAACGGCGTCACCAGGCCGTACGTGTCGAAGACGCGCAGCGAGGTGAAGTACCCGAACTGCCCGATGTCGGAGGCCACCAGGACGTCCCCCGGCCGCTCGTGCGCATGCAGGTAAGCGGCGAGGGCACGGTCTCCCGCCACGACACCGACAGGCCTCGCGCCGATGCCGGACGGGTTGAGCAGCAGCAACACCGTGAGCACACCGACTGCCTGTCCGCCCAGTCGGGCCAAGCGCGAGACGAGTGTGGGCTCCACGGCCCTCCAGAGCCCCTCGAGTCCTGCCTCCGAGAGCACCGCGAGCGCCGGCAACACCACGAGGAGAAAGCGCTGCGAACCGATCCACGCCCACGTGTCCCCGCCCACCCACACGCACGCAGCCACGAACGCACCGGCGAAGAGCGCAGGTGAAAAGAGCACTCGGCGCGCGGGGTGGAGCAGCAAGCCGGCCCCGCAGAGAAGGGCGAGGAGCGGTCCGTCCACGAATTCGGAGAAGTCGCGCACATACCGGATGCCCGTGGAGAGCGCGGTCAGGGGCGGCAGCCGCTTGGCGTACCAGGTGTTGGGAAGCGCCGAGCCGAACGTGGCGAACGCCCAGATCGGCTGCAGCGCGCCGAGCAGCGTCCCGGCGATGAGCGCGAGCGATGCGTTCCGCGAGGGGCGCTGGCCTGTCCGCAGCCAGTCGGCCGCGAACAGCAGCGGCCCCAGGACGAGCCCTTCGGGCCGGGCCCAGCCTGCGGCCCCCACCGTGACCGACAGTGCGGCGAGGTGCAGGACGCCGCGGTCCTCAGAGAGCGAGAGCAGCAGGGCCAGGTTGGCGAGCAGCACGAAGAGCGGCGTCTCCATTCCGGAGGCGGACCACTGCGGCACATCCAACGCCGCGCAGAGCAGCAGCGGGGCAACCGGGAAGCGGCGTGTCCCAAGCGTCCGCTCGCCGAGCGCGTGCGTGACGAGCAGCACGCCCCCGCCGAGCACCGCGCCGGTGAGCTTCGCCGTCCAGAGCGGATCCGGCGTGTAGCGAACTGCGAGCGCGAGCAGCGCCGTCCACGCGGTGCTCGTGAAACCCTGCACCCACTCGCCGGGGTTGTAGGTGGGCCCTGCCCCGGAGGCCCAATGGCGCGCGTAACGCAGGAAGATGAAGACGTCGTCCGGGGTGAAGCCGAACAACCTCCGCACGAGCGCGGCGTACAGCCCGAGGGCGAGCAGCAGGAGCACGAGCGTGCGCGGCGCAGGCATTCGCATGGACGGGGGCTCTCTACTACGCTCTTTCTCTCTCTCGCCTCCCGTGAAACGCCGCCTCCTCACCCTCTCGCATTCGTATGTGGTCGCACTCAACCGGCGGCTCGCGCGCGAGTTGCACCGGGCGTCGGGCGCGGACTGGGAAGTGGTGGCCGCCGCCCCGCGGTTCTTCCACGGAGATCTGCGGCCCATCCACCTCGAGGAGGAGCCCGGCCGGGACTACCGGCTCGAGGGGCTCACGGCCCTGGGCAGCCGCTCGCTGCACCTGTTCGTGTACGGCCCCTCGCTCGCCCCGCTGCTCCGCGAGAAGTGGGACGTGGTGCACGCGTGGGAGGAGCCGTACGTGGCGTGTGGCTTCCAGGTGGCGGCGCTCGCCCGGCGCGATGCGCGACTCGTCTTCTCCACCTACCAAAACCTCCCCAAGTCCCTGCCGCCGCCCTTCCGCCAGTCCGAGCGCTTCGCGCTCTCGCGCGCCGCGGGGTGGATTGGCTGGGGCCACACGGTCACCGCCGCGCAGTCCGTTCGCCCCGGCTACCGTGACCGCCCGCACGTCACCATCCCGACGGGCGTGGACGTGGACGCGTTCCGCCCGGATGCCACCGCGCGCGCGGCCCGCCGTGCCCAGCTCGGTTGGGAGGGGACCACGCCGGTGGTGGGCTACCTCGGGCGCTTCGTGGTGGAGTGGGGACTGGGGCTGGTGCAGCAGGCCCTCGCGCGGGGGGAGGTTCCCTGGCGTGCGGTCTGCGTGGGCG
>JBDLRJ010000240.1:0-3051 GCA_039800145.1 Pseudomonadota bacterium | reverse complement strand
CCATGGCGTGGTTCGCCTCGTCGATGATGACGCGGCTCACCTCCGCGGGGGCCAGCGCCGCGCAGACGAAACGCGCCGGGTCCTCGTCCCACGTGACGATGTCGATCTTCTCCCCGCGCAGTTCCTGCACCACCGCCTGCACGCGGCTGCCCTTCATGCCCACGCACGCGCCCACGGGATCCACGTCCGAGTCCCGGCTGCTCACGGCGATCTTCGCCCGCCCGCCCGGCTCACGCGCCGCCGCCTCGATGACGACGATGCCCTCCGAGATCTCCGGCACCTCCATCTCGAACAGCTTGGTGAGCAGGTTCACGGAGGCGCGGGACAGGATGATCTGGGGCCCCTTCGCCTCGCGCAGCACGTCCAGCACGAACGCCTGCACGCGGTCCCCCGCGCGGTACGTCTCGCGCGGCACCTGCTCGCGCACCGGGAGCACCGCTTCCGCGCGCCCGAGGTCCACGATGATGTTCCCGCGCTCGAAGCGCCGGGCAATGCCCGTCACGATCTCGCTCTTGCGGTCCTTGTACTCGTTGAAGACGTTCTCGCGCTCGGCGTCCCGGTTTCGCTGGACGATGACCTGCTTGGCCGTCTGCGCCGCGATCCGGCCGAACCCGCGGCGGAAGGTCTTCAGCTTCAGGATGTCCCCGTACTGGTCGTCCTGCGCCTTCGCCTCGGCCGCGTCCTCGTCCCGGTAGAACACCTGGAACACCAGGTCGTCCCCGGGCTGCACGTCCATGCCCCGCTGCTGAGCCTCGGCCACGGTGAGCTGGTTGACCGCCTGCACGGGGTCCGTCACCTGGTCCACCACCGTGATGGCCTGGAACAGCTCCACCACGCCCTTGTCGGCCTCGTACTTCGCCTCGAGGTTGCGGTCCTGGCCGAAGTGCTTCTTGGCTGCCGTCTTCATGGCCTCTTCCAGCGTGGCCACGAGCAGCGAGCGGTCGATGCCCTTGTCCTTCGCCACCTGGTCGAGGATGAGGTTGAGGTTGACGGATGCGGATGCGGTCGGGGTTGCCATGGTGCTTCTCCTTTGGATGCCACGGCCAGCCCTCGCGGGCGGGCCTGTATGTGACTGCTAGAACTCGAACTCCAGGTTCGCCTTCGCGATCTCCCGGAACGGGACGGTGAACTCCCCCGCCCCCTCCACCTCCAGCCGGACCGCCCCGGGATCCACGGCCTTGAGCACGCCCACGAAGTTCTTGCGCGGCGGCTCGGTCCCGGCCAGCGGGCCGAACGTCTTCACGCGGATCTTCTTCCCCAGCACGCGCTCGAAGTGCAGCGGCTTCTTGAGCGGCCGGTTCAGCCCCGGGCTGCTGACCTCCAGGCTGTACTCGTGGGCGACCACGTCCTCCACGTCCAGCGCCGTCTCCACCGCGCGGCTGGCGCGCTCGCAGTCGTCCAGCCCCACCTTGTGGCCCGCCGCGGGATTGTCGATGAACAGGCGCAGGATGAACCCCTGCTCCCGCACGAACTCCACGTCCAGCAGCTCGAGCCCCTCCCCGGCGAGGATGGGCTCCGCCACGCTCCGGACCCGGTCTTCGATGGAGGCTTTGGTGCGCTCGGCCATGGCTCAGAAAAAAGAAAAAGCGGACCCTGCAGGAAGGCCCACTTTTCGAAAGACGTCCGAAAAATGTCGCGGCGCTCCTACCACGCCCCCCCGCGTGGATGCAAACCGCCCGGGGCGCCGCGTTCGGGGTAAACCGCGCCTGCACGGCCCCCATTTCCGGCCGCGCCACGAGGAGCCCACATGCCACTGGTCGCAGCGCTGCAGATGAACTCCGGGGAGGACAAGGCCCGGAACCTGGACGCCGCCGTCCGCCTGGTGCGCGCTGCCCGCGCCCGCGGCGCCGTGCTCGCCGGACTCCCGGAGAACTTCTCGTGGCTCGGCCCCGAGCCGGACCGTGCCGCGAACGCGGAAACCCTGGACGGCCCCACCCTTTCCCGCTTGCAGCAGCTGGCGCGCGAGGAGGGGATGGGGCTGCTCGCGGGCTCGGTGCTCGAGCAGGGGGCTCCCGGCGGGCGGCTCTACAACACCTCCGTCCTCTTCGGCCCGGACGGCAGCCGGCAGGCCGTGTACCGGAAGATCCACCTCTTCGACGTGGAGGTGGGGGACGGGGTCCGCTACCGCGAGTCGGACGCGGTGGCCCCGGGCACGGAGCTCGTCTGCGCGGACACGCCGGCCGGGAGGCTCGGCCTCTCCATCTGCTACGACCTGCGCTTCCCGGAGCTCTACCGCGGCCTCTCGGACCTCGGCGCAGAGCTGCTCGCCGTGCCAGCCGCCTTCACGCTCATGACCGGCAAGGATCACTGGGAGGTGCTGCTGCGGGCGCGCGCCATCGAGAACCAGGCGTGGGTGATGGCCCCGGCCCAGCACGGCCGGCACGGGGAGAAGCGCCTCACCTACGGCCACGCGCTGGTGGCGGATCCCTGGGGCCTGGTGGTGGCACGTGCCTCGGACGGCGAGGGCCTGGCCGTGGCGGACGTGGACCCGTCCGTGGCGGCCCGCATCCGCCGGGATCTCCCCGCCCTGCAACACCGCAGGCTGCGCTGACGTCCCCCCGCCCGTTAGGGTAGGACCGCACCAACGCCGAACCGACTCAACCTGGAGATCACGCGCACATGGGCCTGTGGGATCACGTCAAGCCAACCGCTCGCACCGCCACGCCGGTGGCCGTCCACCGCGCCTCGGACGGCAGCGGCCTGAAGATCACCTGGGACGACGGGCAGGAGACCACGTCCGCGGCGCGCGTGCTGCGGCAGACGTGCCCCTGCGCCGGCTGCGTGGACGAGTGGACGCGCAAGCGCACGTTCGATCCCGCCACCATCCCCATGGACGTGAAGATCACGGACGTGCTCACCGTGGGCAACTACGCGCTGACGCCCATCTTCTCGGACGGCCACCAGACCGGCATCTTCCGCTGGGAGACGCTGCGCGAGGCGGGCAAGTCCGTCTCCCGCACCTGAGCGCTGCGCGCCGCTACTTGACCACGCGCAGGTGGCTGCGCGACGGCGGGGACTTCGGTGGTTCCGGCTCCGGCGGTGCGTCCGGCG
>JBDLRJ010000239.1:0-2879 GCA_039800145.1 Pseudomonadota bacterium | reverse complement strand
CAGGATCTCCTGGTCAACGCGCGCGTTCCGGCAGAGCAGCGCCCGCGGCTGGCCGCGGTGGAGGGGCCGGACGGACGGGTGGTCTGCGTGGTGGGCGTGGCCGGGGCGGCGGAGGGGACAGTCCGCCTCGTCGCCCGAAGGCACAGCGGAGGGGCGGGCGTCAGGGGGGCGGGTTATACGTCTGGGGCCGCCTCAGAATAGTTCCGGTGGTTGCCGGGTTGGTGGTAACCACTTGTCGTATCGCAGCGTCGAAAGGGAATCCGTGCGCTCCAGTTACAAGACCGTCGGCCTCTGGCTGGTCCTGATTGTGCTCTTCGTGGGCTTCTACAACTTCTTCTCTCGCACCGCGGAGGAGGTGGAGGAGGTTGCCTTCACGACCTTCCTCGAGAAGGTGGACGCACGGAAGGTGAAGTCGGTCATCGTGAAGCAGGGCGTCTACGAGGGCACCTGCACCGGCCCCTGCTTCGAGGACCGGGCGGACCGGCCGGGCTCCGCAGACCGCAACGGCAACGGCCGCTTCCGCACGAAGGGGCCCGTGGCGGACACGCAGATGCTCATGCGCCTCAAGGAGGGCGGGGCCGAGGTCCGCTACATGCCCGAGGAGCAGAACGGGCTGTGGCTCACCATCCTGAGCCAGTGGGTCCCCATCGTCTTCCTGTTCCTCTTCTTCGTCTTCTTCATGCGGCAGCTCCAGGGCTCGGGCGGCAAGGCCATGACCTTCGGGAAGAGCAAGGCGCGGCTGCTCAGCGAGAGCCACAACAAGGTCACGTTCGCGGACGTGGCGGGGATTGACGAGTGCAAGGAAGAGCTCGAGGAGATCATCGCCTTCCTCAAGGATCCCAAGAAGTTCACCAAGCTCGGCGGGCGCATCCCCAAGGGGGTGCTGATGTCCGGGCCCCCGGGCACGGGCAAGACGCTGCTCGCGCGGGCGGTGGCCGGCGAGGCAGGGGTTCCTTTCTTCAGCATCTCCGGTTCCGACTTCGTGGAGATGTTCGTGGGCGTGGGCGCGAGCCGCGTGCGGGACCTCTTCGAGCAGGGGAAGAAGAACGCGCCCTGCATCATCTTCATCGACGAGATCGACGCCGTGGGCCGGCACCGCGGGGCGGGGCTCGGCGGTGGCCACGACGAGCGGGAGCAGACGCTCAACCAGCTGCTGGTGGAGATGGACGGCTTCGAGTCCAACGAGGGCGTCATCCTGATTGCCGCCACCAACCGTCCCGACGTGCTGGATCCCGCCCTGCAGCGGCCCGGCCGGTTCGACCGCCGCATCGTGGTGCCGAGGCCGGATCTCAAGGGGCGCCTCGGCATCCTGAAGGTGCACACCCAGCGCGTGCCGCTCTCTCCCGAGGTGGAGCTGGAGCTCATCGCCCGCGGGAGCCCCGGGATGACCGGCGCGGACCTCGAGAACCTCGTCAACGAGGCCGCCCTCTTCGCCGCGCGCAAGTCCAAGGAGCGCGTGGACATCCAGGACTTCGAGGCCGCCAAGGACAAGCTCCTGATGGGGCCCGAGCGGAAGTCCATGGTCATGAGCGACAAGGAGAAGCGGAACACGGCGGTGCACGAGGCCGGCCACGCGCTCGTGGGCAAGCTGCTGCCCGGGTGTGATCCGCTCCACAAGGTGACCATCATCCCGCGCGGGGCCGCGCTGGGGCTGACGCAGTACCTCCCCGAGGAGGACAAGTACTCGTACTACCGGAGCTCCGCGCTGGACCGGATCTGCATGATGCTCGGTGGACGGATTGCCGAGGAGATCTGCTTCAACGAGATGAGCTCGGGGGCGTCCAACGACATCGAGCGGGCCACGGAGCTGGCGCGCGCCATGGTGTGCCGCTGGGGCATGAGCGACAAGCTCGGGCCGCTCGCGTTCGGCGAGAGCGAGGGAGAGGTCTTCCTCGGGCGGGATTTCGGCAGCCGCCCCAACTACTCGGAGGACACCGCGCGCCAGATTGACGCGGAGGTCCGGCGGATCATCACCGAGTCCTACGACCGCGCCCGCGGCCTGCTCGTGCAGAACCGGCCGGTGCTGGACCGCATCTCGGATGCGCTGTTCGAGTTCGAGACCCTGGACGCCGAGGACGTGGATCTCCTCATCCAGGGGGGCACCATCACGCGCGACCGGCCCACGCCGCGGGTGGTGGCGCCGCCGCCCCAGACGGAGAAGAAGGAGAAGCGGAAGATCCTGGACGCACTCGAGGGGCTGGGCGGTCCGAAGCTCCCGGAGCCCGGCAAGGTGTAGTCCTCGGGGGGCGGAGGGCGGAACGGGCCGCGGTCAATCCGCGGTCCACGCCCACACGGCCCAGGAGACCAGCAGCGCGGTGGCAGCGCCGGTGGCAGCCGCCACCGTGTAGGCCTGGTTGGCCGCTGCCACGTGTGCCTCGGCCTCTGCGCGCGTGAGCGTAGAGGCGGGCCCCTGGCTGGACTGGAAGTCCCCGGCCCGCAGCGCCTGCTCGGACTGCTGGGCGGACAGGAAGAACCAGGTGGTCGCCGCGGCGCTGCCCGCCGCCGCCACGGAGGCGGTGAGGGGCAGCGCGAGGCTGCGGGGCTCCTCTGCCGGCTCCCGAGCCAACGCCGTGGGCGGCTCCCGCTCCATGGGATCCCGTGGCGCGAGGACCATGCCCTTTCCCGCGAGCGGCGCGTCCGGGGTTGGCGCAGTGCCCAGCGCGCGGGCGAGCCGCGTCGCGAAGGCGTCGAACTGCAGGTCGATGGCGGCGTCCGTCTCGGTGACGGACACGGTGAAGGTGTCACGCAGCAGCGGGGCATCTTCGCCGGGGACGAGGGCGACCATGCCGAACGAGGCCTGGTCCAGAACCCACCCTACGTCCAGTCCGACCAGGACCCGCGAGCCGGCGTTGCGCGCGAGATCCGAGAGGCAGCGGCGG
>JBDLRJ010000238.1:0-11452 GCA_039800145.1 Pseudomonadota bacterium | reverse complement strand
CCCGCGCCGAGGAGGCACAGGGCGCGGCCTGCATCGGTGGAGCCGGGGCAGGGCTCGCCGAGGCCCACTTCGTCAGGTGGTATGGGAGGGAGCGGTACCTGGTCCGGGCCGCAGTCCGGGATACCCCGGTGGCGGAAGAGATCCAGCGCGCGGGGAGCGCGGCTCAGCGCCCCCTCTATCCGCGTCGCCGTGCAGGACAGGGACACCCGCGGCCCCTCCACTGTCACGGTGGGACACAGCTGCGGCCTGTGTCTCTGGATCGCGCGCCCCACGGCCGCCGCCGTCGCCGCGTTGGGCAGCACCAGGTCCACGCGGCGCAGCATGGGGCGGTTCTCGATCCGCGTGTTGGGCGGAAGCGCGGCGAGCGGGATGCGCTCGCGGGCCTCGAGCAGCGCGAACGAAAACGGGACAGGCCTGGGCGGCGGTGGAGGCGGTGCAGCGGGCTTCGGGGCGGCCGAGAGGAGCAGTGACGCCAGCGCGAGGGACCACATGGCGTCACGCCACCGAAGAGGCTGGGGCGGCAGCGGCAGCGGCGGCAGCGCGCTCCCGCTCGCGGCGCCGGAGCTTCTCCACCAGGGTGGTGCGCTGCAGGCCAAGCAGGTCCGCCGCGGCCTTCTTGTTCCCACCGGCGCGCTCGAGTGCAGCGTCGATGAACGCGTCCTCGAGCCGGCGGAGGAGCCCCTGGAGGTCCACGGGATCCCTCGGGAAGGGGTGCGGTCCGGGGCGCGCGAGCGAGGCCACCACTGCCTCGAGCATGGGGAGCTCCGGGGCTGGGGTCGCGGGCGCCCTCACCGCGGGGGGCGGAACCGACGGCAGCGTGTCTGGCAGGGTGGCCGGGGGGACCGGTGCGAACAGCGCGGCAGGCGGAATCGACGGTGGCGTGTCTGGCACGGCCGACGGAGGCACCGGCGCGAAGAGTGCGGTGGGCGGAAAAGACGGTGGCGTGTCTGGGAAGCCGGCCGGAAGCACCGGTGCGAACAGGGCACCTGCGGGCGGCGCCACGGGCATGACGGGGTTGGACGTAACCGGCGGGGGGGACGAGAACCCTGCAGCGGACGGCGGAAAGGGCAGCCCGGCGGGGGGCAGCTCGGTCACGGGCGGCGGGGCTGCGACGGGGCTCGGGAAGCCGGGGAGCGGTGCGGAGAGCAGGGCGGCAATGCCGCCGGCGGTCTCAGGCAGCTCGGGGGATGACCGGACGACAGGGGGGGGCGGAGGCGGGGCAGCGACCGGGCGGATGGGGGCGGGAAGATCTTCCCAAACGATCTCCGGCCCCACCGAGCAGACGGCGAGTCGCTCGACGAGGTTCTCGAGCTCGCGGACGTTCCCGGGCCAGTCGTAGGCCTGCAGCTGCTTCAGGACCCCAGGCGCGATGGGCCGCGTCTCCCCCCGCTGCTTCCAGAAGTGCAGGAACAGCGTGGTGATGTCCGCGCGTCGCTCGCGCAGGGCGGGGAGCTCCACCGGGCAGACCAGGAGCCGGTAGTAGAGATCCCTCCGGAACCGGCCTGCCTCCACCTCCTGGACCAGGTTCCTGTTGGTGGCGGCCACGAGCCGGAAGTTGGCCGGGACGGAGTCCGTGCTGCCCAGCGGCTCGTAGCTGCGCTCCTGCAGCACCCGGAGCAGCTTCACCTGGAGCACGAGGGGCAGCTCGCCGATCTCGTCCAGGAACAGCGTGCCGCCGTCCGCCATGGCCACGCGCCCCTTGCGGGCAGTCAGGGCCCCGGTGAAGGCGCCGCGGGTGTAGCCGAACAGCTCGGACTCGAGCAGTGCCTCGGGGATGGCCCCGCAATTGACCGGCACGAAGGGCTTGTTCGCCCGCATGGAGCGATCATGGACGAAGCGGGCGAAGACTTCCTTCCCGGTTCCCGTCTCTCCGGTGAGCAGCACCGTGGCGTCGCTCTGCGCAATGCGCGCGCACGCACGGACAGTCTCCGAGAGGGGGGACGAAGGATCGTGGATGAGGTGAACCGACCGGTCGGGGGGCGCCATGCTTCCTCCTCAGGCAACCGATTAAGCCACGCCCTGAACCGGGACGCCAAATTCCCGGCGGAAGCCTGTTCCCGGCGACGGGGGTTTGACGGACTGCCTGTCCCCCGTCAGTGCCTCTTGCGCTGAATCTGCAGGCGCTGCTCTTCCATGATCTTGTTGAGCGGCACCTGCCCCCCGCGCACCAGCTGGACGGCAATCTCCATCCCCACCTGGCGCGCCACCACGCCCTTGACCGGGACCGAGCCGCGGTTGGACGGGAAGATGATTTTCCCCTCGAGCGGCGTACGGGCCGGGAACGGGTGCGCGCTCGTGCCGAGGGCAAAGCGGAACCCGCCCTCCGAGATGTCGAGCACGGCGTACGAGCCCTGCTTGCACTCGAACAGGGGCTGCTCGGGAGGCTCAAAGTAGAGGCGGAAGTGGGCCCGCGTGTAGCCCTGGTCGTCGTTTTTTCCAGCTGCCATGACGCTGCTCCCTTCAGGGGCCCCCCGGCCCATCGGAGACGTGAAGCTCTGGGGTGAGACAACCACGCCCCCCGAGGCCTGTCGAGAAACGAGGTACGGCCCACCCGCCGGGTCCCGCAAGAACAGGGCGAGCGCCACCATGGACATGACGACCTCGCCGCCGCCGTTCAAGACTTCGTAGCGGACCCGGAGCACTCCCCGGTCCGGCTTGCTCCGGGACGGGCTGACCTCGAGGACCGTGGAGCGGACGGACAGCTCGTCCCCGGGCCGGACCGGCTTGAGCCAGCGGAGCTCGTCCACCCCCGGCGACCCGATGCTGCCGGACCCGGTGCCCATCTGGTCCACCATCATCCGCATGCAGAGGGAGGCGGTGTGCCAGCCGCTCGCCACCAGGCCACCGAAGGGCGTGGCCCGGCCCGCGGCGTCGTCCAGGTGGAAGGGCTGCGGATCGAACTGCTGCGCGAAGGCGCGGATGGCCTCGGCCGTCACGTGCGTGCGGCCGAAGGTCGTTACATCGCCGGGCTGGAAGTCGTCGAGCCACCGCTTCATGTCCGCGCCCCTTAACAGGCGCGCCCCTCTCCCGCACAGCCCGGACCGCTTCTTGACCGCACCGTCCCGTCCGGGGACAAACGCGAAAGCCCAGACGCCGCTGTTCCCGGAGGACTGACACATGACGCTGCCCACTGCCCGGTGGTTTGCCGCTGCGACCACGCTGCTGCTGTTGTCTGCCTGCGGTCCCAGGCCGCCCACCGCGAGGCCGGGAGAGGCGCGCACCGTCGCGGTGGGGGCGCGCGTGCTGTTGGACGGCTCGCAGAGCGGGGACGAGCAGCGCTCGCCGCTCAGCTGGGCGTGGGCCCTGTCGAAGGCGCCCGCGGGCTCGGTCTCGGTGCTCGAGGGGGCTGCCACGCCCAACCCCACCTTCGTGGCGGACGCGGCCGGCGAGTACGTGGTGACGCTCGTCGTCTCCACGGGGACGCTGCGCTCCGAGCCGGCCACGGTGGTCGTCACGGCCACGGCCTTGCCGCCGGTGGCACACGCCGTCTCCCAGTCCGCGCGGCCGGGAGAGGTGGTGGTGCTGGACGGCTCCGGCTCCAGGGGCTCGGGCGGTGCGGTGCTCACGTACAAGTGGACCGTGGCCGATCCCACCGGTGAGCCGGTGGCGCTCACGGCCGCGGACACGGCGCGTCCCTCGTTCCGGCCGCCGAGGATCGGCGTGTACCCGGTGGCGCTCGTGGTGAACGACGGTGCGCAGGACTCGGCGCCCGTGCAGGCCAACGTGACCGTGGCCGAGGCGCTGCGCGCGCCGGTGGCGGTGGTGCAGCCGGCGGCCACCTCCGCGGCGGTGGGCAACCCGGTGCGGCTGGACGCGTTCGGCAGCTACGATCCGGACGGCTCGGGGCTCACCTATGCTTGGACGCTCGTGGACAAGCCGGCAGGCTCCAGCGCGGTGCTGGACGCACCGGCGGCGGCCGCGGTGACGCTGACGCCGGACGTGCTGGGGGCGTTCGTGGTGTCGCTCGTGGTGACGGATGCGACCGGGGAGCAGGCCGTGCCCGCGCTCGCGCGCATCACCGTGGAGAACGGCGCCCCGCGCGCCGTCTTCGTCGACCCCGGCTCCACGTGGGTGGACACGGAGGTGCTGTTGGACGGCTCCGGGTCGACGGACCCGGACGGTGACGCCCTCGACTTCCTCTTCAACGTGGCGGCAGGCGCACCGGGCTCGGCCCAGCTGCTCCCCGGTCCGCGCCCGGGAACGTCCCTGTTCCGTGCCTCCGAGCCCGGCCGTTACGGCGTGGTGCTGCGTGTCTCGGACGGGCTGGGTCACGAGGTGAGCGTGCTGCGGACGGTGGAAGTGAGGGCGGCGACGGCGCTCACGCTCCTCTCCGGCGGCGGCCAGTCCGGAACGGCGTACTCCACGCTCGGCCAGCCCGTGGTGGTGGAGGCGCGCCACGGCACCCAGCCGGTGCCGAACGCCCGCGTTGCCTGGCGCGTCCACAACGGCACCCTCCTCACGTCCCAGGCGACCACGGACGCACAGGGGCGCGCGGTGGCCTTCGTGCGCACCAGCCGCATGGTGTCCACGGGGACGGTGACCGCCTGGCTCGAGGCCACCGCGCCCGCGGTGGAGGTGCGCGCCCCGTTCTCCACGCTGCCGGGACCGGTGAAGCTGCTCACCTTGAATACCCCCATTTCCCCGGCGACCGCGGGGGGCGTCCTTGTCTCCGTTCGCACCACGGACGAGTTCGGCAACCCGGCCTCGGAGCCGGCCTACGCCCAGCTGCCCATCCAGCTGTCCCTTCGCAACGCGGTGACCGCCGCGTTCGACACGGGCGTGACGGGGGGCGTGGGGGTGCTGCAGTCCGGCGGCGGTACCTTCACGGTCGTGGGCACGCTCGTGGATGGCAAGTTCGACATCCTCGTCAAGGAGACGCGCAGCAGCACGTTCCAGGTGTCGCTCGAGCTGCCCGCGGGCAACTCCGTCACCACGCCCCTGCAGCTCGCTGCCTGGTACGGGCCGTCGGTGGAGGACGCGGAGGGGGGCTTCGGCGGTTCGCTCAGCTCGGCGGGAAGCCCTGCATGGAACACGCCCGTGCTGCCCCAGGCCGAGGGGCGGCGCGCCTACCGGGTGGAGGTGCAGCCGGCGGAGTTGCTCGGCAACGTGGCGACCCAGCTCCAGGTGTCCGCCCCGTCGATGGCGGTGAAGGCCGCTCGCATCCGGTACCTTGAGCAGCTGCAGTACGCCGCGGCCGTGGACCCGGCGCGGGGCTGCGTGGCCCGCGCGGCCCCGAGGCTCGTGGCCACCTGCCCGGGCTGCGCCGAGACCGAGTTCGAGCCGCTGCAGGCGGCGCTCGAGCCCGCGGGGTGTGACGGGCGCCGCGCATTGCCGCCCACCCCCGGGAGCGGCTTCGCGGCCCGCACGGTGGACCTCACGGAGCTCTTCGGCGGAGGGGGTGCATTGATGCAGTTCTCGGTGCGCAGCCAGCCCCAGCCATTCCTCCCGGCGCAGCCGGTGAGCTGGGCGCTGGACGACGTCCGGCTGGAGGTGCTCGGCGTGGCGAGCGGCAGTTCGCTGGTGGTGACGACGGCCGTCGTGCCGGGGCCCGCCACGCGCGTGGCCTTCTCCCAGTCCGAGTACGGCAACGTGGTGTTCACGGACGGCTACTGCGGCGCGGGGCGTCCCTCGTCGCTGACGGTGGTGGCACGGCTGCTGGACGCGGCGGGCAACCTGGGCCGCACGGCGGAGCCGGTGCTCCTGCGCTTCAACGCGGGGCAGGGGCTCACGGTGGCCGGGGTGGTGGTTGGAACGCTCAAGGGCATTCCCGGCACGCAGCAGGTGGACGTGGAGATCCCGGCCCAGCCCTCGCCGACCCCGTCGTTCGGCGTGAGCGGTGACGCGCGCGCCGCGGTGGTGATGGCCTCTCCCGTCGCGCTTACCAACGCGGTGGTGTCGCTGGCGGACGCCGGCGGCTCCGGGCTCCAGCTGCCCCCGCCGGTGGCGCTCACGTTCCAGGATCTCACCTGCCACAACAACGGGCTGAACAGGTACTGGGCAGACACGACGACCCAGGGCACCCACGACGAGACCCAGGCGCTGCGCGCGTGCGAGGCCGAGTACGGGCCGGGCCAGTGCGTGGCCCAGGGCGGGCGGACCTTCACCACCACGGCCTTCTCCACGTTGCAGGTGTGCCCCGGCAGGACCCGTCACCAGTCGCGCGCCTGGTACTTCACCAACGTGAATGATCCCTCGTGCGGCGGGGCCGTCTCCGGCAACTTCTCGAGCGGCGAGCTCGGGACGCTCGGGTTCGACGCGGCCACCTCCTGCGTGTGCACGGGCGTTGCGTCCGTGCCTGCGCCGGTGACGCGCACGGCCAACTTCGTGGTGGTGAGCCACTCCCTCTTCAACTGGAACTGACGCGTGCGCGGCGCGCTGCTCGCGGCACTGGTGCTGCTCCCGGCTGGGGCCCACGCCCACGCCGGGCTGCGCGAAGCGCTCGCGCGGTTGGACCGCCAGCTCGAGGCGGGCCCCTCCGCCACGCTGCTCCTGGACCGCGCGGAGCGGCAGCTGCAGGACGGGGAGGCGGCCGGGGCGCTCGCGGACCTGGACCGCGCACGGGCTGCCCCCTCCACGGCGGCCGAGCAGCGGAGGGAACGCGCGCTGCGCGGGCTCGTGCTCGCGGCAGCGGGGCGGGGCACCGAGGCGCTCGCTGCCCTCGAGCAGGGGTTCCACGACAGCCCGACCGGGCCGCTCCACCGCGCGCGCGCCGGGGTCCTCGGGCGGCTCGGGCGTTGGGCCGAGGCGGCCGAGGCCGCGAGGCAGGCCTACGCGCTCACGCCCAGCCCCGAGGCGTGTCTCGAGTGGGCGGAGGCCGCCGAGCGCGCGGGCCGTCCGGCGGATGCCGAGGCCGTGCTCGAGTCCGGCCTGCGGCAGCTGGGGGGCGCGTCGGCCGTGCGGCTCGCGCTCGTGTCGCTCGAGCGTCGGCTCGGGCAGCCCGCGCGCGCGCTGCGCTGGGTGCAGGAGGCGGAGGCGGCGCATCCCCGGAGCCCGGAGTGGCCGCTGCTGGCGGCGGAGCTGGAGTTCGAGCGCGGCCGGAAGGCCGAGGCCCAGGCGGCACTGGCCCGGGCGAGCGAGGGGCTCGTCCAGCGTGCGCGCCGGGGCCGGGGCGGGGGACTGGATGCGCCGCTGCAGGAGCGTGCGCGCGTGCTGCAGGCGAAGCTCGGGACGAACGGGAGGCGAAGCCCATGAGGCAGATGGTGGGGCTGTGCGCGGGGTTGGGGTGCGCGGTGGCGTGGGCCCAGCCGGCAGGGTTGGTGAGGGCGCCCTACCTCCAGCTGGGAACGCCCACGTCGGTGAAGATCGCCTGGCGGACGGCGGCCTCCGAGGCCAGCGTGGTGAAGTACGGCCCTTCCCCCTCCCAGCTCACGTCCACGGCCACGGGGGCGAGCGGCACGGACCACGTCGTCTCGCTCGGCGGGCTCCAACCGGACACGCTGTACTTCTACTCGGTGGGAACCGCGGCGCAGGTGCGGGCCCCGCTCAACGGGATGGAGGCAGACCAGTACCGCTTCCGCACCAGCCCGCTGCCGGGCACGCGCCGGCCCTTCCGCATCTGGGTGGTGGGGGACGACGGCACGGCCACCACGCGGCAGGCAAGCACGGTGGCCTCCATGAAGGCGCACGCGGAGAAGCCCGGCCAGCGGTACCCGGAGCTGTTCCTGCACGTGGGGGACATGGCCTACGACAGCGGAACGGACGCGGAGTTCACGTCCAAGCACTTCGCCCCGCATTGGACGGTCTTGCGGAACGTGGTGCTGTGGCCCGCCATGGGGAACCACGAGGGGGTGAGCTCGAAGGGGAGCACCCAGTCGGGCCCCTACTTCTCCTCGTACGTGCTGCCGAAGGCGGGCGAGGCCGGGGGCGTGCCGTCCGGGACCGAGGCCTACTACTCGTTCGACTACGGGAACGTGCACTTCGTGGTCCTCAACTCGCACGACGCGTCCCGCTCGCCCACCGGGGCCATGGCCACCTGGCTCAAGAGCGACCTGCTCGCCACGGACGCCGAGTGGCTCGTGGCCTACTTCCACCACCCGCCCTACTCGGACGGGACGCACGTGGACGCCGAGACGCAGATGAAGGAGATGCGGCAGAACATCCTGCCCATCCTCGAGCAGGGCGGGGTGGACCTGGTGCTGGCGGGCCACTCCCACATCTACGAGCGCAGCTTCCTGTTGGACGGCGTCTACGGCACGCCCGTCAATCCCACGGGCCACGTGCTGGACACCGGGAGTGGACGCGCGGACGGGGGCACCGGCCCCTACCGGAAGCCCGCGGGCATCACCCCGCGCAGTGGCACGGTGTACGTGGTGGCAGGCCACGGCGGGAAGGGGCCCGGTGGCATTGGCAACCACCCGGTCATGTTCT
The DNA here is from genome assembly GCA_039800145.1 of Pseudomonadota bacterium. GTDB lineage: Bacteria > Myxococcota > Myxococcia > Myxococcales > Myxococcaceae > VGRA01. Next base: position 3,085 of record JBDLRJ010000238.1, on the reverse strand, counting down.
TCAGCGAGAAGGTGAACGGCAGCGTCCTCGTGGACGTGGACGGGGACCGGCTGGAGCTCACCAACCTGCGCAACACCGGCGTGGTGAGTGATCACTTCACCCTGCTGAAGGATCTCCTCCCCGACGGCGGAGTGCCGCCACCGGATGCAGGCATCCCGGATGCCGGTGTGCCCGACGCGGGCGAGGCACCGGATGCCGGGAGCGAGCCGGGAGAACGGGACGGCGGGACCGCGGCGGACGGGGGCGAGCATCCGGACGCGGGCAGCGGGTGGGCGGACGGCGGCACCGTGCCGGACGCGGGCACGCTGGAGGACGCCGTGGGGGGCTGCGGTGCGACAGGCGGCGCCGCGTGGGGCCTGGGGCTGCTCGCGTGGCTCGCGTGGCCGCGGCGCCGGGCTACTTCACCTCGAGCAGGGTGACGGCGGAGCCGCCGAGCACCGGGATGTCCCCGCTGACCTTGCCCTCGGCCTGCAGCCGCTCGAGGTCCACGCGCGCCACGAACCGGCGTGAGGCGTCCACGAGGAATCCCACTGGGCGGCCACCGGACAGCGACGTGGTGACGGCGATCCCGTGCGGATCCCCCATGTTTCCCCACGGGCCGTCCACGAGCTCCGGCATGGTCGCCACGCGCACCTCGCCGGTGCCGGCCATGGCCCTGGAGAGATCCACCACGCCCACGGTGTTCCCGAACTCCTCCTCGAGGAAGGCGAGGTGGCGGTTGGACTCGATGGCCACGCCCTCGAGCCCGTACTCGCCGAGGCGCACCGCCGGGGCCGTGACCGTGCGTGCTGCGCGGTCGAACGTGGCGCGCGAGAAGTCGAGCACGTTCTGGAACTTGTTGGACTCGGACGGCACCACCACGACCTGGGTGGAGAGGTCCACGGCCGCCGAGTCCGGCTCGCCGCCGAGCGGCTGGCTGGGAATCGGCACGGAGGCGTCCTGGTACACGTAGACGGTGCCGTCGGCGAGGTCGACGACCGTCATCCCGTCCGTCATGTCTTCGCCGGAGCCGGCCTTCGTGGTGGAGCAGGCGGCGGGCGACTGGGCGGCGTCGTCCGAGAGTGCGTCCGTGCAGCCGTAGAAGGGGGCGTAGATGCGGCGGCGGACGGGGTCGTAGCCGAAGTTCTCCACCGGCGGGGCCGACAGGGTCCGCTTCTGCGCGCCGGTGTCTGCGTCCAGGACTGCAAAACCGTTCCACACCGAGAGGATGGCCTCGCGCTGCTCCGAGTCCATGGCCACGCCGGTGACGCGGCCCCCGCCGCCCGAGAAGCTCGAGAGGCCGTTCGCCGAGGCGACCTCCACCGACTTCACGAGCGTGTCCGTCTGCGGGTTGATGATCCACGCGCGGGCGCTCGAGGTGGAGACGGCGATGATGGAACGGTCGTCTCCGCCCGTCGCGGTGGCGATCTCCGAAGTGCCGAGGTCGATGAGCTTGAGGAGCGCCGGGGCCGCCGTCAGCCCGTTGCCGGCCTTGCCGACGTCCACCACCGCCACCTGCGCGTGGCCCGCCTCGTTGAGCTCCTCCAGCGGCAGGTAGAGCTTCTGCACGCCTCCCACCGTCACGACCCCGAAGGCCCCGGTGCTGCTCGAGGGCGTGGTCTCCGTGGGACCGCACGCCGAGAGGGAGAGGGCGAGTGCGGCGAGGCTTGCGCGGACGGGGAGTGGACTCATGGTGAGCGCAGACTATCCCGGGATGGGGCCGCCTTCACCGCCGGGGTAGACGGTTGTGCTTCGAATCCCTGCGCTCCGCGGCGCCCCCCTCCGCCTCGCCCGGAATGCGTGGCCGGGCCGGGAGGTTGCCGGGGCGGTGAATCCCACGTAAGGCGGACGGCTTCCCGCTGTCACCGGAGTTCCCCGTGTCCTTTGCTTCGCTCGGCCTGTCGGCCACCACCCTCCGCACGCTCGAGCGCGTGGGATTCACCGCGCCCACGCCCATCCAGGCGCAGGCCATCCCGCCGGCGATGTCGGGGAGGGACGTCGTGGGCGTCGCCGCGACGGGCACGGGGAAGACGGCCGCGTTCCTGCTGCCTTGCCTCGAGCGGAAGCTCGCGGGGCCGGTGCTGGTGCTGGCGCCCACCCGCGAGCTGGCGCTGCAGATTGCAGAGCAGGTGGAGCGGCTCGGCGGGCAGGAGGCCACGCTCGCGGTGGTGATGGGCGGCGTGGGGGCGAAGCCGCAGGTGAAGGCGCTGGCGGCGAAGCCGCGCTTCATCGTGGCCACGCCCGGTCGCCTGGTGGACCACCTGGACGAGCGGACGGTGAAGCTGGACGGCGTCAGCGTGCTGGTGCTGGACGAGGCGGACCGGATGCTGGACATGGGCTTCCGGCCGCAGCTGAACCGCATCCTCCAGGCCCTGCCGAAGGCGCGCCAGACGATGCTCTTCTCCGCGACCATGGGGGACGAGGTGGCGACCTTCGTTCGCCAGACGGTGCGGGACGCGGTGCGGGTGGAGGTGGCGAAGACGGGCACCACCGCGGCGCGCGCCACGCAGCAGGTCTTCGAGCTGTCGCAGGACGAGAAGACGCCGCAGTTGCTCGCGCTGCTGGAGCAGGACGAGGACAGCACGCTGGTGTTCACCCGGACGAAGCGGCGCGCGGACAAGGTCTGGAAGGCGCTCGAGCGCGCGGGGGTGAAGGCGGCGCGCATCCACGCGGACCGGAGCCAGGCGCAGCGCGTCCAGGCGCTCGAGGGATTCCGGGACGGGCAGTACCGCGTGCTGGTGGCCACGGACATTGCCGCCCGCGGCATCGACGTGGCGGAGATTGGGCACGTCGTGAACTACGACCTGCCCCACGTGCCGGCGGATTACGTGCACCGGATTGGGCGGACGGCGCGGGCGGCGGCGAGCGGACGCGCCTCCAGCTTCTGCGCGCCGGAAGAGGCGGAGCTGCTGCGGGACATCGAGAAGTACACGCGCGCGCGGGTGGACCGCGGCCCGGTGTTGCGCGAGGACGAAGCGTTCCGAGCGGAGTTCGTCCGCGCGGCCGAGGGCCGGGCGCGCCAGCCGCAGGGGCCGCAGCGCCAGGGCGGGGGCCATGGGCGCGGTCACGGTGGACGGGGTGGGCGGGGCGGCGGAGGCGGCGGAGC
>JBDLRJ010000237.1:0-9307 GCA_039800145.1 Pseudomonadota bacterium | reverse complement strand
CAGCTGCCCGAAGTTGATGCCGCTCAGCCCACCGGTCAGCGAGGAGGCCGCACCGGACAGCTCGGAGAGCGGCACGTCACCGGCCACCGCCCACGCGGAGCGCGTGCCGCAGCTGCCCGTGGCAATGGCGTCCTCGTCCGCGGTGCCGTCCGCCTTGGTGCACACGCCGGCCAGCCCCTGCGCCGAGACGTTCGGCTTGATGGAGTTCACGTCGTACGCGAGGAACACGCCCGCGGGGAGCGGCACGTCCTTCTGGTCCACGATGGTGCCGATCTTCACGTCCGTCGGCTCGGTGGGGCCGAGCAGCTGGGTCAGGGAGAGATCCGTCACCGAGCCCGCCAGCGACGCGCTCGCAATGCCGAGCTTGATGTTCGGCGTGGGCGGGACGTTCTTGAACGTGCCCTTGTAGCCGCCGTACTTGTCCGTCTGGTTGCGGCGGATGACCATGGAGAGATCGTTCGTCGCGCCCGCCGCCGCCATGTCGTAGTTGGCGAGGGTCAGGTAGTTGTAGCCCGCGTTGAAGGCCGTCACCGTCACCTTGCCGGAGGCGGAGCCGAACGTCGCCGTGCCGTCCGCGCCCACCGTCTCGGTGAACAGCGTTGCGCCCGTGGCGTCGGACAGCACCACCTTGGTCCCCGTCACCGGGCGGCCCGTCAGCTCGTCCGTCACCGTCACGCGCAGCCCGGAGGTCACCGCGGGCAGCACCGTCACCTTGGCCGAGCAGCTCACGCCGCCGCCCACGGACACCTGCACGGACGTGGTGCCCGCAGCGAGCGTCAGCGTGGCGGAAGAGCCACCGGTGGCGCCCGAAGTGGGCGCCGGGGTCCACGTGAAGCCCTCCTTCGCCACCAGCGGATCGGTGCCGGACCACGCGGACACCCAGAACTTCACCGGCGTGCCGGCCGGGGCCACCACGTAGTCCGGGGTCACCTGGCACCTGGTGGCGCCGCTCGCCGCGGGGGCCGGGACGCAGCTGCCGTTGCGGCACGCGAGCGAACCGCAGTCCGCGTCCGTGGAGCACAGGGACGCCACGCACTTGCCCTCGTCACACTGGCAGCCGAGGTTGCCCGAGCAGTAGTCCAGGGCGTACTCGCCGCGCTTCGCCGCGCCGCAGTCTTCCTTCACGCGGCAGGCAGCCTCGCACTTGCTCGTGAGCGTGTTGCAGAAGAAGAGCGAGGTGTCCGGGCAGTCGGTGTCGTCCAGGCAGCTCTCGGACTGGCCGGCGTCCGTCTTCGTCCCGCCGTCCGTGTTCGTCTTGTCGCCGCCGCAACCGGCGAGCAGTCCCGCTGCAACCAGGCCGGCGAGGAACGCCAGCCGCGTGTTCAACTTCATTGTGAATCTCCGGGGTAAGTGGCCCTGAAACGGCGCGCATTCAAGGGACCGGGCCCCCCAGTGTCAAGGCGCGCTGCAACACCGCGTCCAACATGGGCGCCGTGAGCCTACCGGTCCGGGTGTTCTGCTGGCTCACGTGGTAGCAGGCCAGGAGGACCGGGCCCCCGCCGGCGCGCCACTCGTCCCCGTGTGCGAAAGCAGGCCTCGGCCTCGGAGGCGTCACGCCCACCGTCGTGAGGGCCTCCAGCGAGGCCGCCCACGCCACCGCACCCAGCGCGAGCACCACCGTCGGTTGGAGCAGCCGGAACTCCTGCTCGAGGTAGGGCGCACACGCCCGGAGCTCGGCCGGGGCAGGCGCGTTGGCCGGCGGCACGCAGCGGGCGGCGTTGGTGATGAACACGCCCCGGAGCTTGAGACCATCCCCCCGCGCGCGGCTCTCGGCCTGGTTCGAGAGCCCCGCCCGGTGCAGCGCCGGGTAGAGGAAGTCCCCGGACGCGTCCCCCGTGAGCATCCGTCCCGTCCGGTTGGCCCCGTGCGCGCCGGGGGCCAGCCCCACCACGAGCAGCCACGCGCGCGGATCTCCGAAACCCGGGACCGGCCTGCCCCAGTAGGGTTCGTCCCGGTAGGCGCGCCGCTTCGTCGCCGCCACCGCTTCCCGGTGCGCCACCAACCGGGGACACCGGCGGCACGAGACGATGCGCCGTTCGAGCGACGCGAGCGAGGTCACCGCCCGCGCCCCACCGCGGCATCCAGGAGATCCAGCAACTTCGCCGCCCCGCGCGCCGCGGCCTCCGAGTCCTGGACCTCCACCACCAGCTCCGCTGCCGGCTGCGCCACGAAGAGCGCGCGCAGAGACGCCGCCTCCGCGCGCACCACCTGCGCGAGCACCGCGTGTCCACACGGCGCGGCCCACGGTGCATCCAACCGCAGCTTCAACGTGGCGGCCCCCGCGGTGCAGCCCTCTCCCTCGATGAACCCTTCCCAGAGGTGCCGCACGCCGGGCACCTGCGAGGCCTCGCCCGCCGAGACCGGGAACCGGAAGCGCACCAGTGCCGGTTTCGCACGGCGCAGCACTTCCACCGGGACCTTCGTCCCCACCTCCACCGCGAGCCTGTGGGGACCGCGCCGGTCCATGCCGCGGTCTCCCAGCGCCGCTGCGTCCACCCACACGCCCACGCCGGGGAGCTTCGCCAGCTGGTCCCAGTGCGCGCGCACCAGGGGGGGCCGCAGCTGCACCCACGCAGACTCGGCCCGGCGCAGCGTGTCCAGGGTGGAGCTGCGCAGCATGTTGGAGCGCGTCTGGAGCCAGAGCGTCACGCCGGGGCGAACCAGGTTCCGCAGCGCGTCCACCGGGAGCTCCTCGCTGGCGAACACGTGCACCCGGTAACCCGGCAGCACCCAGCCCTCCGGGACCGGCCGCGGCGCCCCCGTGTCCTCCACCACCACCCGCCCGAGCTTCGCGCGCGGACGTCCCACGAGCTCACGCGCCGTCGCCGTCTGCGGGACGGGGGCGGGATCCCTCATGGGCAACGGCTCGTCCGCCTGCGCGAGGCACGCAGCGAGCAGGAGGGCCCACGCGCTCAACCCGCTCCGCTCCCGGAGTACCAGGGGCTCTCTCGGTACCGCGCCAGCACCACCGAGCCCACCACCTTCAGCACTGCGCTCGCGGGCACCGCCAGCAGCACCCCCACGAACCCGAACAGCTCCCCGAACGCGAGCACCGCCACGATGACCGTCACGGGCGACAGCCCCACCTTCTCCCCCACCACCCGCGGCGTGATGACCAGTCCCTCGAGCAGCTGCGCCACGAGGAACGTCCCCACCACCACCCCGGCCTGCCACGGCCCGTGCCACGACAGCGCCAGCCCCAGCACCGCGAGCACCGCCCCCAGCGCCGTCCCCACGTACGGCACCATGTTCCCGAACCCCGCCACCAGCCCAATGACGATGGCCATCTCCAGCCGCGCCACCGACAGGCCCACGGCGTACAGCACCGAGAGGAGCGCTCCCACCGTCAGCTGCCCGCGCACGAAGGCGAAGAGCACCGCGTCCACCTCGCTGAACCGGCGCCGCAGCTGCACCGCGTGCCGCCTCGGGAACAGCCCTGCCACCCGCTCCACCAGGGCCGGGTAGTCCTTGAGGAAGAAGAAGCCGAGCACGGGCACCACCAGCAACCCCACCACCGTCGCCACGAGGCTGGCCGTGTTCGTCGCGAGCCGCGCCAGCACGTTCGCCACCGCGGGCCCCACGTCCTTCATGAGGTTGGACGCGTCCGCGCCGAGCTCGCCCACGCGCTCCTTGAGCAGCGACGGCGCCGAGATGCCGAACCACTGCTCGAGGCGCGGGACGAGGGACGACGAGGCGTTCATCACGAAGGCCGGCAGCCGCTCCGCCTGCGCCCACAGCGCGGGCACCAGCACCAACACCGCCCCCACCGCCGCGAGCGCGAGCAGGACAAACACCAGCGCGGTGGCCAGCGTGCGGGATCCCGTCCTCGCCGCGAGCAGCGTGACCGGACGGTTGAGCACGTACGCAAGCACCAGCGACAGTGACACCGTGACGGCGACCCCGTGCGTCAGCGACAGCAGCAGCAGCAGCGCGGTCAGCCCCGCCACCATGAGCCCCGCCCAGGCGAGGTCCACCTTCGCCTCGGACCAGGCCCCTCGGGGCGTGTCGCCGACGCTGGGGGGGGGCGCTGGCGTCTCGCCAACGCCGCGCTTCCCCTTGCGGCTCACTGCACCACCACGCCCACGCGGCCGTCCGTCAGCCACGCGTTTCGCGCGGAACGCAGCGCGCGCGCGGCCTCGTCACCGAGCACCAGGTCCTGTCCCTTCACGGCCGCTGCCTTCACCACCAGCGGCCGGTCTCCCACCCGCGGGTGGGTCGACGCGCGCTCGAGCCCGGTGAAGAACGCTGCCACGCCCACCTTTGCGCGCGCCTCGGGAGAGACCCACTCGGCGCCGTACAGAACGCGCCCGCCCGAATCCACCAGCCGCGGAGACAGGTGCGGCACGCAGGCGAGCCCCCGTGCGTCCACGAGCAGTCCCGTGAACTCCCCTTCCCCCTTGCTGTTCACCTCGCCGATGGCAGGCGCAGGCACGGCGGCAGCGAGCAACGTGCCGAGCGGGACCTCGACGTCCACCTGGATCCCGTGGTCCGAGTAGTAGCGCTTCTCGCGGACGCGGAACTTCCGCACGAGTTCCACCAACCTCTGCCGCGCCGGCCCCTCGGGGAACAGCGCGCCGAGCGTCTGCCCGGGCGCCACCGGGAGCGACTCCACCCTCGCCATCACCGCCTTCACGGCATCCTCGCGCGCGGACTTCTCGGCCGCGAGCCGGGCGTGGGCCGGGTTTTGCGCGCGGAAGTCCGGCGGACCGGAGCCGGTCACGCGGACCACGAGTTCCGCCCAGTCCACGTCCGCACGCGCCCCGGCCTCCTGGGCCACGCAGGGCACAGCGGCCATGCACACGGCCAACGTGAGCGAGCGGAAGAGCATGGCGGTGGATCCAAGACCCCTCGCGAGAGGGGTGTCAAGCCACCGGGTTCAGTGGCCCGCGTGCTGCGCCACGTACGCGCCGATGAGCTGCCGGTGGCGGTCCGACAGGTGCGTGAAGCGGATGCCCGAGCCCTCCACCTCGCCCTGCTGCTGCACCCACTCGCGGACCACCTCGCCCTCGGCGTAGATGACCTCCTCGGAGCCGGGGAGCTGGAACTGCAGGCCCACCCGCTTCTTCGACGAGCGGGGCTCGATGAGGCGCGCAAGGCCCACGCCCTCCTCGCTGATGTCGGAGGTGCGCGCCGTGTAGGGCACGCCCCCCACGTACTTGTTCACGTACACATCGAGCGGGGCTCGGGTCTTCTTTCGCTGGTCCATGGCGCGCTCCCTCGGTTCGGGCGACGCACCGCCCCACCACAGGGCCGTTGCCGCCTGTAGCGCATCCTGCGGCCGGGACGCGCGCCGTCAACAAAACGGCCGCGCGTCAGCGGAACGCCTCCACGTCCTTCACCGTCACCACCGGGCCGAAGCGGGAGAGATCGCCCAGCTTCGACGGGGGACCCACCACCACGATCTGGAACGTCGTGGGATCCAGCAGCTGCTGCGCCGCCGCCGTCACCGCGGCCGCATCCACGCGCGAGATGTTGTCCCGGAAACGCTCCAGGTAGTCCTCCGGGTAGCCGTACACGTCGAACGTGGCCTTCTCCCGCACCACCTTCTCCGGCTCGTCGAACCGGAAGGCGAACGAGTTGAGGTACGTGTCGGTGGCCAGCGCCAGCTCCCGCGCGTTGAACGCTCCCGGCTTCCGTGCATCGTCCAACAGCTGCAGCGTGGAGGCGAGCGCCCGCTCCGCCGTCTCGGGCCGGGTGTCCACCCCGGCCACGAAGATCCCCGTCGTGGGACCCGGAGACACGCTCGAGCCCGCGGAATAGGCCAGCCCCTGCGCGTCCCGGATCTGCAGGTAGAGCCGCCCCACGCCCAGCCCGCCGCCGAGCGCGGTGTTCATCACGCGCAGCGCGTACTCGGCCGGGGACTTCCGTGCGTAGCCGTGGCCGGCAATCCGGATCTTCACCTGCGGCGTCTCCTTGGGCACGAGGATCACCCGCCGCTGCAGCGGCGGCGGCGCAGGCCAGGCGCGCGCAGGAGGCGTGGCCCCCTTCCATTCGCCGAACAGGGACTGCAGCAGCGGCCGCAGCACCACCGGGTCGAAGTCCCCGGACACCAGCAGCCGCGTGTTGCCCGGCGCCACGTGGCGCGCGTGGAAGGATTGGACGTCCTTGCGGGTGATCTTCTGCAGCGTCGCCGCCGTCTCCTCGCGGCCGAGCAGTGACTCCGGGCCGTACACCGCCTTGCGCACCGCCCGCTCGGCCAGGCCCCCCGGCGAGTCCGCGCGTCGCCGCACGTCCTCCACCGCCTGCGCCACGGCGAGCTTCACCCGGTCCTCCTGGAACCTCGGACGCAGCAGCATGTCTGCGAACACCGGCAGCAGCGTGGACGCGTCCTCCTTCCTCAGGTTGATCGCCAGGGACGAGAGCTCGTCCCCCGCCCCGCCCCCCGCGAGCGCTGCGTGGAACTCCAGCACCGAGTCCAGCCCCGCCGCGTCCCGGCTCCCCGCGCCGCCGGAGGTGAGCAGGTCGAAGGCGAGGTCCGCCACGCCGAGCCGGTCCGCGGGATCATCCACGGTCCCCGCGTTCACCAGCGCCCGGACGGAGAAGAGCGGCGCGGTGTGGTCCTCCATCCAGTAGACCTGCAGCCCGTTGGGCCACGTCTCGCGCTGCGGCTTCACCACGGAGAGCTGCAGCGGCTGGATGGGGAGCCTGGTGGGATCCCCGGTCAGCTGCGAGGGCAGCGCGCGCCACCCCGGACCGGACGTCTTGCTGGGCTCGGGCGCGGGCAGCGTCACCGGCGCCGCACGGGCCGCCGTCTCGGGGACTGCCGGGGGCGTGGCCGGTACCGTTGCGCAGCCTGCCGCGAGCAGCCCCCACAGGATGGAGCGCCTCACTTGCCACCTCCCGCGCCACGCGGGCGCTGCAGGTCCACCACCACCGCGTTCTCGCGTACGAAGTAGGTCTTCGCCACGCGCATCACGTCCTCGGGCGTCACCGTGGCGATCACGCCGGGGTGGTCCGCGAAGTATCTCCAGTCCCCCGCGAGCGCCTGGTACCGGCTCAGCGTGGAGGCCAGCCCCGCGTTGTTGCTCACCGCCCGCGCAAGTCCCGCCTGGACCTGGTTGAGCACCTTCTGGAGCTCCTCCTTGCCCAGGGGCTCCCGCTGCAGCCGCTCCAGCTCCTCCCACACGGCCTGCTCCACCTTCTCCAGCGGAACCCCGTCCATGGGGATGGCCACCACCGTGAAGAGGTTGTCCAGGCGGGACCCCGGCCCGGCGAAGACGCCCACGCGCTGCGCGAGCCGCTCCTTCTCCACGAGTCGCTGGTGCAGCCGCCCCGTGCGTCCCTCGCCGAGCACGGCGTCGATCACGTCGAAGACGTAGTCGTCTCGCGAGGGCAGCGTGGGCTTGCGGAAGCCCAGCATGAGCCGAGGGCCCGCGTCGAAGTACACCGTGCTGCGCCGGAGCTGCCGCTTGGGCGGCTCCGAGAAGAGGAGCGGCGGCGGCGCCGGCCGCGCCGGGATGGCGCCGAAGGTGCGCTCGAGCAGCGGCACCAACTCCTCGAACTTCACGTCTCCCACCACGCAGCCCACGGCGTTCGCCGGCGCGTAGAACTTCTCGTGGAAGGCCTGCGCCCGGGCGAGCGTCATGGACTCGAGGTCCCCCATGTACCCGACGGTGGGCCAGCGGTACGGACTCATGGTGAAGGCCACCTGCATGAGTTCCTCGTACATGGCGCCGCCCGGCTCGCTGTCCGTGCGCATGCGCCGCTCCTCCATCACCACGTCCCGCTCCTTGTAGAAGTCCCGGAGCACCGGGGCCGCCAGGCGGGAGGCCTCCACCTGCGCCCAGAGCTCCAGGCGGTTGCGCGGGAGGCTCACGAAGTAGCTGGTGAGATCCTTGTCCGTGGTGGCGTTCAGTCCCACCGCGCCGTTGAGCTGGTACAGCGCCGCGAGCGCATTCTCGTCCGTGATCTTCGCGTGCGCCTCCTGCAGCTGCTTCAGCTCCGAGCGCAGCCGCGAGGCCTCCTCCGAGGTCCGCTGCCCGGCCCGCTCCAGCGCAGCCAGCCGGTCCCCCACCTCCGCGATCTTCGCGAGCAGCCCCTTCTCCGCCTCGAAGTCGGACGTGCCGAGCGCGGCCGTCCCCTTGAACGCCATGTGCTCGAACAGGTGCGCCAGGCCCGTGTACCCGGGCTCCTCGTCCGCACCGCCCACCTTGACCCGGACGAAGCCCGTGAAGACCGGGGCCTGGTGGCGCTCCACCACCAGCCACGTCATGCCGTTCTTCAGCACGTGCTCCTTCACCAGCGGGCGGAGATCCATCTGCGCCGCTGCCAGCGCCGGGAGAAGCCAGGCCCCCAACGTGAACATCCTGCGTGTACGCGCGTCCATGGTCGGCGGAGAGAACCAGAAGCACCGTCGTTCTGCAAAAGCGGCGTGACGGACCGCGAGATGCGCCTATAAGGCCGGACACTGGACCCCGCCCCGGGGCCACGAAAGGGACACACACGATGCGTAAGACATGGATCCTGGCAGCAGTGCTGGTGGCGGGCTCGGCCGGCGCGCAGGGCCTCAAGACCGAGGACGAGAAGGCCATCTACACGCTGGGCTACCTGATGGGTAAGAACGTCCGCAACGACTTCTCCCCCTCGGCCGCCGAGCTCGAGGCCTTCAAGAAGGGCGTGGCGGACGCGCAGAAGGACAGCGCCCCGGCCCTGAAGATCGACGAGTACCAGCCCAAGCTCCAGGCGCTCGCCCAGGCCCGCGGGAAGATCCGCGCGGACAAGGAGCGCGAGAAGGGCAAGGCCTTCCTCGAGAAGGCCGCCATGGACAAGGGGGCGCAGAAGCTGCCCTCCGGCGTCATCTACACGGAGCTCAAGGCCGGCACCGGCGCCAACCCTGCTGCCTCGGACACCGTCAGCGTCCACTACAAGGGCACCCTCACCAACGGCGAGGAGTTCGACTCCAGCTACAAGCGCGGCCAGCCCACCAGTTTCCCCCTCAACGGCGTCATCCCCTGCTGGACCGAGGGCGTTCAGAAGATGAAGGTCGGCGGCAAGGCGAAGCTCGTCTGCCCGTCCGACAAGGCCTACGGCGACCGCGGCGCCCCGCCGAAGATCCCCGGCGGCGCCACCCTGGTGTTCGAGGTGGAGCTCGTGGAGATCAAGAAGGACCCCAAGAAGTAGCGGCTCGGGGGGTGAACCTCCAGGCGCGAGAAGGCCCGGGTTCCTCAAGGAATCCGGGCCTTCCCTTTTGTGCGCCCAGCATGGGCGCGACCTTGAGGGTGCAAGTCCCTCCGCGAGGAGACCATCTCGAGCGAAGCGAACTGCAACTGCGGAAGGGTGACCGACCGTGGGGAGGAAGCAGGGAGCG
>JBDLRJ010000236.1:0-9059 GCA_039800145.1 Pseudomonadota bacterium | reverse complement strand
AGCCAGGGATCTTCCACCAGCTGGCGGGCCCGGAGCAGCGGTGCGGGGACGGCGGGCAGGGGACGGGCAGCGGGGGCGTTCACGTTGCGTCGAGGGGTTAGCACGTCCGGGTGGCCGTTTTCTTGCGGGCCGATTTTCCGGCGTGGGAAGCTGATCGCACCCATGCGTTCCCGCCGCCGTGCCAGCCCCGCCCGCGTCCAGGTGGACCCCGCCCAGGCGCGGATCCACGACCTGGAGCTGCGCGTCCGGATCCTGGAGGCGAAGGTCCGGGAACTGCGCGCGGCACTGAAGGTGGCGGACGTGAAGGGCGAGGCGCGCACCGCCGCGGCCCGGGTCCCCTCCGCCACCCGGCGGCGTCCCCGCTGCCCGGGGTGCACGCTCGAACTCCCGCCGGGCCGGAAGCGGGAGGACTGCGTCTGGTGTGGCTTCCGCTTCGACGCGGTCGGTGGCAGAACGCTCTGACGTCCATGCCGCGCTACCAACTCATGGGTCGCCTCGAGTCGGGCGAGCTCGCAGAACTGTACAAGGCCCAGCGCGACGACGGCACGCTCGTCACCTTGAAGCTCTTCCACCCGCGGACCTCGGACGCGGCGTACGCGCAGGTGCTCGCCGAGACCGCCCGCGTGTTGAACCCGCTCGCGGACGAGGGCGTGGTCCACTTCCTCGACCAGGGGATGGTCCAGGGGCGGCTCGGCCTGGTGCGCGAGTACGTGGACGGCTTCACGCTCGGCGTGGCGCTGCAGCGGCTCGCCACCAAGGAGGTGCTGCTGCCGCCCGCGGTGGCGCTCCACCTCGTGATCCACCTGCTGGACGTGGTGCAGCGCGCCCACGACGCGGGCCTCGTCCACGGCGCCATCACGCCGGGCAACATCCTGCTCGGGTTCGACGGCCGCGGTTACCTGTGTGACTTCGGCGCGCTCCGGGCGCTCCAGGCCGCCCCTGCGCTCCGGGCACTCGCAGGCCGCGGGCGGGGTACCTACCGCGCACCGGAGGTGGGGCGGGGAGAGGATCCCACGGTCGAGTCGGACGTTTTCTCGCTGGGGGCCATCGCGTACGAGCTGTTGACCCTCAAGGAGCTGAGTCCCGGCAAGGGGATGAGCGTGCGCCGGGAGGCCGTCCCGCCCCCGTCCCGCCTGGACCGGCGGATCAACGCGCGGCTGGATCCCGCCATCATGCGCGCCGTGGAGTTGGTTCCCGCGCGCCGCTACCGCGCCTGCTCCGAGATGTCCCAGGCGCTCCGGAATTTCCTCTCGGCCTCGGGTGGCATGCCCAGCCGCGAGGACGTGGTGAAGTTCGTGGGCGAGCTGTTTCCGAACGAGGTCCGCGTGGAGACGCTCGGCCCCGTTCCCTTCGACACGCCGTTCGAGCTCGAGCCCGTCTCGGGAGCATCGCTGCCGCCTCTCCCGGTGCTCGACGAGGTCCGCCCCTCGGGGCTCCACGTCCGGCCGAGCTTCACGCTGGAGCAGCCGGCCGTTCGGCTCGACGGGCTGGTCGGCAAGCTCGAGACGCGCGACGAGCAGGCTCCCGCGGCACCTCCGCCCCCGGCCCCGCTCCCGGAACCCCTTCCTGCCCTGGCCCCCGAGCGCCTGGCACCTGCGGCCGCACCTCCCGTGGACCCCGCCCGGGCCGCCACGGAATGGGAGGCGCCTGCCGCGGCCGCTGCGCCGAGTGGTCCGCGGATCCACCGCCACGGGAGAACGCCCGCGTCCGGGTTGCCGGCGCGCCCGAGGCAGCGTGCCGCGGAGCTCCCCGCCCAGGTCTCGGACACGGCCCCGGACGCCGCGCCCGCCCCGTTCGAGATGCCACGCGAGGCGCTGCCGCCCCCGGTGGCGGACGACCCGGCCGAAGCCCCGCGCGCGCCCGAGCGGATCGTCATCTCGGCGAAGGCGCCCGGCGTTGCCCAGCCGCGCCAGAACGTGCGAACCGACACGCCGGTGGACTCCCCAGCGGGCGAGGCGTCTGAACGGGTCCCGGCCGCCCGGCGTGGATTCAATCCCCGGCTCCTCGGGATCGGCGCCGTGGTCGTGCTCGGGATCGTGCTGTTGCTCGTCCTCCTGCGGGGATCTCCGGATGACGGCGCCGAGGGACCTGCCGAGCCGACCGTGGTGGACGCCCCGGACAAGGCCCCGCGGCCCATCCCGAGGCCCGCCGGCGCGGAGCCGCGGCCCGCGTCCCCTGCACGCGCCGAGGGCGAGGACACCGGCTTCTTCACGGCGGACGCGAACATTCCCGCCCAGGTGTACGTGGACGGGACGCCCAAGGGCCGTACGCCCCTCAAGCGCGTGGTCGTCCCTGCAGGGCCGAGGGTGATCATGCTCGAGGCGGTGGACACCGGTGAGCAGAAGAGCTTCGGGATGGAGTTCGAGGCAGGGAAGGAGCGGAAGGTGATGGAGTTCTTCGAAGTCACCCCGTCCCCGAAGCGGAAGCGCTGAGCATGGACCGGACGCGGATCTTCGTCGTCGAGGACAACCCCACGCTGCTCCGGAACCTCGTCCGCGTGCTCGCGACGTTCCCTGAACTGGAGCTGGTGGGCCAGGAGATGGACGGCGCGCGGGCCGTGGACGCCGTCGCGGCCGCTGCCCCGCAGCTCGTGCTGCTGGACCTGGAACTGCCGGGGCTCAACGGCATCCAGGTCACGGCGCAGCTCAAGCGGAAGGCGCCGGGCGTGGAGGTGTTGATCCTCACGTCCTTCGAAGACGAGCAGAAGGTGTACGAGGCGATCCAGGCGGGGGCGTCCGGGTACCTGGTGAAGCGCATGGGGCCGGAGAAGATCCGCACGGCGATCCGCGACGTGATGGACGGCGGCACCGTGCTCGAGCCCATCATCGCGAGGAAGTTCTGGAACTACTTCCAGTCCGTGCAGGCGAAACCGGAGCAGCGGAAGGATCCCTGGGGCCTGTCCGACGTGGAGTTCGAGGTCCTCGAGTACGTGGCCAAGGGGCTCTCCAACGCGGAGGTGGGGCAGGTGATGACGCTCGAGCGCCGCACGGTCCGCACGCACCTCGGACACATCTACAAGAAGATGGGCGTGAACTCCCACGTGGAAGCGGTCGTGCTCGCCCTGCGCGCGGGGTTGGTGGAGCTGTGACGCGGGGCGCGCTCGCGTGGCTTGCGCTCGGCGCGTGCCTGCTCGCGTCCCCCGCCCGTGCCCAGTCGCTGCAGCGCCACGTCCCCGCCCACCCGAGGGCCCATGCCCCGGCGGTGCTCCTGGTCTCCGGTCTCGGGATGGGCCGCGAGGCCTGGGCCTTCCACGGAGAGGGGCTCGCGCCTTTCCTCTCCTCGCGCGGCTGGGACGTGTTCGTGCTCGAGCTCCCGGCGAACGCCCGCTTCCGCGACCAGGTGGAAGTGATCCTCCCCGCCGCGGTGGACACCGTCCAATCCCTTCACGCCGGCCGAGTGGTGCTCGGACTCCACGGGCACGGGGGCGCGGTCGCGCTCGCCGCGTGTGGCCACGAGCTTCTCGGTAGGGTGGCGGGCGTGGTGGGGCTGGACACCCCGGTCGAGTGGGAGCTGCCCAACGCGGTGCTGGGGGGCGTGCTCGCGGCGGGAGGGCGCTTCGGGGCGCTCGCGGGAGAGGAGGGCCGCGCCACGCTCGGGCTGCTCTTCACGCACGGCGCGTGGCTCGGATCCACCGTCCGGGAACGGTTCGCGGCAGAGGGGTTGAGGGACCTGTCACCGGCGGTCGCCGACGAGTGGCTTTCCGCGCTCCACGCCGGTGCGCCCCCGCTCCCGGGCCCTCCCTTCGCCGAGCGGCTCGCCCGCCTGGACATCCCCATCCTCGCGGTGCTCGGGGCCCGTGACACGGTTGCCCACCCGGAGCACGTGACGCCGCTCCGGGAACGGGCCCCGCGCGCGCGCGTCACCTTTCGGGAGCTCAACCGGTTCCAGGGCGCAGCCGAGGACTACACCCACCTGTCCCTCCTGCTCGGGGCCGGTGCGCCGAGAGACGTCTTCCACCCGGTCGCCGCGTGGCTGGAGCGGCTCCCATGAGGTGGCTGCTTCCCTGGTGCGTGGTGCTGGCTGCCGGGTGCGGCCTGCCGTGGATCGTGCCGCGCGCGCCGGGCGCCGTCCCGGAGCGCGCCGTGGCGAGGGATGGGTACGTGCTCTCCCTTTCCAGGCGCGTGCCTCGAGGAACGCCCACCGGGCGGCCGGTGCTGCTCGTGCACGGGATCGGCGCCAACGACCGGAACATGGATCTCCACGAGGGGACCAGCCTCGCGGCGTGGCTCACGGCCCAGGGCCTGGAGACCTGGACCCTCTCGCTGCGCGGCACGGGCGACTCCGAGCGGCGGGGCAGCCGCCCGCCCTACGCGTTCGACGCTTTCTGGCGCGAGGACTACCCCGCTGCCATCGCGCGCATCCGCGAGGTGACCGGGGCGGGGCAGGTGGATGTCGTGGCCCACAGCCTCGGGGGGATGGCGCTCTACGCCTACCTGTCGCAGGGCGGGGAGGGGGTGGGGGCGGCCGTGACGCTCGGGAGCCCCACGCGGCTGGACTTCGGTGGAGCGGTGAGCGCGCTGCTGCCGCGGCTCCGCGGCGTGTACCCGTTCGCCGGCGGGAGCATCCCGGTCTGGGCGCTGGCGCAGGCGACGGTCCCCCTCCAGGGGGAGCTGCCGTCCGATCCGTTCATGGTGCTCACCGCCAACCCGCAGAACGTCCCACGCGAGACGTGGAAGCGCCTCCTCGCCAATGGGCTCGCGGACATCGAGTCGGACGTCGTCCTCCAGCTGGCGGACGTCCTCGAGCATGGCCGCTTCGGCAGCGCGGACGGGACGCTGGACTTCCGCGCGGACATGGCACGGGTCCGCACCCCCGTCCTCGTGGTGGCCGGGAAGCTGGATCGCCTGGGCACGCCGGCGTCGGTGCGGGATGGATACCGCGCGCTGGGGGGCCCGAAGGCGTGGCGCCTGTTCGGCGTGGAGACGGGAACCCGGGCGGACTACGGCCACATGGACCTGATCGTCGGGGAGCGGGCGGAGCGGGAGGTGTGGCCCCACGTGGTGGAGTTCCTGCGGCGCCACGGCGACTCCGTGTAGAGTCCGCGCGCCATGACGTTCCATCCGGTCACCTGGGTCGCCTGCGCGGTGTTGAGCGCATCCATTGCGTCCCCGGCCCGGGCCGAAGAAGGGACCCCCGACGTGCCGACCTCCTCTCGCAAGGCCGCTGCCGCCCCGGCAGTGGCGCCCGATCCCGCGCTGTCCAAGCTGTTCGACGTCCAGGAGTCCACGCTGCCCAACGGCATGCGGGTGCGCCTCTGGCCGAACCCGGCGGTGCCCACCGTCAGCCTCCACCTCTTCTACCGGGTGGGCTCGCGCAACGAGCGGCCGGGCATCACCGGCATCAGCCACCTCTTCGAGCACATGATGTTCAACGGCTCGAAGAAGTTCGGCCCCCGGATGTTCGATCTCACGCTCGAGTCCGCGGGCGGCAGCTCCAACGCCTACACCTCCACGGATCTCACCGTGTACCACGAGGAGTTCGCGGCCGAGGCGCTGGAGACGGTGCTGGATCTCGAGTCGGACCGCATGCGGGCACTCGCGCTGTCGGACAAGATGCTCGCGTCCGAGCGCGAGGTGGTGAAGGAGGAGCGCAGGCTCCGCGTGGACAACGACGTGATGGGGCTGCTCGACGAGGAGCTCCAGTCGCTCGCGTTCAAGGCCCACCCGTACCGC
This sequence comes from Pseudomonadota bacterium, assembly GCA_039800145.1. GTDB lineage: Bacteria > Myxococcota > Myxococcia > Myxococcales > Myxococcaceae > VGRA01. The sequence continues at coordinate 3,387 of JBDLRJ010000236.1, read as the reverse complement.
TGGCCGGTGATCGGCTGGATGGCGGACATCGAGAACATCCGCCGGGAGGACTGCGAGCAGTACTTCCGCACGTACTACGCACCCAACAACGCGGTGCTGTACCTCTCGGGCGCGTTCGAGCCGAGGAAGGCGCTGGGGCTCATCAAGAAGTACTTCGGCACCATCAAGAAGGGGCCGCCGGTGCCGGGCGTGGTGGACGCGGAGCCCGAGCCCCTGGGGGCCCGCCGCGCAGAGGTGGCGCACCCCGCGCAGGCGCCCGCCGTGATGGTCGCCTTCCGGGGACCTGCCGCGGCCAACGCGGACACGCTCGTGCTGGACGTCATCCAGTTCGCCGTCTCGGTGGGCGAGGGGAGCCGCTTCACGAGGGATCTCGTCTACAAGAAGGAGCTCGCCCTGTCGGTGGGCGTGGACTGGAGCTGGCGGATCGATCCCGGCCTCTTCGTCACCGTGGCGCAGCTCAAGCCCGGCGGCGTGGCGGCCGAGGTGGAGGAGGCCATCCAGGCCGAGTTCGAGAAGATCGCGAAGGACGGGATCTCCGAGAAGGAGCTCCAGAAGGCGAAGAACAACCTCCGCGCCCAGCAGCTGCGCGAGCTGTCCACCAACGGCGGACGCGCGCACGCGCTCGGCACCTACGAGACGTTCCTCGGCGACTGGCGGGAGGCGCTGAAGCTCCCCAACCGCTACGCCGCCATCACCCAGGAGCAGGTGAAGGCCGCAGCCGCGAAGTACCTCTCGCGCGACCGCCGCGTCACCGTGACCCTCAAGCCCCTGCCCACGGAGGGGGCGGCGGAGTGACCGCCGTCCCAATCATCATGGCCCTCATTGCATCGGCCGCGCCCGCGAAGGCTGCGCCGCAGGATCTCCAGTTGCCCGCGGTGGAGCGGCGGGTCACCCCGGCAGGACTCACCGTGCTCTCCGCCCCGCGCGGTCCGCTCCCCCTCGTCAGCGTCCGCCTGGTCATCCGGGCCGGCTCGTCGTTGGATCCCGCGGGAAAGGAGGGCATCGCGGATTTCACCGCGCGGCTGCTCCGCCGCGGCACGAAGAAGCTGAAGGCCGAGGCGGTGGACGAGGCGGTGGAGTTCGTGGGCGCCACGCTGGGCCTCGGCTGCTCCGAGGACGCCATGTACGTGGCCATGACCACGCCCGCGGAGCACCTGGCGGAGATGCTCAAGGTGATGGCGGCGCTGGTGCGCGAGCCCACGTTTCCCGAGGACGAGGTGGCCTCCGCCCGGACGCGCGTGCTCGCGCACCTCGCCAACGAACAGGACGACCCCAGCGCACTCGCGGACCGCGCCTTCAACCGCGTGGCCTGGGGCGACCACCCCTACGCGCACAGCCCGCTCGGCACGGTGAAGTCCGTCAAGGGCTTCACGCGGGAGGACCTGGTTCGCTTCCACGCGGAGCGCGTGGGGCCACAGGTCTCCCAGCTGGTGGTGGTGGGCCAGTTCGAGCAGGCCAGCCTGGACGCGGCGGTGGATGCGGCCTTCGGCGGATGGCGCGACGGCCCCACGGACGTCTCCGCGGTGCCCGCGTTCGAGGGGCTCCCCGCGGCGGGGCGCGTGGTGATCGTGGACAAGCCGGACCAGACCCAGGCGCAGATCCGCGTGGCGGGTCCCGGCATGCGGCGCGGCCACCCGGACGCCATCGCGGCCACGGTGATGAACACCGCCCTCGGCGGGGGCTTCACCAGCCGGCTCATGAGCGAGATCCGCGTGAAGCGGGGCCTCACCTACGGGGTGTACAGCGGCTTCGGGGGGCTCAAGGCCGGTGGCCACTTCGAGGTGAGCTCCTTCACCAAGACCGAGACGGCGCGCGAACTGGTGGACGTGGCGCTCGCGGAGCTGACCCGCGCCCGAGACAAGGGCTTCACCCCGAAGGAGCTCGCCACGGCGCGGACCTACCTGGCCGGGCTCTACCCGCTCCGGCTCGAGACCAACGACGCGGTGGCCTCGTCCATCGCGGACGTGGAGCTCTACGGCCTGGGCGCAGACTGGGTCCAGCGCTACCGCAGCCGCGTGGCCGCGGTGGATGGGAAGGCCGCAGCCGCCGTGGCGCGCAAGTACCTGCTGGCCACCGAGCCGCTGGTGGTCCTCGTGGGCAAGGCGTCCGAGCTCAAGCCCGCCATGAAGGGGCTGGGCCGGATCGAGGTGCTCAAGGCCTCGGAGGTGGAGTGAGCACCGTCCCCGTCCTCTTCGAGGGAGGGGGACTGCTCGTCGTGGACAAGCCCGCGGGCGTGCCGGTGATCCCCGGCCGCTCGACGGAGGGGCCGGCCCCGCTCCAGCAGCAGCTGGAGGCGCAGCTCCGGCGGAAGCTCTGGGTGGTCCACCGGCTGGACCGGGACACGTCCGGGGTCCTGCTCTTCGCGACCGACGCGCAGGCGCACCGCGCCCTCTCCATGGCGTTCGAGGAGGGGACGGTCCAGAAGCGGTACCTCGCGCTCGCGCGGGGCGAAGGTCTCGCGCAGCAGGAGCTCTCGGCGGCCCTCGTGCCCGCGCGCCGCAGCAGGATGCGGGTGGCGAGGGAGGGTGAAGAGGGGAAGCCGGCACGAACGCGGTTCCGCCCCCTGCAGGTGCTCACCGGCGCCACGCTGGTCGAAGCCGAGCCGCTCACCGGCCGCACGCACCAGATCCGCGTGCACCTCCAGCACCTGGGCCATCCCCTGCTCGTGGATCACCAGTACGGGACACCGGGACCGCTCGCGCTTCCGGGTGGGGTGGTGCTGGCCCGCACGCCGCTGCACGCCATGGACGTGCGCCTGCCAGCGCTCGGGGGGCAACCGGCCCGCAACTTCACCGCGCCGCTGCCCCGCGACCTGGCCGACGCCGTCGCAGCGCTCGGCGGGACGCAGCCCTGACTACGGTGCGCCCGGCTCGGGCTCGTCTGCGACCGGCTTGTCCGCCGGGCCGGTGCGGGGACCGGCAGGAGGGCTGAAGCTCGGCTTCGGCTGGGACAGCCCGTCGCCGCGCGCGTGCACGAGCGTGCGCGTTTCCACCTTGAACGCCACGTCGATCTTGTCGCCCCGCACCGCGGTGACGATCCCCTGGCCGAACGTGGGGTGCTCGAGGAAGTCGTCCAGCTTGAAGGTGGTCTTGATTGAATACTTTTGCAGCGTGGCGGGATCCCGCTTCCGGAGCTCGTCCAGCATGCTGACCACCACCTTCGGCGCCTCCGACTCCGAGGACTTCGCCTTGCGCACCGCCGGCGAGCTGCTGCTTGAGGGGGCGTCCGACCGGTAGACGTGGTCCGAGCCGCAGGTGTTGCAGCGCACGCGGGCGATCTTGGTTCCCACCATGGCGAGGATGGTGTGGGCGAGCAGCTGCGGGCGGCCGTCCGAGCGGACGAGCTTGCAGCGGGTGCAGATGGCGTCGACCTCTCCGCCGACCTTGT
>JBDLRJ010000235.1:0-10883 GCA_039800145.1 Pseudomonadota bacterium | reverse complement strand
CGGTCATGTAGGGCCGGGCGGACGTAAGCCCGGAGGCGTTGACGACGGTGGGTAGCAACCGGCTGCCATGAGGCCCTCACGCGAAGGAGGGGCAGATGGATGGCGGCCAGGTACACCTTGCCGCCGTGCGTGGACAGCTCGGTCGTGTCGCCCACCCAGCGCTGGTTGGGACGGTCTGCAGCGAACTGCCGGTTCAATAGGTTGGGCGGCAGCGGCTGCTCGTTGGGAGCCACCGACGTCACCCGGTACCGCCTCCGCACCCGGGCCACCAGCCCGTCTTCCTGCATGAGCCGGATGACCCGCTTGCGGCTCACCCGGAGAGCCTTCTTGTGGAGTTCCCGATGGACACGTGGGCTGCCGTAGGTGCGGCGTCCGCGCTTGTACGCCTCGTGGATGTGCACCTTGAGCACCGCGTCCCTCTGTGCCCGCGCTGAGGGCGCACGGTCGCACCATGCGTAGTAGCCGGACCGGGACACCCGGAGATTCCGGCACAGCCTGGAGACCGAATGGAAGGCCTTCTCCGCGTCGATGAACGCGAACTTCACTTGCTCTGCTTCGCGAAGAAGGCCGCCGCTTTTTTTAGGATTTCACGGTCCTCCTTGAGCTCGCGGTTCTCCTTGCGCAGCCGGGCCAATTCCTCCCGCTCGGCCGAGGTCAGCGCGCCCGGTGGGCCCTTGCCCTGGTCGGCCTTGTGCTGCTGCACCCAGGCCCGCACCGCGGTCTCCGTCAGGTCCAGCTCCCGCGCCACCTGCCCGGCCGTCCGGTGCCCGGTCAACACCCGCTTCACCACCTCAGCCTTGAACTCGTCCGTGAAACTGCGACGAGCCCGCCTCTGCTTCTTCTCTCCATCCATTGGGGACACCGTACCCGCCTCTTCGTTGGTGTCCACCCAACCGGATCAAGCCCATTCCTCAGGCGGCCCTCCGTGTGGGCCGGAGGGGCATCGTCTCACGTTTCAATCGTTCCGAAGTTCCCCGAGCAGGTCACCCGTCCATGCCCCTGCCTGTGGGGACCAGATGGTCCCTTCGCCGCCCCGTCTGTCAATCCTGAGGAATACGGCCAGACGCTCCACCACCTCGCGTAGGGCAGGGGCTTCCGCTGCGCGCGTTCGCTCGAGGAAGGCGCCCCACTGTGCGACCTTGGTCGCGTCCTCGGAAAAATCGGCCGTCAGCGCGACCGGAGGTGCGACCGGCCAAGGTGTGCCGCGGCGAGCGAACGTGGCGCGTGCCGCGGCGTGGAGCACCTTCGCGTCAAACGCGCGGGTCCGGCTCAGAACCCACAGGTCGTAGAAGTCCTTCATTCGGCTGTTGGCGAGTCCGAGCTTCACCATCGCCTCGAACTTCTCGGCCACCACAGACTCCGGGGGATAGGTCCGCAGCACTGGACCAGGGAACTCCGGGAGGAGCACGGGGTAGTTCAGCGTGGTCGCCGCGGGCGTCACCGCGTCTCCGAACCCGACGTCGACCTGCACCCGGACTGGAAGCTTCCCCAGGCTGCCGCTGACCACCAGGCGGCGGCCCTCGTACTGCTCCTCGTCCCGGATGGCCTCCGTCCGGATGCTGCCCGCGTCGAAGCGCACGCCATCGTCCGGAGAGACCTCCACGGCGCATACTTCGCCGAAGGTCGTGATCAACGCATCCGGACTCCCGAACCCGAGCAGGTCCACGTCCCGAGTGCTCCGGTGTGGCTTGTCCGTCCAGGCGGCAAACAGCATGGCCCCCTTGAGGACGAAGTTGGCGGCATGGGCGGAGACAGAGAGCCGGTAGAGGAGCCGCTCCGCCGCGAAGCGCATCAGCGCGAAGTTGGGGTCCTCGCCGCGCGCCTTCGCGAGCTGGACGAGCTTGCGCCACGTTGCTGCGGGGCCGGGTTGGCGCGCACGAGGCGTCATGACCAAAGCGCCTCCAGGTACGGGCGCATGACGCGTGACACCCGACAGCTCCGTGCCGACCGCTCGAGCTCCTCCATGCTGCCGAGCCTCTTGCTGCGGTACTCCCGAAGCGCCTCGAGCGCGACGTCCAGTCCCACGGTGGAGCGGTACTTGAAACAGTCCGCCACTGTCCGTGCGGGGGTGGTGATGCGGACCGGAATCCCCTCGATGGCGTGTACCTCGACTCCGGCGTCCACCGCGTCACCGCTGGACCAGGTGACGTGCAGCGGCGGCCACTCCAGGTTCGGCGTGCGGGCCTTGCGGTGGATGGTGAGCCACACCTCCGGTGGGAGCTGGCTTGTCATCCCGTGGAAGGAGAGGGCAGAGAGCAGGCTGATGGTGGCGTTCGGGCTGCGGGCCGCGACGACGGCCAGTCCGTGATGGGGGCCGGGTGCCTCGTCCGCCACCCGGTAGATGCCGCGGGCCACCTGCTCGAGCTGCCCGCGCTGCGTCAGCCGGCGCAGGTACACCGCCGGGATGCCCGCCGCGGTGGCCTCGGCTGCGCGGAGGGTGCCCCGCTTCCGGACGAGGCGAAGCAGCCGCTTGCCGTGGTCCGGAGGGGTGTTCTTTTTCGTCGGCTTCCGCATGAAAGTGCCGACATTTAATAACACGCCAGAGGTCCGAACTGGCTCTCCAATGTGCCCCTCCAGCGCGGAATTGAACGGAACAGGACGGGACGAGGCGGCACCCAGGGGCACATGGAACTGAACGAAAACGGGCGGTTGCGGGGTAAAGGCGCGTCCTGCTTAGGGTTTTTCTACCGCCCGCGTTCGTTCAAATCCCTTTTCCCGCTCCATGAAACCCCAGGTAACCCCTGGGTTTTTTTTATGGGGCCGAAATTCACGCTCCAGTGTGCCCCTCGGACCGGGGGGATGAACGACCGATGACCTCGTCGGCTCGTTCGTGGGCTTGGCCGCCTCGAAGACTGCAGGCTACCTTGCTCCCCGTGGACGTCATCGCACGCGAATTCGGGCAAGCCGTCAGGCGAGAGCTGGGGGATGACGTGAAGGAACTCGTCCTCTTCGGCTCCCGCGCCCGCGGTGATGCACACGAGGGGTCTGATTACGACGTCCTGCTCGTGGTCCCTGCTCGGACCCGAGAGCTACGAGACCGCCTGCTCGACATCGAGGTGGACTTCATGAACCGCTACGGGGCGCTGTTCGCAACCCTGCTCCGGTCCGTGGATGAGTGGCGAGCAACCGCCGGGTTCCCGCTGGCCATCAACATCGAGCGGGAGGGCGTGCCTCTGTGAGCGAGGCGATCGCGCCCATTCTCGAGGCCATCCTGCGGAAGGCGGACCAGAAGCTGGAGGCCGCACGCCGTTCGCTCGACGCGAGAGACTGGGACGACGCGCCTTCGCGTGCGTACTACGCGGCCTTTCACGCCGTGACCGCGGTGCTTCGCCAGCGGGGCGCAGTCTTCACGAGCCAAGAGCAGACCCTGGGCGCGTTCAACCGGGACTTCGTCGCCACGGGGCAGTTTCCCAAGGACACCGCGCGGGTGCTGACGCGCCTCTTCAAGGACCGGCAGTTGGGAGACTACGAGGTCCTGGCCACGCTGGACGCAGAGACTGCTCGCGAGGACGTACACGACGCCGGGCAGTTGGTGCGGCTGTGTCGAGACCTGGTGGGGCGCGGCGGTTAGCCATGCGCGACACCTCCCCCGAGCAGGCGCTCAAGCACGCCGAACTCGTTGCCCAGATGACCGAGGAGCAGCGCGGGGCGGCCTTGCGCGCGGTGGACCGGGGTGTGCAGCGGCTGGTGATGGCGCGGTTGCGGGCCCAGTACCCGGACGCGAGCGAGCGGGAACTCGTCATCCGCCACGTGGCGCAGGTGCACGGCGTGGAGACCGCCCGCCGCGTCTACAAGTCCGAAGTCCCGCCGGACCTCGGATGAACGACATCGTCGACGTCCTCCCCGTCTCCGGGCTGACCTTTGCTCCCGTCCTCGACGTGCCTTTCAATCCCGAGGCGTCCGAGGTGACGTCCGGGACGGTCACGGTGGATGGCCTCGACGCCGGCATCGACGTGGCGGTCTCGCTGGAGGGCGACTTCGTGGGGCTTGTCAAAAAACGGGGCGCTCCTCCCGTCCCGTTTCACCACGGCGAAGAACCAGGACGTCGTGGCCATCCGCGCAAACATGTATGGGTTTGCAAGGCTCTTCACGCCGGTCTTGAGGGTGGGCTCCACGGCCGCCCGTTGGACCGTCAGCACCGCGCCACGGGTCCTGTCCTTCTTCCAGGGAAACGGCGGTGACTGCACGGCGGCGGAGGTCCTCTCCGAGAGTTCCTACCGCTGCGTGGCCATCCCCCTGCGGACCGACGTCCTGGACTTCGCCTCGAGTGCGACGGTCACCAGCCATTTCCTGGGGGTCGGCCTGCTGACCTTTGGTCCCGGCAATGGGCCGAAGGTGCCCGAGCGGATCGAGCTCCGGGCAGACGGCGCCGGTGCTCCGACCGGGGCGGTCCTCTGGGGCGGTACGCCGTCCGGCCCCTACGTCGGCGAGGGGGAGTCCGCCACGGACGGACAGGGGAATGCACTCGTGGGCGGGGTGCCGGCGCCGTCCGCCGCCGCGGTGTGTGCGCTGCTCATCCATGCCGAGACGGGCGAGACGGGGCTGTGCTCGGGGACGGTGCTCTCACCGCACCTGCTGCTGACGGCGGCGCACTGCGTCTCGCCGGGGACCGTGGGCAAGGGGGCCTCCTTCTCCGTTTCCTGCGCGGAGCACGTGCCTTTGGACGGAGGGACCGTACCGGGCGCGCTGGAGGTGGCGTGGGTGCTGCCCCATCCCGAGTTCGACCCGGGGGCGCTGCAGGGCGGCGCGGACGTGGGGCTCGTGTCCACGGCCTCTTTGTTGCCCGCGCTGCAGTGGGAGTTGGCCCGGGCTGCGCTGCCCGTGGACGGCGGCAGCGTGGACGTCACGCTCTATGGCTACGGGGCAGCGGAGCCCGGTGAGTCCGCGGTGGCGGGAGGCCGCCGGCAGCTGCAGACGACGGCGAGCGTGGCCGAGCCGAAGTTCCTCGAGCTCGCGGGGGGCAGCACGGGCGCCTGCAACGGGGACTCGGGCGGGCCGGTGATCGTCGGCGGCGAGATCGCGGGGGTCATCTCCTATGGGCGCAGCGGGTGCGCGGGCGGCGTGCGGGCAGGGGCGGTGGCCCCGGTGCTCGACTTCCTGGACGCGTGGCGGGAGCGCGACCGGCCGGTGCCGACCGTGCCGCTCGTGGTGGGGCCGGAGGCCGCGGCGGGAGGGTGTGCGTCGGTGCCGCACGCGCCGGCGCAGTGGCTGCCGTGCCTGGCCCTCCTGCGCAGGTGGAAGCGGACGCGGCGCGCGGACGGGAGCCACCGCGGCCGTCGCCCGTGAGGGCGAATGGGCCGAGTCACTCGGCGTCCACACCTGGCAGGTCCGCGGTCGGCGATGCGCCGTGCAAACGCCCCGGGTTTGCGCTTTCGTTGTCCCGCCATGGCCTCTTCTTCTCTCTTTTCCTGGCGGGGCGTCGTCGCTGCCCTCGTGCTGGCGTTGTGCAGGTGTTCCCCCGGAGCGGTCGACGTGCTGCACGTGGAGAGCGACGGCGTCCGGCTCCCGGTGCGGCTGTCGGGGCCGGCCGATGCGACGCGCGTGCTCGTGTACCAACACGGCGGGCCCATCGGCACGTCGGACTTCGGCTCGCCGCCGCAGGGACTCCTCTCGCTGGAGCGTGACTTCCGCGTCGTCACGTGGGCCCAGCGGGGAACCAACCACGTCTCGGGCGCGTCGACGCGGGACCGGCTCACCATCGAGCAGCACGTCGTCGACCTCGAGCGGGTCGTCGGCACGGTGCGCCTGCTCGCACCCAACGCGCAGATCTGGTTGTACGGGCACAGCTGGGGCGTGCCCCTGACGCTCGCCTTCGTGGCGAAGCGGCCGGAGTGGGTGACGGGCGTGGTGCTGTCTGACGGCTTCATCGCGGCGGCGCAGAACACGCGGCGGTCTGCTGCCCACCTGGTGGAGCGAGGCAGCCGGCGAATCGCCGAGGGGCGTGACGTGGCGACGTGGACGCCCGTGGTCGAGCTTGCCCGCGCGGTGTTGGAGCGGGAGGCGACGCTGGACGAGATTGGCCAGCTGAGCGAGGCCTGCGCGCGGCTCGAGGAGGAGGAGGGCCAGCCCGCCCAGTACGTCCAGGTGCCCCTCGAGGAGCCCGCGTCCCCGCTCGTCATCCCCGGTGGAGGCAACATCCCCATGAGCCTCGGCTCGATCGTGCCCGAACTGCTGACGTCTGGGTTTGACCTCACGCCGCAGGTACAGGGCATGACGGTGCCGGCGCTGCTCGTGTACGGGAAGAACGACTGTCGAGTTCCCGAGGCGACTGCCCAGGATGTCTTCTCGGCGCTGGGCTCGAGCCGCAAGCGGTTGCTGCTCGTCGAGGGCGTCTCGCATGATCCGGCCGCGCAGGCGCCGGAGATCTTCGCCGAGGCCGTGCGGGAGTTCACCCGATGAGCCACGCGACACTCCTGGTGGTGGTTGCGCTCGCGCTGCCTGCGGCTGCCGAGAGCCGCCGGTTCGGGATCGAGGCAGAGGTCGGCACGTGGGTGCCGGCGAACCTCGACAAGGCCTTCCCGCTGCAGGCGGGGGTGGGGCTCGAGCTTCGGCTTCCGCACGGCTTCGTCACCAGTGCGCAGCTCGGGCTCATGCACCGCACGTTGCTGACCGAGGGCTTTCTCCGCGTCGAGGGTGGCTGGCGCAAGCGCTGGGAAAGTGGCGTGACGTTCGAGGTGAAGCTCGGGCTGGGCGCGGCGCTCGGGTACACGGCCGGCCCGCTGTACGGCGTCACTGCGGGTGGTGAGGTGGGGCCGGTGCCCAACACGGGCCTGCCGTCTGCGCTGGGGCGGCTGTGGCTCGGGCCCGGCTACGCGTGGAAGGACGCGGCCGTGATGCTGGGCTTCTTCGTGCAGGCGCGCGGTCCCCGCTTCGAGGGGGTGGGGATCGAGCCCGGACTCGGGGTGCGGTTGATGGTGTGGTGAATCATCCTCTCATCCCAACGGGAGACGAGTCTCCGGAACTGCAGGAGAGCGAGCGCCACTCGCGCGGGGAACCGCGGGTTCATGACAGGCGTAGGGCAGAGCTCCTGGGCGGCCTGAACCTGTTGCGGAGCGACGACTTCGGGAAGGCAACCTGCCGCCTCACCCGTCCAGCTTGGACCAGCGCCGCGTCAGGCGGCCGGGTCCCGTGACGTGGATCTCGAGCGTCCCGCGCTGCTCCGCCTCGACACGCCGCAGCGGAGCTGACGCCCGGAGCAGCACCTCGGCCAGCTCCCGTGCCAGTGCACGGGCCGGCTCGGGGTGAACGTGTGGATCGAAGCGGAGTTCCACGGAGACGCGTGGGTGGTTGGGGGCGGGTGCGTCCAGTTCGAACGTCACCGCGCCGATGTCGGGCGAGCGCACCAGGCCCAACAACTCCATCGCGTGCGGGTGCCGGGCCACTTCGCACCGGCCCTCGAGGAAGTCCTGGACGTCCTGCGGGCTGACGAGCACCGGGTCTCCTGTGCCCCCGGACTCGAGCACGCACTGGGAGGCCCTCCCGCGGAAGCGGAAGCCGCGCTCCCCGGCGGTGGCGCACGGCGGCCCCAACTCCACCAGGTCCCCCGTCCAGTAACGGATGAGCGGCATGGCCTGGACGAAAGGGTACAAGCCCGTGAGCACCTGCACCCCCACGCCTTTGTCCAGCGGGCGCCCGGTGTGGACGTCCACCACCTCGGCCACGAGGGGGGGGACGTGCCAGTGCCAGTGGCCGCATCCCGCGCACTGGAGCGCCGGGGTGGCGAACTCCGAGAGGCTGAAGTTGTCGTAGATCTCGGCGCCGAGGGCGTCACCCACGAGCGCGCGCCAGTGGGGACTCAGCCTGAAGCCATACGTGCCGACGTGGCGGAGCCGGAAGGTGCTGGCATCCACGCCGCGCTCGAACAGCCACGCCATGAAGGCCATGAGCGCGCCGCTGCCCATGATGAGCCCGGTGACGCGTCGCCCATCTGGCTGCGGATGTGACAGCAGCTCCAGGAGCAGCCGCAGCGCGTTGGGCGTGGGTGTCCAGGGGATCCGCAGCATCCCCGGAGGACAGGGCGCTTCCGGGAGCCCGTGGTGCATGGCTCGGACGTCCAGCACGAGCTCCTCCGTGTGGGGCGACGGCGCGTGGAGGCCACGCTCCTTCATCCACGTGCGCCAGGCCTCGGACTCCGCCGCGCCGTGGTGCACCCGCAGGGGTGGACGGTCGCCGTGGAGGGTGCCCGAGGACAGCGTCCCCACGTACGCCGAGGGCGACGCGAGGAGCAGGTGCTGGTGGGCCGTGGCCTCGTCCTTCGTCAGCAGGGGCAGCGCCCCGAGCGTGTCCACCCCCTGGACCTCGCGCCAGGACTCGCCCCAGCGCTCGCGGTACCACGGGATGTCCCGGGCCGCCCGCGCGACGGTGTGCCGCAACAGCGCGTCGCGCTCCTCTCGGGTCAACCAGGGCATGGCCTGAACGCTACCCGAGCACGGGCGAGTTTCCGCAGCGGATCAGCGTGTGCCGCCGGACTCGCCTCCGCCCACGCGCGCGGCCGGGGTGCCCAGCAGCTCTCCCAGGCTCGCCTGCCGACCAGCAAGGCCCGCCCGCTCCTCGCGAGACGGGAGGGGCGCATACATCCCGGATGCGGAGAGTCGATCCACTGTGTCGGCCACCACGTCCAGGGTGCGCTCGATGGCGGGACCGAAGGTCCGTTCGAAGAAACCGCTGCTGGGCGCCCGTGGGGGTGTGACGGGGCGGGGAGGCAGCGTCGGGGGCGGGGCGGTGTGCTCGGTGCTGGCGACACGTCCCGCGGCCTGCCCGGTCTGCGCGGTGCTGGCGCGGGGCTCCTGTGGCGGAGGCGAGGGACGAAGTCCGGTGAGGGTGGGCATGAAGCGGCTCCGGGAAAATCCTGCGTTGTCCGTGTTGTCGGCCGAGACGGGCAAGAAGTTGCGCCGTGCCGGCGGAGCCGCGTCGCGCAGCACCCGGTACCCTCACGCGTGGTAAGCGGTCCCGATGGCCCGCCCGACGACGCCGGAGCGTCTCCACCTTCGAGCAAGTTCGTACAACTGGGACGCAGGCGTGGCCGGTGCGCGGCGTATCGTGCAGCACCCCGCTTGTGACCAGGGCACGGCCCAGTTGCTGTATTGGCGGCTCGCTCCGCACGCGCTGCGCCGCCATCCCGACGCGGCCTCCGCGCCGGCACGCCTGCGGGCCGCGGTGGCGCTCGCCTGGGAACTCGAAGCGAGGCTGCTGGCGGGGGACTTCGCCACCTGCCTCTTCCGGTTTGATCCCACGAACGACGCCGGCGTGGACCGGACCCAGGCGTCCGAAGAGGAGGCGCGCGCCGCCGCGCGCCCCATGCCCGCGGAGCTGTGTGCACCCTGCGGTCCTTCGCCAGGCGCCGGCGAAAGCGCTGCGCTTGCCGCCGAGGCGTTGCTCGAGCGTGGATGCCGGACAGGCGATGTGCGGGACGTCGACGCCGCCCTTCGAGACGGGGCATGGGCTGGGCTCTCCCCGGCGAGGAAGCGGGAGCTGCTCGGGATGGCGGTCGAGCGGGACCACGGTGGGGTGGTGGAGCGGCTCGTGGCGGCGGGGGCGTCCGTTCGGGGGGCTCGCGACCACCGGACCCTCCTGGATGATGCCCCCAGCGTGCCCCTGGTGGACCTCCTGGTGCGGCTCGGGGCGGATGCCCGCGAGGCCACGCTCGCGCTGGCGGTGGCCCGTGGTGCGGAGGTGGTTCGGCGGCTGGTGGCGCTGGGCACGCCACTGGGCGGCCTGTCGCGGTGGGGTGAGCCTGCCCTCTACCGTGCCGCGGTGGACGGGCGGCTCGAGGTGGTGGTGGCCCTCGTCGAGCTGGGGGCAGATGTCCACCAGCCCCGGCAACAGGACGGCCGCACGGCGTTGCAGGCCGTGGACGAGCGGATCGCCCAGCTCCAGGGCGCACTGCAGGGAAACGCGCCCTACGACAGTCCGGCGCGGACCGAGCTCGGAGTCTTCACCTCCGTTCGGAACGCCCTGGTCACCGACCGAAAGGTGGAGGACGCGCGGTACTGGTGAACCGTCCGGGGCGCTTCCAACAGCTCGTGCCGCGGGGCAGCGCACTGCCTCGCGCGCGTGACGGCCGGGCAGTGGCGGCTCGACGTCACGAGCCGCGGCCCGCTACCAACCCTCCTCGTGAGCTCCCTGCGCCCGCTGCTCTGCACCCTCGTCGTTGCCGCCCTCTCCGCCTGCGGGGGCACCGCGGACGTGCCGGACGTGGAGGACGCCGGAAGCGACGGCGGCTCGGCGAGCTCCCGCGACGGTGGGGCGGGGGGCGCCCCCGATGGAGGCACGGGAGGAGCGCTCGTCGCCGTCGGCCACCCGCGCGAGCTGCGCGGCGCATGGGTCTCCACGGTCAGTAACCTCGACTGGCCACCGAGCTCCTCGCTGGGCCCGGACGCAGGGCGGGCCTCCCTCGAGGCGCTCGTGGACGACCTCGAAGACGCCGGCATGAACGCGCTCTTCTTCCAGGTGCGCCCCGAGAGCGATGCGCTCTACGCCTCCTCCCTCGAACCGTGGAGCCGCTTCCTCTCCGGGACCCAGGGGCGCGACCCGGGATGGGATCCCCTCGAGGAGATCCTCGCGCTTGCCCACGCGCGCGGCATGGAGGTCCACGCGTGGATGAACCCCTACCGGGGCCTCACGAGCGCGAGCGTCCAGGCCGCTCCCAACCACGTGACGCGCACGCTGGCGTCTGCGGCCGTCACCTACGACGGCAAGGTGGTGATGGACCCCGGCGTGCCCGCGGTGCGCGCCCACGTGAAGGCCGTCGTGGAGGACGTCCTCTCGCGGTACGACGTGGACGGGCTGCACTTCGACGACTACTTCTACCCCTACCCGACCGGGGCCGGCACGCCGTTCCCGGACGCTGCCACCTACTCGGCCTACCAGGCGGACGGCGGCAC
>JBDLRJ010000234.1:0-4948 GCA_039800145.1 Pseudomonadota bacterium | reverse complement strand
TCCTCCGGGGAGAGGCCCAGGTGGAGGCGGACATCACCCCGTCCTCGGACCTGCTCCGGGACCTGGAGCTGGACTCCATGTCCCTCACCGTCCTCATGGTGGGGCTCGAGGACCATTACCGTGTCAGGCTGGACGGCGAGGACGCCGCCGGCGTGTCCACGGTGGCGGACCTCGCGGCGCTGGTGGTGCGGAAGCTGGAGGCGGCGCCGTGATGCGCGGACCTCCCCTGCCCGAGCCACACAGCTCCACGGTGGTGGACGCGCTCGAGCGCGCGGTGGCGCTGGGGACGGGCGGGCTGCTGTTGGTGGACCGGCACGAGCAGGAGGACGGGCTGGACTGGGCGGCGTTGCACGCGCTCGCGTCCCGGACGGCAGGGAGCCTCCAGGCCCTGGGCGTGGCGCCCGGTGACCGGGTGGCGCTGGTGCTGCCGACCGGCCGGGAGTTCCTCGCCGCCTTCTTCGGCGCGCTGCTCGCGGGGGCGGTGCCGGTGCCGCTCTACCCGCCGGTGCGGCTCGGGAGGCTCGCGGACTACCACGCGGCCACCGCGGCCATGGTGACGGCGGCCCGCGCGAAGCTGGTGCTGTCGGACGCGCGCACCCACCGGCTGCTCGGCGAAGTGGCCCGTCTGTCCCGCTTGGAACTCGGCGTGCGCGAGGTGGCCTCGCTCCCCGCGGGCAGGTTCACGAAGGTGCCCGTGGCCGCGGACGCGCTCGGGGTCATCCAGTTCAGCTCGGGCTCCACGGCTTCCCCGAAGCCGGTGGGGCTGAGCCACGGGAACCTCGTGGCGCAGCTGGAGACGCTGCGGCAGCACGTGGCGCCGGCTGGAGAGACGCGCGTGGGCGTGTCGTGGCTGCCGCTGTACCACGACATGGGACTCATCGGCGCGCTGCTCTCCGCGGTGTACCTGCCCGGGAAGCTGGTGCTGCTGTCCCCTCAGGACTTCCTGGTCAACCCGTCGCTGTGGCTGCGCGCGGTGTCGCGCCACCGCGGCTTCATCTCGCCTGCCCCGAACTTCGCCTACGCGCTGTGTCTGAAGCGGGTGAAGGACGAGGAGCTCGCGGGGGTGGACCTCTCCTCGTGGGAGCTCGCGCTCAACGGGGCGGAGCCGGTGTCGGTGGACGTGCTGCGGCGCTTCTCGGAGCGCTTCGCGCGCTTCGGGCTGCGGCCGGACGCGCTGGTGCCGGTGTACGGCCTGTCCGAGGCCTCGCTCGCGGTCACCTTCTCTCCCCGGCGCACCACGCCCCGCTCGCTCTCCGTGGACGCGCGCGTGCTCGCGGCGGAGGGACGGCTCGAGCCGGGGGCACGCGAGCTCTCCTCGGTGGGCGCCCCGGTGCACGGCGTGGAGCTGTGCGTGCGGGACGCGTCCGGGGCGGAACTGCCCCCGGGCCGCGTCGGCCACGTGCACGTGCGAGGCCCCTCGGTGATGCAGGGGTACGACGGGCTGGCCGAGGCGACCGCCGAGGTCCTGCGGGAGGGCTGGCTGGACACCGGGGACCTGGGCTTCGAGCACGACGGCGAGCTGTACCTCTACGGGCGCGCCAAGGACGTGCTCGTGCTGCGGGGTGCGAACCGGGCCCCGCAGGAGTTCGAGGAGGCGTTGGACGGTCTTGCGGGCGTGCGTCCCGGCTGCGCGGTGGCGCTGGGGTACCTGCCCGAGGGCGAAGAGGGCGAGGCGCTGCTCATGCTGGTGGAGGCGCTCGAGGATGCGCCCGCGAACCTCTCCGAGCAGGTGCGCGCCGCGGTGGTGGCGCGGACGCAGGTGACGCCGCGCGAGGTGGTGCTGGTGGCCCCGGGCACGCTGCCGCGCACCTCGAGCGGAAAGCTGCGGCGGCGCGAGGCGTTGCGCCAGCACCTCGCCGGGACGCTCTCGCCGCCGAGGCCGGTCAACGTCCTCACGGTGGGAACGGAGTTGGCGCGGTCCGCGGCGGGCTACCTCCGGAGCCGGCTCCCGTGAAGGTGGACGTGGCGGTGGTGGGCGGCGGCCCGGTGGGACTCGCCGCGGCGCTCGAGTGCCGGGCCCGCGGCCTCTCGGTGGCGGTGTTCGAGCGGCGGCCGGGAGCGGACGTGGACAAGGCGTGCGGCGAGGGGCTCATGCCGCGCGCGGTGCGCTTCCTCGAGCGGCACGGCGCCTTCCAGCGGCTGTCGCCCGCGGACTGCAGCCCCTTCACCGGCATCCGCTACGTCTCCGACGACGGCGTGCAGGCCACGGGGCTGCTGCCCGGCAGCGGCGGGCTCGGGGTGAGGCGGCTCGCGCTTCGGCGGGCGCTCCGGGCCGCGGCGACGGACGCGGGCGTTCAGGTGCACGAGGGCTGCACCGTGGAGCGCTTCTCCGTGACGCCGGGCGCGGTGGGGCTGGAGACGGACGCGGGCGCCGTGGAGGCCCGGCTGCTCGTGGGGGCGGACGGGCTGCACTCGCGCGTGAGGGCCGGTGCGGGGCTCGCGGTGAAGGTGAAGGAGGCGGCACCGCGCTACGGCCTGCGTGCCCACTTCGCGCGTGCGCCGTGGACGGACAAGGTGGAGGTGTACTTCTCGGAAGGGGCGGAGGCGTACGTCACGCCGGCAGGCGCCGGGCGCGTGGGGCTCGCGTTCCTGTTCTCGAAGGAGGGCAACGAGGCCACGCGGTTCGAGTCGCTGCTCGCGCGCTTTCCCGTGCTCGCCGAGAAGCTCGCGCACGTGCCGCGCGACTCGGAGGTGATGGGCGCAGGTCCGCTGCGGCAGCAGGTGTCCGCCGTGGTCGCGGACCGGGTGGCGCTGGTGGGAGACGCGGCCGGGTACGTGGACGCGGTGACCGGAGAAGGGCTGATGCTCGGCTTCGAGGCGGCAGAGTCGCTCGGTCGGCACGTGGTGCAGGCGCTCCGGGACGAGGCCACGCCCGCGGCGCTGGGAGGCTACGCGCGGGACTTCCGGCTCGCGTTCCTGCGCTACGCCTGGCTGACGGAGGGGCTGCTCGGGATTGCCGCGCGTCCCCGCCTCCGCCGAGTGGTGCTGCGCGGGCTCGCGTTCTCGCCCGGCGCGTTCGACGCGGCGCTGGCGATGGCCGTGGGGGATTGATCCGGTAAGGAAATATCCTTACCTTCAGTCTCCGGGGAGGTTCACATGGCGACCATCGAAGAGCGGAGCACCCTCACGGCCAAGGGGCAGACCACCGTTCCCAGGGCGATCCGACAGTTTCTCGGTCTCAAGGAGGGCGATGAGCTCGCGTTCCGGGTCGAGGGGCAACAGGTCGTGGTGGTCGCCGTGGAGGCCGAACACGAAGATCCGATCGTGGGGGAGTTCCTCCGGTTCCTCGCTCGGGACATGGCGAAGCGTCCACGCGCCCTCGAGCCGCTCTCGAGGGAGTTCGCAGGGCGCGTCAGGAAGCTGGTCAAGGGCACCCGGGTGAACCTGGAGGCTCCCATCGACGGCGACGTGGAACTCTGAGTCATGGAGAGCAACGGGTGGGAACTGTTTGCCCACCCACTGCTGCTCGACCAGCTCGACAGGCTGGCGAGCGCGGTGGAGCGGGACAAGGCGAAGAAGCCGAAGGAGTATCGGTCCAGCGCCAACTTCAAGCTGCTCGCGGCACTCAACGAGCTGCTGTTCGTCGTCATCCCCGCAGACCCCACGCGCCCCGAGTTCCGCCAGGGAACGACCCTCAGCGGCGCCTACAAGCACTGGTTCCGCGCGAAGTTCGGCGCCCAGCGGTTCCGCCTCTTCTTCCGCTTCGACACCCGCGCCCGCGTCATCATCTACGCCTGGGTGAACGACGAGCACTCCAAGCGAACGTACGGCTCGAGGACGGACGCCTATGCCGTCTTCAAGAACATGCTCGAGAGCGGTCAGCCTCCCGACGCGTGGGCGGAACTCCTGAAGGCGTCCCGGACCTCGGCAGCCGTGGAACGTTTCAGCAAGCGCCGCCGCGGGACCTGACCACCGCGACTCCCGCCCGGTGCGCCGGCCCTTCGCGCGCCTGACACGGATTGCACCCGAGAGGAGTGCCCCGGGTGCAATCTGTTGCAACGTCGCAGAGCGCCCCGATGCCGGGCAGTCAGCCCAGCACCGGGGAGACCTGGACGGGCGGGCTTACAGGTACGCCTCACACTCGATGCCGCCGTCGGACGCCACCGTGCAGCAGAATCCGGCGTTCGGGCCACCCTGGTCACAGGTGTAACCGGCACGGCAGGCAGAGCCGCCGTTTTTCGCCTTAGCGACCGGGGCATTATCGATGGTGCGACAGTCGCCGGCGCAGAGGCCGATCTTCACCGCCGTCCGCGCGGTTCAATCCAACGACCGGTCACGAACAAGGCGCTGAGCAACCTGTTGGTGGGACCCTGTCTCACTCGAGCGCCAACCACTCCGCCGCGGGCTCGGAGGCTCGGTCCCCCACCGCGTTCTGCGGCGTCCACGCGGCCACGCCGAGTGACGCGCCCCGCGGCCCCCAGCGCACGCGCCTCACGGACCAGCCGTAGGTCCGCGTACGGGCGGGACTGGATTGCCCCCGCTCGTGCAGGAGCAGCCTCCGGTCCCACCCGCCGGAGGCGAGCCGACGCCCATCTGGAGAAATGGCCGCGGATGACACGACGCCGCGGTGCGTGAGCCAACGCTCCGCCACCGCGCCGCTCTCCGCATCGACGACGGCCGCGGCATTGCCCTCCCGCTCCGCCTCCCGTGTCCCGCGCTGCTCCGCCTCGAACACCGCCAGCGAGCGCACCGCGCGCGTGACCGAGAACGCCACGCCCAGCCACCGCCCGTCGTCCGAGGCGGTGACGTCGTTGACGAACCACGGGAAGCCGTGCCGCCGCTGGACGCCGAGCGCAGCCCCCTCCTCGACCGACCGCACCACTGCCCGGTCCCACCCGCCGCTCCACACCTCGCCTCCCGGCGTGAACGCGACCGCCCGCACCTCGTCCGCGTGCAGCGCCGCCGCGGCGCGCAGGGACAGCCCCGGCCACGCGAGCAGCGCCACCCT
>JBDLRJ010000233.1:0-7269 GCA_039800145.1 Pseudomonadota bacterium | reverse complement strand
GCGTGCTGACGGTCCAGGGCGCGCAGCTCTCGCGCGTGCTGCTGCGCAAGGGGCGCGTGGCCTACGCCGTCATCGGGGACCGCCACGAGGTGGGCCCTGCCAAGTCGCTCGGGCGGATGCTCGCGTGGACGTCGGGCACCTTCGAGCTGGTGGCGGGCGAGCCCCCCGCCGTTCCCAACGAACTGGCCCAGCCCACCGAGGCGCTGCTCGCAGAGGCCGTCCGGCTGCAGGAGGAGTTCAAGCGGCTCGAGCCGCAGCTGCCGCCGGCGAAGGCGCTGCTGCTGCTCTCGCTCCCGTTGGAAGCCCCGCTGCGCGCGCTGTCCCCGGACGAGCTGGACGTGCTCCAGCTGGCGCTCAACCACCGCTCGCTCGGGGCCATGCTGGAGAAGACCCAGCGGCCGGACGCCGAGGTGGCGGTGCTCCTGATGGGGCTCATCCAGCGCGGCT
Organism: Pseudomonadota bacterium; assembly: GCA_039800145.1. Taxonomy (GTDB): domain Bacteria; phylum Myxococcota; class Myxococcia; order Myxococcales; family Myxococcaceae; genus VGRA01. Next base: position 6,822 of record JBDLRJ010000233.1, on the reverse strand, counting down.
ACCTGCGGGCCGCCGTGTGACCCTGCGCACGGGAACGCTCGGCGCGGTGGCGTGGCTGCTCGCTTCCTCCTGCGAGCCCACCCCCGTGGGCGTCCGCGGCAACGGCGCCTTCTCGCCGGACGGCGGGCGCGTGCTGCAGCTCGAGGCCCGGTTCGACACCTTCTCGCGCGACGAGCCCTGGACGGAGGCCCCGTCCGCCACGAACTGGCGCGCGCTGTTCCTCGAGGGCAGCGCGGACCTCGCCACGGCGTCCCCGGTGGCGATGTTCGAGGACAGCCCCGCGCGCGTGCAGGCGCTGCTGCAGGCCCCGCTCTACTGGCTGCCGGAGGCGCGCGTGGCCGTGGCGCTCGTGGAAGGCCGCGCGGTGGGCCACCACCTCCTGGCCGCCCGCACCTTCGAGTACGCGCTGCCGGAGGACCGGAGAGGGGAGTACTTCCTCTTCCCCGGGCGGGATCTCCGCGGCGAGGTGGAGGCCGTGGCCGCGGCCCCTTCGCCGGGGGGAACACGGCTCGCCGTGCTCTTCTCCGCCTCGTACGCGGACCCGCGCACTGGGGCTGCCGGCGGTCCACGGTACGTCCACGCGGTGTCGTTCTTCGCGGCCGACGGGGCGCACGAGCGGACGGTGCCACTGGCGGCGTTCCAGGACACGGACGAGTCGCTGCTGTTGGACGTTCCTGCACCCCTGCCCGTGCTCGCCGAGGGGAGTCAGCCCGTGCCCGCATGGAACCGCGCCGCGTTGCTCTGGGAGAAGGACGGCTCCGGTGTGCTCGTGGTGGACCGGGACGAGGAGCGCTCCGAGGACGGTGTCGTGGTGGCCGTGACGGGGCAGGGGCTGAAGGTGGACGCGGCCTCCGGCGCGGTCTCTGCAGTGGCTGAAGTCCCCGCGTTCCCGCTGGCCACGTCCGGGGGCCCGGTGTCTCCGGACGGGAAGCTGCTCGTGACCTGGACGCCGGAGGACGCCGTGAACGAGGCGGAGCTCCAGCTTCATGCCCTGGACGGCCCGCTGCGGTTCGATTCGCTCGGGACGCTGCCGCCCGCAGACGCCGGCTGGGCGCGCTGAGCTGTCAGTCGGGTTCGAGGAACATCTGCACGGAGCCTGGCGTGCTGCACCGCTTCCCCACGAATGTCAGCCCCTGGTACGACCGGCAGGTCCTGGCATCTCCACCGCTCTCCTTCGCCCCCTTCACGCTCTCCGGCCGGGGCCGGGCGGTGCTGCTCGTCCATGGGCTCGGCGGAGGACCCTACGAGCTGCAACGCCTGGGCGAGCACCTGCACGCCACCACCGGCTTCACTGTTCGCGCCATCCAGCTGCCCGGCCATGAGCGCCCTGCGTTCCTCATGCCCCACTCCTCGGGCGAGCAGTGGGTGGCCGGGCTCGAGCGGGAACTGTCTGCGCTCGAGCGTGACGCGGGCACGCCCGACGTCGACGTCGTCGCCTTCTCCATGGGGACGCTCCCCACGTTGCGGCTCGCGCAGCGTGGGCGACTCCGCGGCCGGCTCGTGCTGCTCGCACCTTTCATCAACGTCTACCGCCCGCTCGGGCTCGACATCGAGTGGAGCATGCGGCTCTCACCGTGGGTCCCGCGCAGGCCGCCACCGCTGAAGGACAGGGCAACGAGGCGTGAAGTCGAGCGCTGCGTCCCGTTCAAGATGTTCAGCGTGCTGTCCGCCCGGAGCGCGCTCGCCCTCGCGCGCGAGGTGCTCGCCGCGGCTCCCACGGTGACGCAGCCCACGCTCATCCTCCAGGGAGACGGTGACACCGTCGTCCATGCCGCATCGGCCGAGCAGCTCGCGTCCAGGCTCGGCGGCTCACCGGAATTCCACTCCATCCGCGGCAGCGATCACCTGCTCACGCTGGATGCCGCGCACGCCGAGGTGTTCGCCCGGGTCTCCGGTTTCCTCGCGGGTTGACGTTCGAGACGTCGTCCCGCCGTGAGCCGTGCGGTGCGGCCTGCGCTTCTCCAGTCCGCGTGGTCGAGGCCGGAGGCCGTGTCGAAGCCTTCGTGTCCAGGCCCCTGGGCGCAGAGACGCACGGGAACAGGAGCCGCAGGTTCTACGGACCGAGGCTGAAGGGGATCGAGCGGCGCGACGACCTTGGCGCCGCAACAGGCAAGGCACCGGACGGACTGAACGCGCAGCCTCAGGACGGTCAACCTCGGAAATTGCGCGCGTCCGCCCCGACGTCCCGGCCGATGCTGCCCGAGAGGTCCTCGCCGACAGACCCCGCCGGGACTCACCCCTCCGTCACCAGCAGGCTCGAGCTCGCCGTGGCGTAGACCGTGCCGGAGGCGTCGGTGAGCACGCCCTCGGAGAAGGCCACCCGCCGCCCCGGCTTCACGAGCGTCCCCACCGCGCGCACCTGCCCCGTGCCCGCGAGGAGCGGCCGGAGGTACGAGACCTTCAGCTCGATGGTGGAGAAGCCCTGTCCCGGAGCGAGGGAGGACATCACCGCGTAGCCGCACGCGAAGTCGAGCAGCGTGGCCGCGAAGCCGCCGTGCACCGAGCCGATGACGTTGTCATACGCCTCGGACGGCAGCCCCTCGAGCACCACGCGCCCGGACCGGGCCTCGGCCAACCGCATGCCCAGGGCGCGGCCCATGCCGGGGCGGAGATCTTCAGCGACCATCTTCTGCAGCTGCTCGAGCCCCGTCAGGTGGGCGCCCAGCTCGTCCCGCAAGCTCATGGGACTGCGACTTACCCGCGCTCGGGGCCGGGCGGAACTTCGCGGCGCTGTGCAGGAGGAATGTCAGACCGTCGTCGTACCTTTCCGCCTGCGGGAATCTGGGGAGGTAGGACATGGAACAGGTCGCCGTGGAGGTGTTGTCGCAGCGGGGCAGTGGGGAGAAGATTCACAGGCACATGCACGACAAGCCACGTCAGCCTGGGGGGACGAGCCAGCAGGTGCTCGCAGAGCCGGAGGACCAGCGCTTGGAGGTGGTGGGCGGCGTCGTCACGGAGAAGGCGGCGCCGACCATTGAGCACTCGTTCGTGCAGATGCAGCTCAGCGGGAGCATCTGGTCCTCGACAGGTCGTGGGCGAGGGGACAGCGCGGGAGGGTGGTGGATCCTCCCGGACGTGGACCTGGAACTCGGACCCGTGGACCTGGTTCGACCAGACCTTGCGGGTTGGCGCCGGGAGAAGCTGCCACAGTTGCCGAGAGGGCGCCCCATGAGGGTTGTCCCGGACTGGGTCTGCGAGATCATCTCCCCCTCCAACGTCCGGCGGGACGAGGTGGAGAAGGTCCGGCTCTACCACCGCGCCGGAGTCATCCATTACTGGCTCCTGGATCCCGAGGCGCTCACCCTCAGGGTGCTCAAATACGAACCGGACGGCTACAAGCTCCAGCTCATTGCAGTGGGGGAAGAGATCATCCGGGCCGAGCCGTTCGCCGAGCTCGAGTTCAGCCTCACAGGGCTCCTCGGACACTGAGCACCTGGCGGGGAGTGGCCCGGCTCACCTGAGCGGGGTAAACCTGCTCCCCATGTCCACCCCCACGCCGCGGCTCACCAGCTTGAGCCACTGCGCGGGTTGAGCCGCCAAGCTCCGCCCGGCGCAACTGGCGCAGGTCCTGCGCCACCTGAAGACGGTGAAGTCCCCCAACGCCCTCGTCGGCTACGCCACGAGTGACGACGCGGCCGTCTATCGCCTCCGCAAGGACCTGGCGGTGGTGGAGACCGTGGACTTCTTCCCGCCCGTGGTGGACGACCCGTTCCAGTTCGGCCGCATCGCCGCGGCCAACGCGCTCAGCGACGTGTGGGCCATGGGGGCCAAGCCCCTGTTCGCGCTCTCGCTCGTGGGCTTCCCGAAGGAGCTCCCGCTCAAGACGCTGCAGCGCATCCTCGCGGGCGGCCACGCCGCGGCGCACGAGGCCGGCATCCCCATCCTCGGCGGCCACTCGGTGCAGGACCCCGAGCCGAAATACGGGCTCGCCGTCACCGGCACCGTCCACCCGCGCCGCATCCTCCGCAACGTGGGGGCGCGGCCCGGGGACATCCTCTTCCTCACCAAGCCCATCGGCTCGGGCATTGCCACCACCGCCATCAAGCGCGGGCTCGCCGACCGCAAGCTCACCCGTGCCGCCGTGGCCCTGATGGGCGAGTTGAACAAAACTGCAGGCGAAGTCTTCGCCTCCGGCCGCTGCCGGGTGAACGCGCTCACGGACGTCACCGGCTTCGGGCTGCTCGGGCACCTGTGGGAGATGGCCCGCGGCTCGAAGGTGCGCGCGGTGCTGGAGCTCGAGCGCATCCCGCTCATGGCCGGCGTGCCGAAGCTCGCCGCGGCGGACTGCGTCCCCGGCGGCAGCAAGGCGAACCTGGAGTGGGTGCGCCCCCACGTGGAGTTCCCCGAGGGCCTCCCGCAGGACATCCAGTGGGTGCTCGCAGACGCGCAGACCAACGGCGGGCTGCTCGCGTCCGTGCCTTCGAAGGATGCCCCCGCGCTCTACCGGGCCCTGCAGCGCAAGGGCGTGGCGGCGGCCGTCATCGGCCAGGTGGTGAAGGGGAAGCCCGGCATCACCGTGGTGGGATGAGAGGCCCCATGCACGCGCGCCCGGCCTGCGTTCTTCTCCTGGTTGCCCACGTGGCCGCGGCCGCGCCCAAGGTGGTCCTGGACCCCGGACACGGCGGCGCCTTCGAGGGGGCCATGGGCGTGGGGGGCGTGATGGAGAAGCACCTCGCGCTCGAGGTGTCCCGCCGCGTGCGCACGAAGCTGGAGGCGGCCGGCATGGAGGTGGCCTTGACGCGGGACCGGGACGTGCACGTGCGGCTCGCCGAGCGCGTGGCCTTCACCAACGCCCGGCGCCCAGATCTCTTCGTCAGCATCCACTGCAACAGCATGCCCACCCAGGCCGCGCGCGAGCGCACCGCGGGCCTGCAGACCTTCTTCCTGTCCGCGGACAGCAGCGGCGACGAGGCGGGCCGCACCGCGCTGCGCGAGAACGCGGACTCCTCCACCGCGCGCCACCCGCGCACCGAGGACACGCTCGCCTTCATCCTCCAGGATCTCCAGCGCACGGAGGCCCACCGGGACTCGGCCCAGCTCGCCGCGCTCCTCCATGCCCGCGTGCTCGAGGCCACCTCCGCCGAGGACCGCGGCGTGCAGCAGGCACCCTTCTTCGTGCTCATGGGCATGGACGCCCCGGCAGCGCTCGTGGAGCTGGGCTTCATCGCCCACCCGGTGGAGGGCAAGCGGCTGCAGGAGGCCGCGTACCAGGAGAAGCTCGCGGACGGCATCGTCGCGGGCATCCAGGCCTTCCTGCACCACCGCCCCGCCGCCGCCGCCGCGACGCCCTGAGCCGCGGCCGTCCGTGCTAAGGCGCGTGCCACCCATGCGCTCGTTCGACCGTTCCGCCCTGCAGACGCGTCCCGTCACCCTCACCCCCAACGTCAACCTCCACGCCGAGGGCAGCACGCTCGTGGAGTTCGGCAACACCCGCGTGCTCGTCACCTGCTCGGTGGAAGAGCGCGTGCCGCCGCACCTGCTCAACAAGGGCCAGGGCTGGGTGACGGCCGAGTACGGCATGCTCCCGCGCTCCACCCACACGCGCTCCCCGCGCGAGGCGGCCAAGGGCAAGCAGGGCGGGCGGACGCTGGAGATCCAACGCCTCATCGGCCGGGCGCTGCGCTCCTCCGTGGAGATGAACCAGCTGGGGGCGCGCACCCTCACCCTGGACTGCGACGTGCTCCAGGCGGACGGCGGCACGCGCGTGGCCTCCATCACCGGGGCCTGGGTGGCGCTCTCGCTGGCGCTCAAGACGCTCAAGAAGAAGGGCGTGCTCTCCACGCTGCCGAAGCTCACCCCCGTGGCCGCCATCTCGGTGGGCATCGTCAAGGGCGAGGTGGTGGTGGACCTGGACTACGTCGAGGACTCCACCGCGGAAGTGGACCTGAACCTGGTCGCCAACGGGGAAGGGCGCATCATCGAGGTGCAGGGCACCGCGGAGCACAAGGCGTTCGAGCGTAAGCAACTGGACGCCATGCTGGACGCGGGCCTCTCGGCCATCTCGGAGCTCATCCAGCTGCAGCAGAAGGTGCTCTCGGCGTGAGCCGCGGCCGGCTGCTGTTCGCCACCACCAACGCGGGGAAGCTCGCGGAGCTGCGGGGGCTCGTGGGAGACGCGCTCGAGGTGCTCTCGCTCGCGGACTTCCCCGCCGTGGCCGTCTCCCCGGAGGACGGCGCCACCTTCGCAGCCAACGCCGAGCAGAAGGCGCTGCACTACGCGCGCGCCACCTCCGTGCCTGCGCTCGCGGACGACTCGGGGCTGTGCGTGGACGCGCTCGGCGGCGCCCCCGGCGTGCACTCGGCGCGCTACGTGGAGGGCACGGACGAGGACCGGTGGCGGGCGCTGCTGCGGGCGATGGAGTCCGTGTCCGACGAGCTGCGCACGGCCTGCTTCCGCTGCGCGCTGTGCCTCGCGCTCCCTTCTGGCAAGACGTGGGTGGAGGAGGGCGAGTGCAGGGGGCGCATCGCCCGCACACCGGTGGGCGAGGGCGGCTTCGGCTACGATCCCGTCTTCCAGCTGCCCGGCGGCAAGCACATGGCGGAGCTCAGCAAGGCGCAGAAGTCCGCCCTCTCCCACCGCGGTGAGGCCTTCCGGCGGATGCGCCCGCACCTCGAGGCACTCGCACAGCTGCTGGCGACACAGGCCCGCTGAAGCGCGCTCGGAGGGATTCGAACCCCCGACCCTTGGCTTCGAAGGCCAATGCTCTATCCAGCTGAGCTACGAGCGCAGAAGGGCGGGAAAAAAGGTGGGCGACCAACCGGGCTTGAACCGGTAACCCCTGGAGTCACAGTCCAGTGCTCTGCCAATTGAGCTATGATCGCC
>JBDLRJ010000232.1:0-9082 GCA_039800145.1 Pseudomonadota bacterium | reverse complement strand
CGCGGCGAGCGCCACGGCGCCGAGCCCGAGCTGCTGCACCGCCGTCACCGTGGGCGCGGTGTTGGGAAGCTGTGGCTGCTCCACCTTCACCTGGAAGGTGCGGGTGGCGCTGAGCGTGCCGTCCGAGACGTTGAGGGACACCGGGAAGACGCCGAGCACGCCGGCCCCCGGGGAGAAGGTGAAGGTGTCCCCCGAGAGCGCGGCGAAGGTGGGCAGCCCGCTCGGGGTGAGGACGAGGGGATCGTTGTCAGGATCACCCGCGACCACGGTGACCGTGGCCGTGGCGCCGGGGGCCACCGTCACGTCCGGGATGGCGTCCAGCACCGGGGCCACGTTCACGGCGTTGACCACCACGATGAGCTCTGCGGGCGTGGACGACTTCCCGTCGGACGCGGCGAGCGAGAGGAGGTAGTCCGCGGCGTCGGTCTGGCCCGGGGAGAGGACCAACTGGCTGCCGGTCACCACCGCGAAGGGGGCCCCGGCGGTCAGCTCGAAGGTCACCGCGTCCCCGTCCTCGTCCGTGGCGGACAGGTTCAGGGTGGAGACCTCGCCCTCGTTCACCAACACGGCTTCCAGCGAGCCCCAGGCCGGTGCACGGTTCCCTCCCGAGCCACCCCCGGCCCCGCCCCCCGTGCCCCCGCCGGCCCCGCCGCCCGCCCCACCGTCCGGAGACGGGTCCGTACCCGGCCGACACCCCGCGACCGCGAGTACCAGCACCAGCGCTGCCAACACCGAGCCCTTGTTCACCATGTGGCCATCCCCTGCGCCACTCCCGTGGGCGCGGGCGGACACTAGGTGGTTTTCAGCGCGCGAGGAAGGCTGCCACGCGGTCCAGGAACTCCTCCCGCCCGCGCCCGTCCCGGATGTCCAGCGTGGTGACATCCAGCGTGAGGCAATCCACCCCGTACTTGTTCTGCAACACCACCGGGAGGCTCGAGTAGTAGCCGTTGAGCCCGGTGAGGAACTGCTTCTGGATGCCCTTCTCCTCCTCGCGGCCGCGCGTCTTGATGCGCCGCAGCAGCACGTCCACCGAGGGCACGTCGAAGCAGATGACCTTGTCCGGGGCGCTGATGTTCTTCGACAGGCGCTGGAAGTACTCGAAGTAGAGCTCGAGCTCGCTGTCCGTCAGGTGCCCGAGCCCGTGCAGGTACTTGGCGAAGATCTCCGGATCCTCGTACAGCGTCCGGTCCTGCACGCAGCTCTTCTTCACCGTGTGGATGAGCTCGTGGTGCTCCACGCGCCGGATGAGGAACTCCAGCTGCAGCGTGAAGCTCCAGCGCCCCATGTCCGCGTAGTAATTGCGGAGGAACCGGTTGTCGATCACCGGCTCGTCGAACAACTCGAAGCCGAAGGCCTGGCTGATGAGCTTCGCCGCGGTCGTCTTGCCCGCGCCGATGTTGCCCGCCAGCGCCACGAAGAACTTCTGCTTGGGGATCTTCGCGCGCAGCCGGTTCACCGTGCGCTCGGGGAGCGCGGGGAGATCCACGCGCGGGGCGTCCGCGGTACGGGTGCGGGCGAGGGGACTGCGGGAGGGGCGGGCGGACGTCTTGCGCGGCATACGGCGGGGGTGCCTAGCACAGCACCGCGGCCCCGCGCGCGGCCGGCCGGCTCAGGGCCGCTTGCGGGGCAGGATGGACTTGCGGTTCCCCCGCAGCGCCACGGCCAGGAGCATCCCCACCGGCATGAGCGCGCCGAGCAGCTGGCCGGACGTGGCCGGCGGTTTCGCCACCACGCCCACGACAATGGCGGCGGCCAGCAGGCCGCACACCACCCGGACCACGGCGTGGCTCATGGCGCCGCCTCCAGCAGCAGCGAGAGCCCCTGGCCCACGCCCACGCACAGCGTGGCGAGACCGCGCCCGCCGCCGCGCCGCCGCAGTTCGTGCGCGAGCGTCCCCACGAGCCGCGCCCCGGAGGCCCCCAGCGGGTGGCCGAGCGCGAGGGCCCCGCCGTTCGGGTTGACCCGCTCGGGGGACAGCCCGAGCTGCTGGATGCAGCCGAGCGCCTGCGCGGCGAAGGCCTCGTTCAGCTCCACCACGTCCACCGATTCCAGCGTCCAGCCCGCCTGCGCGAGCGCCTTGCGCGTGGCCGGCACGGGGCCCAGCCCCATGGTGCGCGGGTCCACGCCGGCAGAGGCCCCCGCCACGATCCGCGCCAGCGGCTTCAGCCCGGCCCGCGCCGCGGCCTCCCCGGACATCACCAGCACCGCCGCCGCGCCGTCGTTGAGCGTGCTCGCGTTGCCCGCGGTCACCGTGCCGCCGTCGCGGAACGCGGGCCGGAGCGCGGCGAGCTTCTCCAGCGAGGCGTCCGCGCGCGGCCCTTCGTCCGCGGCCACCACCCCGGGCGGCCCCTTCTTCTGCGGGAGCTCCACCGGCACGAGCTCCGCGTGGAACGTTCCTGCAGCCTGCGCCGCGGCGGCCTTGCGGTGGGACTCGAGCGCGAACGCGTCCTGCGCCTGCCGGGAGATGCCGAGCTGCTCGGCCACGTTCTCCGCCGTCTCGCCCATCTGCTCGAGCGGGAAGCGCGCCGCGAGCTTCGGGTTGGGGAACCGCCAGCCCAGCGAGGTGTCGTAGAGCTCCCACTTGCCGGTGGGGAACCCGGACGGCGGCTTGGGCATGGACCAGGGCGCGCGCGTCATGGACTCCACGCCGCCCGCGAGCACCACCTCGGCCTCCCCGAGCCGCACCATCCGCGCCGCCTGGAGCACCGCCTCGAGCCCGCTGCCGCACAGCCGGTTGACCGTCACCGCCGGCACGCTGTCCGGGAAGCCGGCGAGCAGCACCGCCATGCGCGCCACGTTGCGGTTGTCCTCCCCGGCCTGGTTGGCGCAGCCGACGAAGATCTCGTCGACCGCGTCTGCCGGGAGCCCGGCGCGCCTCACCAGCCGCTCCAGGACGTGGGCTGCGAGGTCGTCCGGGCGCGCGTCCCGCAAGGCCCCTCCGTGCTTGCCGAACGGGGTGCGCACCGCGTCCACGATGAAAGCGTCTCGCATGGGATCTCAGCGCTCCTTGACGCGTTGCAACACGCGGTGTTACGCGCCGCGCCGCGCTTGTCCCTTTCTTTACGAGCGCCCCCGGCCGGAGGTCTACAGGAGATGATCATGATCACGCGGAATGCCCTGATGGGCGCAGCAGTGGTGGCGGTGGTGGCGGGCTCGGCCTGCGGCGGCCGGACCACGAACACGACGGACGGCGGCACGAAGGTGGACGCCGGCACGAAGGTGGACGCGGGCACGGGTGGCGGGACCGGCGGTGGCACGGGGGGAGGCTCCGGTGGAGGCACCGGCGGTGGGACGGGCGGCGGCGCCGGCGGCGGGACGGGCGGTGGTACCGGCGGCGGCAACGGCGGTTGCATCGGCGGGACGGACGCGGGGACGATCACGGCCCTGGTGGGCGACCTGCGCTCCAGCATCTGCTACGGCACGCGCGTGAAGCTCGAGGGCGTGGTCGTTGTTGCCGAGGGCGGCGAGACGCGCTCCACCGTGGACGGCGGCGTGACCTGGGGCTTCGACTTCTGGGTGGCGGACCCGGCCAACCCCGACAAGGCCATCTACGTCAGCAAGTTCAAGGACGACCGGGTGGTGGACGACCAGGGCGCCCCGCAGCAGGGCTGGGTGGCGAAGCGCGGCGACAAGGTGGACCTCGAGGGCATCTTCTCCGTCTACTACAACGACGCAGACCGCCGCGGGAACCGGCCCGGCGTGAGCGACGGGTACCAGATGGTGCGGGGCAACGGCGGGGCGGGGCAGCTGGTGGTGACGCTGCGCGGGACCCTCACGCCCCCCGCGGACGCCGTGGTGCAGCAGGGCTTCGGCAACGCGCAGAGCGGCTCGGTGATGGCCAACCCGGAGTACGCCGGGCGCCGCGTGCAGATCCCCGGCCCGGTGACCATCACCAGCGCCACGCCCACCGCCATGACGCGCCTGCGGTCGGACGGCGGCGTGTCCGGTTACAACGGCTTCGAGGTGACCGGCGGCGTGCTGGTGAACAACTACTACACCTACCGGTTCTACGACGGCGGCACGAACGCGACGAACTGCAACTGGCTCGCGGACGCCACCGCCGGCAAGACGGTCACCTTCCCCAACGGCATCGCGGGCGTGTGGGACACCTACACGCACAACCCCAACACCAGCGCCCAGGGCTCGGTGAGCTTCGTGCCGGGCACCAACGACGCTGGATACACCTACGTGCTGTACCCGGTGGACTGCAGCACGGACCTGGCGGGCTCGGCGCAGTAGCGCGGGCAGGGCAGGTGCCGTAGACACGCGGGGGCCGCGTTCCACTCCGGGGCGCGGCCCCTTGCTTTTCCGTCGCTGCGGGAGTCCGTCATGGCCCTTGTGAACGTGGAGGTGGCCGAGGGGGTGGCCACGCTCGAGCTGAACCGCCCCGAGGTGCGCAACGCGCTCAGCCGCGCGCTGCTGGAGGAGCTCTCGGACGTGCTCCTCTCGCTCGAGTCGCGCGAGGAGCTCCGCGCCCTGGTGCTCTGCGGCGCGGGGGGCAAGGCGTTCGCGTCCGGGGCGGACATCGCGGAGCTGCGCGAGCGGACGCACCGGGAGGGGCTGCTCGCCTTCGCTGCAAGGACGTTCCAGCAGCTCGAGGACTTTCCGCGCCCCACGGTGGCCGCCCTGGAGGGGTACGCGCTCGGCGGTGGCCTGGAGCTCGCGCTCGCGTGCGATCTCCGCGTGGGGGCACGCACCGCGAAGGTGGGCTTGCCCGAGGTGACGCTGGGCATCCTGCCGGGGGCGGGCGGCACCTGGCGGCTGCAGCGGCTGGTGGGGCTGGGGCGTGCGCGCGAGCTGATCTTCACGGGGCGGATCCTCGAGGCGGACGAGGCGTACGGGCTGGGCCTCCTCGAGCGTTGCGTGGAGCCGGGGGCGGCGCTCGCCGAGGCGCAGGGGCTGGCGCGGCAGATCGCCCAGAACGCCCCGCTCGCGGTGCAGGTGGCGAAGGTGGCGCTCAACGCCGCGGCGCGGGGTGGGGAAGGGGCCGGGCTCGAGCGGCTCGGGCAGGGGCTGCTGTTGGACTCCGGGGACAAGCGGGAGCGGATGACGGCGTTCCTCGAGAAGCGGTCAAGGAAGTAGCGGGACGGGCGGATCGGGCCCAGCATGGAAGGCGTGGACATCCAGAAGGTAGGGATCCTGGGGGCGGGCACCATGGGGCACGGCATTGCCCAGGTGGCGGCCATGGCGGGGTTCGACGTGGTGCTAGCGGACTCCGGGATGTCCCGCGCGGAGCAGGGGATCGCGGCACTCCGGCGGAACCTCGAGACCGGGGTGCAGAAGGGGAAAGTCACTGCGGAGGCGCGGGACGCGGCGCTCGGGCGGGTCCGCGCCACCGAGGGGACTCGGGCGCTCGGCGGGTGCGATCTCGTGATCGAGGCGGTGCCGGAGGACCTGGGGCTCAAGCAACAGATCTTCCGGGAGCTCTCGTCCCTGGTGCGGCCGGACGCGGTGCTCGCCTCCAACACCAGCAGCCTGTCCCTCACCGAGATCGCCTCGGCGGCGCAGCGGCCGGAGCGGGTGGTGGGGCTCCACTTCTTCAACCCGGTCCACCTGATGAAGCTGCTCGAGGTGGTGCGCGCGTTCCAGACCAGCGAGCTGACCCTGGCGGCGGTGCGGGCGTTCGGCGCGAAGCTGGGCAAGGAGCTGATCGAGGTCCGGGACAGCCCCGGCTTCGCGTCCAGCCGCCTCGGGATTGCGCTGGGGATGGAGGCCATCCGCATGGTCGAGGAGGGGGTGGGGGCCCCCGCGGACATCGACCGGGCCATGGAGCTTGGGTACGGGCACCCCATGGGGCCGCTCAAGCTCACGGATCTCGTGGGGCTGGACGTCCGGCTCGCGATTGCGGAGCATCTGTTCCGCGAGCTCGGCAACCCGGCATTCCGGCCCCCCCAGTTGCTGAAGCAGATGGTTCGCGCCGGCAGGTTGGGGAAGAAGGCCGGGCGCGGGTTCTACACGTACACGGGAGACTGAGAGCATTCCACCGGCCGCACCAGCTGCGCCCATTCCACTGGGCAACTACCTGCTCCTCAAGCGGATCGCCGTGGGGGGCATGGCGGAGCTTTACCTTGCCCAGCACGCGAAGAAGGGCGGCGGCTTCTGCATCAAGCGGATCCTCCCGTACCTGGCGTCCGAGCAGGAGTTCGTCCAGATGTTCCTGGACGAGGCCCGCATCGCCTCGCAGCTGCAGCACCCGAACATCGTCGCCGTGAAGGACCTCGGCTTCATCGCCGAGAACATCTTCATCGTGATGGAGTTCGTGGACGGACTGGATCTCCGCCGCATCTGCCAGGAGGAGCAGAAGAAGAAGTCGGTGGTGCCGTACGCCATTGCCGCGTGGATGGTGGCGAGGGTGGCCGCGGGGCTGCAGTACGCGCACGACAAGCGCTGGCCGGACGGGCGCCGCATCGGGATCATCCACCGAGACGTCAGTCCCCAGAACGTCATGGTCAGCTTCGACGGGGACATCAAGCTCGTGGACTTCGGCATTGCCAAGGCCACGGCGGAGATGGACAAGACCCGCCCCGGCGTCATCAAGGGGAAGTTCCTCTACCTCGCCCCGGAGCAGGTGACCGGGGAGAAGCTGGACTCGCGCGCGGACCTGTTCTCGCTGGGCACGCTGCTCTACGAGATCACCACGGGGAAGAGCCCCTTCCAGCGCCAGACCGCGGAAGGGGTCATCGTCGCCATCCGCAGCGAAGAGCCCGAGGATCCGCGCAAGGTCCGGCGGGACTTCCCCAGGGATCTCTCCCGCATCATCTCGAAGTGCCTCGCCAAGGACCGCGAGAAGCGCTACCAGCAGGCTGCCGAGGTGGAGCGGGACCTGGACGCCTGGCTCGCCGCCAACGACCCGGTGGTCGCGGCGGACGTGGCCGCCTACCTGGACAAGCTGCTCGGTGGCACGAAGGGCAAGCGGACGGCGCTCCCGCCCGTGGTCGCGGCGGCCCAGGCGCCCGCGCCGGCGGCGCCCCGCGCCGGGGACGAGACGGACGACATGACGGAGTCCGACCTCCGCTCACCGCCGCGCCGGACCACCTCTGCGCCGAAAAGCCGGCCCGCTGCCCAGCCCGCGCCGCGCCCCGCCCCCACGGCACCGCCCCCCTCCCTCGGAGACGACGAGCCCGAGGCCACCCAGATGATGGAGGCCTTCAGCGGCGGCACGCAGGGCGGGGACGAGTCGCCGTACGGGGACACGGGGGATCTCGCCGCGCTCGAGCCCACGCCCGCGGTCCGAAGGCAGCCCCAGCGGACCGAGACGCGCAACGGCCAGCAGGTCCCCTGGAGTGAGTCGGCCCCCGAGCGCGGACCGCAGGACCGGGGACAGCCGCCGCGGCGCAGGCCGACGGCCGTGCTGGCCGCCCCGCTTCCCCCGAGCGAGGACTCCGCCATCACGGGGCAGGAGGACGAGGTCGACCGGACGGACCCGGAGGACACCGCGGCGTCACGGCCGGCTGCGCAGAAAGGCAGGGGGGCGCTGCCACGCGCCCGTCCGCAAAAACGTTCCAGCAAGGGGGCCCTCGTCGCAGGGCTGCTCGGGGGCGTGCTGCTGCTGGCGCTCGGTGGCGGAGGGTTCCTGTACTGGCAGGACCAGCAGGAGCAGGCCGCGGCAGAGGAAGCCGCCCGCGAGGCCGCGCAGCAGCTGGCCCAGCAGGCAGCCACGCCGCCGCCCCCGCCCGCCCCCCCCGACCCTGCGCCTCCGCCCGAACCGCCGCCCCCGCCTCCCCCCGCCGAGGTGGAGCTGCGCGTGGCCGGACCGAAGGTGGCCGAGGCGCGCTGGAGTAACAAGCCCGGCGAGGTGCCCGGCGTCCACGCCCCCGGCACCGCGGCCACGGTGCTGGCAGGCCACCTGGAGTACGAGTTCCGCTGCAACCGCAAGACGGCCGCCTGGAAACGCGCCGAGCTGGACGTGGGCGCGCCGGGCCCCGTGGAGCTGAAGCTCCCCTGTCCGAAATAGGGCGTCCGCCCCCCACCGGCGGCCCATGCCGGGGAGGCGGTCGCCGTCTCTACAGTCCCCAGCGTGATGGCTCGCACGGGGACGAAGAGGGGAGCGCCGAGGCTGGCGCGGGCTGGGCACGCGGCGCTCGGGCGTGAGCTCCAGGGGCGGCTCGGGGGGGCGGTTCACCTGGAGATCCACGACAACACCCACACCATGGTCTCCTTCCAGGAGCTCCCCGCGGACGGGTGGCGCGTGCGGCTGCACCACATGTTCCTCCGGGCGCCGCCGGACACCGTGCGCGCGCTCGCGGACTTCATCCGCGCCGCGGATCCCCACGCCTCGAGCGTGCTGGACGCCTACATCCAGGGGCGGCGCGCGCTCATCCGGCAGCTCCCCGTGGACCGCCTCCGCGCCCGGCACGCGCTGCGGCCGCGCGGACACGCGCACGATCTCTCCCGCGTGCTCGCCGCGCTCGACGAGCGCTACTTCGGTGGCCGCGTCCGCGTCCCCATCACCTGGGGGCCCGCCCCGCGCGTGGTGCTGCCCCGGCGCAGCATCAAGATGGGCAGCTACTCGGTGGATGCGCAGCTCATCCGCATCCACCCGGCGTTGGATCAGCAGGCCGTCCCCCGCTACTTCGTGGAGTGGATCGTCTTCCACGAGATGCTGCACCACGTGCACCCCGTGGGGCGCCTCCCGGACGGCCGGCGCTGCGTCCACCCACCCGAGTTCCGGGACGCGGAGCGCCGCTTCGAGCACCACGACCGGGCGGCGCGCTGGGAGCGCGAGCACCTGGACCTGCTGCTGTCCTGGGATGCGGCGTCAGCGGCGACGGACGAGTGAGACGTCCCCGGCCCGCGCAGCCACCTCGAGCTCGGTGTCCAGCAGCGGGCCGAAGAGCCGCTCGGGCGCCGGGCCACGCACGAGGAAATGATCGTACGCCGCGCCCAGGGTGGCGTAGCGGAACTGATCGGGGCGCCACTCGGACGCGGTGGTGGGAGGCGCCGGGCGCGTGTACTTCACCGGCGAGTGCGGCGTCAGCGCGAAGCTGAAGTTGGCGTAGCCGCCCTGCTCGCGGGCGATCCTCGCCGCGGCATGCAGGTACACCGGGTGCGTCACCACGCGGCTCGCCGAGTTGAAGATGAG
>JBDLRJ010000231.1:0-5570 GCA_039800145.1 Pseudomonadota bacterium | reverse complement strand
ACAACCACCCCTGGTCCCGCTGCGGCTCCTTCGTCCGGACTCCTCGCTTGCCCATGCCCGGGATGATCGCCCACGATCAGCTCAAGGTGCGTCTATTCCGATTACGCGACGCATCTTGAGCAGTTCTTCCCGCACCGCGCGGAAGCGGGCGAGCATCTCGTCTCTCGGCAGGGGGGCAGGGCTCGCGGGATCCGGGAGCGGCCAGTGCAGCCTCCGCGCGTGGCCGAGGAACACCGGGCACACCTCTTCTGCGCAGAGCGTGACGACGGTGTCGACGGTGGCGGGGGCCACGTCCGAGACGGACTTCGAGGTGTGGCCCGAGAGATCGATCCCGATCTCCGCCATCACCTCCACCGCGTACGGGTTCACCCGCGAGGGGTGGCTCCCCGCGCTCTGGACGTGCGCGCGCGGACCCAGGACCCGGCGTGCGAGCCCCTCCGCCATCTGGCTCCGCGCGGAGTTGGCCACGCAGAGGAAGAGGACGCCGGGAGGCCGCGGGCTGCTCACGTCAGCCAGAAGTAGGCGGAGGCCACGAGCGACCGCTTCTCGGTCACCTTCGCCCGCGCCTGCAGCGCGTTGAGCTGGCGGTCCTTCTGCGCGTACTTGAGGTCCTCGTCGTTGCGCAGGGCGTTGAGCTTCCGGCGGTACTCGCGCTCGAGCTTCTCGGCGTGGGCGCGGGCCTTGAGGCGCTCGGCCGGGTCTTCCAGCTTGACCACCTCCTTGCGGACGGTCTCCCACTCGCGGCGGGCCTTCTCCAGCTTCTGGCGGCCCTCCAGGAGGCAGTCCTCGGCGAAGCGGTCTGCGCGGTCGCGGGCGAGATCCAGCTCGAGCAGGTTCTTGCGCTCGGCGGCGCGCAGCAGCTCGTCCTTGGCCGCCACGAGCGCCTGCTCCTGCCAGAGCGAGACGGAGATGGGGGCCGGCATGCGGCCGCGGGCCTCGCGGGCCGGCAGCTTCACGAAGTGCTCGCCCTCCTGCAGCGGCAGCGCGCGGAAGGTGCCGTCCTTCTCCTTCACGAGCACCAGGTGCGCGAGGCGCTCCTCGGGCTTGAGCCCCCCGAGCTCGAACTTGTAGGCGAACCACCAGCCCTCGGCGCCGCCGAGCCGGGCCAGCTTCGAGGGGAGCGCGGAGGCGTCCAGCGCCAGGTAGGAGACGGCCTCGGAGGGGAGATCCCTGAGGGCGCCGGCGGCGCGGGCCACGTCCTTGCGGCTGCCCTCGCCGTCGCGGCCGAGCACGGAGCCGGTGAGCGCCCGGGCGCTCGCCTTCCGCTTCTCCATGGCGGCCTTGGCCTGCTCGCCGGCCATCCGGAGGCGGCGGCGCACGTCGCCGTCGAACCGCTCGGTGAGCAGCGAGCGGGCCTCGGTCATGCGCTGGCTGATGCGGCGCTCGAGGTCCGCGCGGAGCGCGTCGAAGGCGGCGGCGATCTCCTCGGGCTTGCGGCAGGACTGGTAGATGTCCAGCACGCGCTTCTCGAAGTCCACGCCGGACTCGAGCGCGCCGAGGATCTCGTCCGACGCGCCGAAGACGCCGTCGAACAGGTTGAGCTTCTTCTCCAGCAGCTCGTACAGCCGCGCGTCCGCGGCGTTCTGCCGGTTGAGGAAGTTGATGACCAGCACGTCCCGCTGCTGGCCGTACCGGTGGCACCGGCCGATGCGCTGCTCGAGCCGCTGCGGGTTCCACGGCAGGTCGTAGTTCACCAGCAGGTTGCAGAACTGGAGGTTGAGCCCCTCGGCACCGGCCTCCGTGGAGAGGAGAATCTGGGACCTGTGGCGGAACTCCTCCACGAGCGCCCGGCGCTCTTCCGGCGTGCCGGCGTCACCGGACAGCACGCTGACCCGGCCCTTGAAGCCGTGGTCCGACAGCAGGCGGAACAGGTACTCCTGGGTGCGGCGGCTCTCGGTGAAGATGACCGCCTTCTCGGGCCACTGGTGGGCGCGGGCGACGGTGAAGATGCGGTCCAGGGCGCGCTTGAGCGCCTCGCCCTTGGCGTTGACCGTGATGCGGTCCGCCAGGTCCGCGTAGCGCTGCAGCTCGTACACCTCGTTCTGGAGCGCGGCGAGCGAGCCCGGGGCGGACTCCTTCGCCACGTCGTCCGCCCACTCCTCCGCCTCTTCCGCGTACTGGGCGAGCTCCTCGGGGGAGTACAGCATCTGCGTGGCCTGCTGGCCGAGCTTCGCCGCGGCGAGCTTGCGCCCGAGCGACTCGGAGAGCTTCCGCAGGGTCGGGGCGATGGCGTACGTGGAGGAGGCGAGCAGCTTGCGGTAGCAGAGCGTCAGCAGCGTCTTCTTGCCCGGCTCGATGGCGGCCGCCTCCGAGCGGCGCAGGTACTCGGAGACCAGGTCGTAGAGGGTCTGCTCCTCCGCGGACGGGGCGAAGTCCTCCACGATGGAGCGGCGGTTGGTGTACCGGACGTACTCCCGCACCTGCCGGCGCAGCGTGCGGTGGACCACGGGCGAGAGCCGGTCCTTCAGCTCCACCGCGGCGGCCTCGTCCAGCGAGCCCTCCTCGGCGACGGTGTAGCGGCTGCGGAAGGCGGCCTCGGGGCCGAGGATCTGCTCGTCCAGCAGCTGCACCAGGCCGTACAGCTCCATGAGATCGTTCTGGAGCGGGGTGGCGGTGAGCAGCAGCTTGGGGGCGCCCTTGAGGCCGGCCTTGAGCGCCTTGCCCTGCTTGTGCGTGGGCTTCCAGGCGTTGCGGAGGCGGTGGGCCTCGTCGATGACGACCACGTCCCAGGGGATCTGCGCGAGCAGCTCCCAGCGGTTGGCGCCGAACGGGTGTGAGCAGATGACCGGCACGGTGCGGTCGAAGACGTTGCCGGTGGCGCGCACGGAGCGGCCATCCACCACCACGGAGTCCAGGTCGAACTTCTCGAGCAGCTCCGACTGCCACTGCGCGCGCAGCGTGGCGGGGGCGAGGATGAGGATGCGGTTCTTCCCCTCCGCCATGAGCTGGGCGACCACGAGGCCCGCCTCGATGGTCTTCCCCAGGCCCACCTCGTCCGCGAGCATGCAGCCGCCGCGGGGCAGGGACTCGAGCGCGAAGGCCGCCGCCTCGAGCTGGTGGGGGTTGAGGTCCACCTTCGCCTCGCCGAGCGTGGAGGCCAGGCGCGCCGTGGAGTCCGCGCTCTTCGCGGTGAGCTCCTCCGCGAGCAGCCGCTCGTGGAAGCGGGTGAGCGGCTTGACGCTCTCCAGCCCCCGCAAGGGGATGACCCCGGCCGTCTTCATGTCGCGCGCGACTTCCGCCACGGTGATGCGCCTCCTTCAACGATGCAGAAGGAGCACTGTTGGAGGGGGTTCCGGGCGGTTGTAAACCCCCTCGCGCCGAGGCCGATTTACCGGCCCTGGAGCGATCGGGGCGGGGGATCGCCAGCGACGTTTTGCGAGGGAGGGGGGGATCAACAATCCGGCCCGTCCGTCAAGTTATTTCAGAGCGCCCCCCGCGCCTTGGCCTGCAGGTACGCGTTCACGGCTGCGGCCGAGAAACCGGCCCCGGGCGCACGGACCACCCACGCACCCGCGGCGCGGAGCAACCCCACGGCGCGCAGCGCGTCCGACTCGAGCCGGCCCGCCACGCAGCGCACGTAGGCGGCGTCCACGTCTGCAGGAGGCTCGTGCGCCGCGCGGGCGACCTCGGGATCGTGCAGGGAGACGATCACCGGGAGGTGCCGGCGGCGGAGGGAAGCGGTGCGCTGGAGCAGCTTCTCCGCGCCGTCCGGGTCCAGCAGGTCCGTGAAGGTGACGACCAGGGTGCGGCGGTGCTGGCGAGCGAACGCGAGCTCCAGCGCCGCCCCCACGTCGCTCTCCTCGAGCGAGGCCTGGACGTCCGAGAGCCCTTCCAGCAGCGCGCGCAGGCCTCCCGGACCGGACTGGGGCGGCACGGAGCGCAGCACCGTGCGCGCGTAGGCCACGGCGGCCACCTGGTCCCCCTCGGACAGCGAGACGTGAGCGAGCCGGAGCGCGGCGTCGACCGCCCAGTCCAGCTTCCTCCGTCCTTCCACTTCGCCCGCCATGTGGCGCCCGCAGTCCAGCAGCAGCAGCACGCGCTGGTTCCGCTCGGGACGGTGCTCCCGGACGACGGTGCGCCCCCGCCGCGCGCTCGCCTTCCAGTCCACGCTGCGCACGTCGTCGCCGGGCCGGTACTCCCGCAGCGACTCGAACTCGCGTCCCTCGCCCACGCGCCGCAGCCCCCGTCCCCCGGTGCGTGACGCCAGGGCCAGCGCCAGGGCCTCCCGCGCCGCCTCCCCCGCGTCCGGCCAGGCCCTGGGCGACTCGGGCAGTGGGACCGCGAACTGCCGCGCGCACAGCCCGAGCGGCCCTTCCAGCCTCAGGTGGACGGCGGTCAGCGGCACCGGGCCGCGCAGCAGCGGGGTGAGGGTCCACCCGAGCAGCGCCGCGGCGCCCGCCGGGCACTCGAGGCGCTGGTGGTGCCGCTCCACGTCCGCGACGGCGGCGTCCGGCGGGGCGTCCCGCGCTTCTCCGCGCAGGGCCGAGCCGGAGAGGTTCTCCACGCGGACGGTCACCTGCTCGGGCCGGCTGGGCGTGAGCCGGGACGCGACGGTGCGGGAGACGCGGACCGCGCCGGGGCCGGGGGCGCGCCGCGCGTCCCAGGCACTGAGCACCAGCACGGCGAGATCCAGCCCGAGCGCCGCCCAGGCAAATCCCGGGTGGAACGGCGTGAGCGCCGCGGGAAGCAGCCCGAACGCGAGCCACCGGAAGGCGCGGCCCGTCGGGACGGGGCGTGGGCTCACCGCGGGACGGGGACCCGGTCGAGCGTCTCGGCGAGCACGTCGTCCGCGGTCACCCCCTCCACCTCCGCCTCGGGGTGCAGCAGCAGCCGGTGGTTGAGGACGGGAGAGACGACGGCCTTGACGTCGTCCGGGGTGACGAAGGCCTCGCCCCGCAGCACGGCGCGGGCGCGCGCGGCAGCGAGCAGTGCCTGCGCCGCACGGGGAGAGGCGCCGAGCTTCACACGTCCATGGCGGCGCGTGGCCTGCGCCAGTTGGACGACGTACGTGAGCACGGAGGGGTCCACCTTCACGGCGGCGGCCTGGGCGTGCAGGCCCTCGAGCTCCCCGGGCGAGAGCACCGCCTCCACCGCGGGCGGCCGGCTGCCGCGCGTGTGCCACTCCGTGAGCATCTGCAGCTCCGCGGCCTCGGCCGGGTAGCCCACGCGCACGCGCATGAGGAACCGGTCCAGCTGCGCCTCGGGCAGTGGGTAGGTGCCCTCCAGCTCCAGCGGGTTCTGGGTGGCGACCACGAAGAACGTGGACGGGAGCGCGTGGGTCTGGCCGTCCAGGGTCACCTGCCGCTCCTCCATGGCCTCGAGCAGGGCGGCCTGGGTCTTGGGCGGGGTGCGGTTGATCTCGTCCGCCACCAGCAGCTCGGTGAAGACCGGCCCCTTCAAGAGCTGGAACGCCTCCCCGCGGAAGACGCTGGTGCCGAGCAGATCCGAGGGCATCAGGTCCGGGGTGAACTGCACGCGCGTGAAGGCGAGCCCGAGCGCGCGGGCCAGCGTCCGGGCGAGCAGCGTCTTGGCCACGCCGGGGACGCCCTCGAGCAGCACGTGGCCGCGCG
>JBDLRJ010000230.1:0-22275 GCA_039800145.1 Pseudomonadota bacterium | reverse complement strand
GCCTCGTCCCTGCAAAGCAGGACGGTGCGTGCGCCGAGCCGGCCCAGGACGCGCGCCGTGGCAAGCCCGATCCCGGAGTTGGCCCCGGTGATCCACGCCACCTTGCCCGCGAGCGAGACCTCCATGTCCCGTGGAACGAAATTGCGCGCGTGGCGCTCGTAGCCGCCCCGGTCGAACGAGCGGACCACGGTCGCATCCAGCACCCTGTCCCAGGGGCTCACCGCCCGGTGCCCTTCGCGGCGCGCCGTGCTGCCGCGAGGACCTCCGCGGTGGGGGGCATGTCCCCGGGGACCTCGGAGGCATAGCCGTACACGGGCTTTCCTCCGGCCTCCACTACGAGCACGCCGCCCTGCTGGTGGGGATCTCCCTGGGTTGCGCCCTGCCGGAATCCCTTCCGGAACGCGCGGAGTCCGAAGCGGAAGGTGCGCGGATCCAGCAGCGCCTTCCAGCTCCGGACGAAGCCGAGGTGCCGGTAGCTCTCGCGCTTGGGGTCCGTCCAGACCGGGGCCGTCAGCCCCTCGCTGTCCACGAAATCACGCGCCATGGCGGGCAGGCCGCACCCCACGTAGACGAGGCGTATCCCTTCGGCTTCGAGCGTCTGTTCGTGCGGCCGAAACTCGGCCGCGTGCTCACGGCAGAGCAGTCAACCAAAGTGCCGGAGGAAGACGAAGACCGCGGGACGGTCCGCCCAGGCCGAGCCGAACACCACGGGGCGTCCGTCCACGTCCTGCACGGCGATTCGGCCGAGTGCTGCCGTATCCGGGGTGAACATGTCAGGCAGGGCTAGCGCCCGGCGCCCCTGCTCGCCAGTCTTCTTCGCGTGGGGCCACCAGGGGCAGTTCCACGGTGAACCGCGCGCCCTGTCCCGGCGTGCTGTCCACGGTGATCCGCCCGTGGTGTGCATCCACGATCTCCTTGCTGATGTAGAGGCCCAGTCCCGCCCCCACGTACGAGCGGTCGCGTCCCTGCCAGAAGCGTTCGAAGAGGTGGGGACGCTCCTCCCCGGAGATCCCGGGGCCGTGGTCCTGCACCCCCAGGCGCACGGAGCCCTCGCCCCGCTCACACGTCAGCCGCACCTCGCTCCCGTCCGGCGAGGCCTTGAGCGCGTTGTGGAGAAGGTTCGTGATCACCTGGACGAGGCGGTCCATGTCTCCCTCCACGACCGGGAGGCGCTCCTCGGCGGCGATCTCCACGTGGACGTGGTGACTGCAGGCGAGGGAATCCAGCGTCTGCCGCGCCTGCTCGAGGATCTCGACCGGGTGGAGACGACCGTGGCGCATGGGCAACTGCCCGGCCTCGAGGCGGGTGCTGGTCAGGAGATCATCCACCAGCCGCTTCATCCGGTCTGCCGATCGGCGGATGGTGTCCAGTGCACGGTCCAGCGTCTTGCCGGCCCGCTCGGCGATCACCGGCGGGGCATGGGGAATCAACTGGAGGGTGACGCGCCGGATGAGCTCCGCGGACGCGAGCGCCGCGTTGAGCGGGTTGCGGAGTTCGTGCGACACGATGCCCAGGAGCTTTTCGCGCGCGGCGAGTGCGGTTTCACGCTCGGCCTCGTGCTGCTTCCGCTCGGTGATGTCCACGTGGGCGCCCACCGCGCGGAGGGGCTTCCCGTCCGAATCGCGCGACACCACCCGTCCCCGGTCGAGGATCCACTTCCACGCGCCGTCCCGGGTGCGTACCCGGTGCTCCGTCTCGTACCTCTCGGTGTGGCCCTCGAGGTGGGCCGTCAGCACCTCTCGCACGTGGGCCATGTCGTCCGGGTGGACGAGGTGTTCCCATGCACGGACGTGCGGCTCGATCTCCTCGAGCCGGTACCCCAGCATCTCGGCCCAGCGGCGGCTGAACATCACCTCGCCGGTCTGGATGTTCCAGTCCCAGAACCCGTCGTTGCTCGCCTCCAGCATGGTGAGCAGGTCCGCCGCGGGGGGCTGCTCGGGACGCACCGGGGGCGCCACGTCGAACAGGCCATTGAGCCGGCTCATCAGCAGCGTGAGCTCGAGCGGCTTGTGGAGCACCGCCCAGATCTGCTGCCGCCAGGGGGCCAGGCGCTTCTCGGACTGGGCCTCCGGGAGACCGGTGAGCACGAGCACGGGCACCTTCCCGAGCACGGGGTGGTTGCTGCGCCGCGCGAGGAAAGTAAACCCGTCCATGACCGGCATGAGCAGGTCCAGCAACACGAGCTCCGGCTTGCACCGGCCTTCGTCCACGGCGGCAATGGCCTCCTGGCCGTTGGCGGCACCGGTGACCTGGTAGCCCTCGTCGCGGAGCAGCTCGGTCACGGCTGCGCGGGTGTCCTGCTCGTCTTCCACCAGCAGCACCTCGCGCCCCGCCATGCAGGGGGAACGGCGCTGGGGCCGGGATTCATCCCGCCGACTGGCGGAGCCACGTGTCCAGCTCCCGGCAGGTCGCCTCGAGCGCGCTCGAGAGCCCTCCACGGTGGGCTGGCCACGTCTCGGGCTGCGGAGACGGCTCGCGGGATGCGGCCTCGAGCAGCGAGGCATGGCGGGCGACCTCGGTGAAGCCGAGCATCCCCGCCACGCCGCGCAGGGCATGGGCGCCGTTGCGGACCGCGCGCGCATCCCCCGAGAGGATGGCCCGGTCAATGCCCGCGAGCGCCCCTGGTTGGTCGGAGACGAAGCGCTCGAGCAGCTTGCGCGCGACGTCCCGGCCGAGGTTCTTCACCAGCTTCTCCGCGGCGGTCGAGATCCCCCCTGCTGCCGCGGCGGGCTCGGAGGCCGTCGCGGGAGCAGGAGGCGGGACGGTGGTGGGCTCGGCAGGGGCAGGCGGGGTGATGGGCTCGCTCCCCGCGGTGGGCGGGGCCCCCCCGGGCCGCCAACGGGCGAGCATGTTGAGGAGATCTGCGGGTTCGAACGGCTTGGGGAGGTGATCGTTCATCCCCGAGGCGAGGCAGGCGCGCTTCTGGTCCGCCATCGCGTGGGCCGTCATGGCGATCACCGGCAGGGACTGGAAGCGGGGATCGCGCCGGATGCGGCGGGTGGCCTCGAGGCCGTCCATCACCGGCATCTCCACGTCCATGAGGACGGCGTCGAAACGTCCCACGGGAGAGCCCACCAGGTGATCCAGCGCCTGCTGCCCGTTTTCCGCGAGCGTCACGCGGGCGCCGGCGCCGGTGAGCAGCTCCGTCGCAAGCAGCTGGTTGATGGAGTGGTCCTCCACCAGCAGAACTTTCAAGCCGTCCAGGCGGGGGCCATTGCGCGGGGCCGGGAGTGCGCTCCCTGGATGCAGCGCGGTGGGCCAGATCTGCTCGAACAGCCCGCGGAGGAGTGCGGGCACCACGGGCTTGCCGAGCACGGCCGAGGCGCCGGCCTCGAGCGCCGCTTCCCGGACCGTCTCGCGCCCGTCCGCGGTGACGAGCACCACGGCGGGGCGTTGGCGAAGCGGTGTCCGGCGGGTCAGCTGTCCCGCGGCGGTGATCCCGTCCATTCCCGGCAGCTGCCAGTCGAGCAGCACCAGCTGGTACGGCGTGCCCGCCGCGTCCGCGGCGGCGACCCGCTGCAACGCCTCATGTGCGGACACGGCCTGGTCCGCCTCCACGCCCATCCCCGAGAGGTACCGGGCAATGACCTCGCACACGAGCGGGTGATCATCCACCACGAGTGCGCGCTTCACCGGGGGACGCGGGACCGGCTCCGTGGCCGCGGGCGCCGTCCCGAGCTGGATCTCCGCCGTGAAGGTGCTGCCCTGGCCGGGGTCGCTCGTGACATGGATGGCGCCGCCCATCAGGTGTGCCAGCCGCTGCGAGATGCTGAGCCCGAGCCCGGTGCCGCCGTAACGCCGGGTGGTGGACTGGTCCGCCTGGGTGAACGGCTGGAACACCCGGCGCTGCTGCTCCGGGGACATCCCGATGCCCGTGTCCCGGCAGGTGAAGCACCAGCGCTGGCTCCCGTCCACGGCCGGTTCCGCGGAGACCGAGAGGCGGATCTCCCCCTGGTCCGTGAACTTCACCGCGTTGCCGACGATGTTGGTCAACAGCTGCTGGAGCCGGAGCGGATCCCCCACGGCCTCCGCGGGGAGCCCGCGCTGCAGGTCCACCACGAGCTCCACCCGCTTTTCCGCGGCGCGGCCCACCAGCACGTCACAGGTGGCGCGGACGGCGTCTTCCGGCTTGAACGTGACGTGCTCCAGCTCGACGCGGCCGGCCTCGATCTTCGAGAGGTCCAGGATGTCGTTGATGAGCGCGAGCAACGCGTTCCCGGAGTTGAGGACCTTCTGCGCGTACTCGCGCGGGCGTCCCTCGAGCCGGCTCTGCAGCAGCAGGTGCGCGAAGCCGATCACGCCGTTGAGCGGCGTGCGCAGTTCGTGGCTGATTGTGGCGAGGAACGCGTCCTTGAGGTGGGCGGCCTTGATGGCCGCGGCGGCCTCGGCCTCGGTCGTCCGGAGCTTCTGCTCGGTGGCGCGCCGGAGATCCTCCTGGACGATCCGCTCGTAGGAAATCCCGGTCAGGTTGCACACGAACTGCAGGACGTGGAGATCCCAGTCCGTGAACGCGCGCGGCCGGGTGCTGGCGAGCCCGAACGCGCCCACGCACTCGTCCTGGCTCACCACGGGCAGCCAGAGCCGCGAGCGCGTCACGAAGCTGCGCTTGCTGTCGCGGGAGGGCGTGTCCTGGCCCGCCTCGAGCGTGTCGTCCACGCGGAGGATCTGCCTCGTGCGGAACACCCAGCCGGGGTGCCGGTCATGCGCGGTGCGCTCGGCCTCCGCGCGCTCCTCCGGGGTGAAGCCGCGGCTCCAGTAGAGCCGCAACGTGCCGGTGGCCGGGTCCTTCAGGTACAGGCCGTTGCACTCGAACACCGAGAAGCGCTCCAGCACCTGCTGGGTGATCCCGGACAGCGTCTCGAGCGTCTCCGCGCGGGACATCTGGCCAGCCACCTGGGTGAGCCAGGCCAGCGTCTCCGTGGGCAGCGGGTGATCCACGTCAGCCTTCCAGGCCCACCGCCGCGAGCGCGGCACGGGCGCACGCCTCGTCGTGGGCGTAATGGCCACCGCTCACGCCGATGGCGCCCACCACCGCGCCGCCCACCTTCAGGGGCAACCCGCCGCCCAGCAGGGTGAAGTCCGGGAGGCTCGGTGCACCGTGCATCAGGATGGGATCGTCCTTGATGAAGTCATGCCACGTCTTGCCCGTGGGAAGACCGAAGCCCACCGCGGTGAGCGCCTTCTTCTGCGCGGCGCCGAGCGCAACAAGCGGGGCGCCATCCATGCGCCGAAGGAGCTTGAGTACGCCTGACTCGTCGACGATCACCGTCACGATGCACATGCCCAACGAGGCGGCGTGGACCTCCGCGGCCTCCACCATTTGCTGGGCTGCGGCGGCGGTGATGCTGGAGCGTGAGACGGTCAATGAAGGAGAGATCACACGCCGGACGGTAGACCGCGGCTCACGGGGGGGACAAGCGTCATGGGGGAGTACCTTGGGGTCTTCCGGGTCGCCTTGACCCGTGCTTCGCCTCCGCGTTGCGCGTAAGAGCAGGGCATGGACATCCATTCGTTCTTCGGAGTGCAGGGCAAGGTGGAACTCGCGGGGTTGGCCGGTTGGCTGGATGGCCTGGAGGAGGGCGAGCGGGTGCGCGCCGTGCGCAGCCTGTCGCGGCGGGAGCTCGCGTCCCTGTACGACGCCGCGGCCGGTTTCCGCTCCCTCTCGCTCGCAGACTTCGTGCCGGCGGAGCGGCCCCCGCTCCAGCCCGTCATCCACCACGGCAAGAACTCGCTGCCCGCGTTCAGCGCGTTCCAGAAGCGCTTCTGCTGGAACCCCGGGCGGTCCGAGCTCTGGGGCTACAACGCCCAGGACGCGGCGTGGCTCGAGGCGGCGATCACGCCCGGCTACTTCGTGGCGCGGCCGCACGCGGAAGGCGAAGTGGTGATCGACTACCGGGCGGAGGCGCCGGGACGGGCGGAGGGATGGCCGGAGATCCTCTCCAATAAGTCACGCTTGGGGCGGTTCGTGTACTTCCAGATGCAGGACTACATGCGCGGCGTGAGCCGCCATGTCACCATTGGGCGCGCCACGAAGTACGGCAAGGAGATGACCGCCTGGTTTGCGCTGTGCAGGGAGGGGCGTTAAGCCCTGCGCCCCATGGACGCCCTCATTCTCTTCTTGCACTCGTGGGGCCGTTGGTTGGTCCTCCTCGCGGCCGCCTTCGCGGTGATCCAGTGGCTGCGCCCCGGCAACTCGAAGGTCGACCGGATCTCTCGCCTGGCGCTCGTGGCGATGGTGGATCTCGAGACCACTCTGGGCCTGGTCCGCTGGGTGAAGTCCTACCTGCCGCTGGGGCAGCAGCCCGTGTCCACCCTGATGAAGAATGCCGGCAGCCGGTTTTTCTTCGTGGAGCACCCGATGATGATGGTGCTCGCGCTGGTGGCGCTCCACGTGGGAAGCGTCCGCGCGCGCGCGGCGGCGGACGAGGCGACCGCACGGCGTGCGTGGGGGATCTCGCTCGCCGTGGGCTTGCTGCTGATCCTCGCCGCGATCCCCTGGCCGTTCCGGGCGGCGCTGGGGCGCAGCTGGTTCATGCCGTGGCCCGGGTGATCCGCTTCTCCAGCCAGTTGAGCGAGCGCTCTACCTCGTCCACCATCAGCAGTCCCATGTCCCCGGGCTGAAGGCGCTGCAGGGTCGCCTCGAGCGCCACCAGCTCCCCGCGGAACTCTTCCACCTTCTGGACGCGCCGGCCGGTGGACATGCCCTGCCGGAGCAGCCGCGTGACTTCCCCGTCCGCTCGGCCGCGGTTGCAGGCGTCCTCGAAGAGCACCACCTCGTCGAAGTGGTTGCCCACGATCTCCCCGAGCCTCAGCAGGTCCGCGTCCCTGCGGTCGCCCGCGGCGGTGAGGACGATGACGCGGCGCTCGTGCGGCAGCCGCTCGATGGCGGACACCAGCGCGTTGAGCGCGTCCGGGTTGTGGCCGTAGTCCACGACCAGCGTCGCACCCTGGTGCTCCACGACGTTGAAGCGGCCGGGGGCGCGGCGGAAGTCGCTCTCGAAATCCACGAGCGCCTTGCGCATGGCCTCGAACGGGATCCCCGCCCCCATCGCCGCGGCGACGGCAGCGAGGCAGTTCTCCACCTGGAAGAGCACCTTCCCGCCGCGCGTCACCGGGATCTCGAGCACGCTCATGAAGCGCTGCTCCCCGTGGCCGTCCGCGGTGATGATGTCGCTCCCCTCGAGGAAGACGACCCGGCCGCCGCGCTCGCGGTGTGCAGCGAGGGCGGGGACGGTGCGGGAGAGGGCGAACATCGTCACGCTGCCGGGGCAGGCCGGGGCCATGGCCACGGTGAGCGGGTCGGCCGCGTTCAGCACCGCGGTGCCCGCCGCGCCCACGTTCTCCACGATCACGCGCTTGACCGCCGCGAGCTGGCTCGGGGTGTGGATGCCGTTCATCCCGAGGTGATCCCCCTCGCCGATGTTGGTCACCACCGCCACGTCGCACTGGTCGAAGCCGAGCCCCTCGCGGAGCACGCCGCCGCGCGCAGTCTCGAGCACCGCGGCCTCCACCATGGGGTTGGCGAGCACCGAGCGGGCGCTCTTCGGCCCCGAGCAGTCCCCGGTGTCCACGCGGCGGCCGTTCACGTAGATGCCGTCCGTGCACGTCATGCCCACGGTGCGTCCGAGCGCGCGGAACATGGCGGCAATGAGCCGCACCGTGGTCGTCTTCCCGTTGTTGCCCGTGACCGCCACCACCGGCACCCGGCCGTTGGAGTCCGGCGGGTAGAGCGTGGAGACCACGGCATCTCCCACCGGGCGGGGCAGGCCGTAGGACGGGTCCAGGTGCATTCGGAATCCGGGGGCCGCGTTGACCTCCACCATGACCCCGCCCTGCTCCTCGAGCGGGCGCCGGATGTCCTCGCACACCACGTCCACGCCGCAGATGTCCAGGCCGATGACGCGCGCAGCGTCCACCGCGCGGGCCGCCACGTCCGGGTGGACCTCGTCCGTGACGTCCGTGGCGCTGCCGCCGGTGCTGAGGTTCGCATTGCGCCGGAGCACGACGCGCGCGCCGGGCGCGGGGACGGACTCCGCGGTCAGTCCCTGCTCGGCCAGGACCGCGAGTGCAATCGCGTCCAACGGGATCTTGCTGAGGGAGGTGGCGTGGTCCTCGCCGCGGCGGGGATCCTTGTTGACCTCCTCCACCAACTCCCGGATGGAGCGGCGGCCATCCCCCATCACGAGGGGGGGATCCCGCCGGGCCGCGGCCACCAGCTTGTTGCCGATGACGAGCAGCCGGTAATCCACGCCGGGCGCGCAGCGCTCCACCATCACGGAGGAGCCCTCTTCGCGCGACGATGCGTAGGCGGCGATCACCTGGTCGCGCGTCTTGAGGTTCACGGCCACGCCGCGCCCCTGGTTGCCGTAGCGGGGCTTCACCACCACCGGCAGGCCGATGTCCGTCGCGGCTACCCACGCGTCCTCGGCGTCCGAGACGTTGCGCCCATCCGGCACC
The DNA here is from genome assembly GCA_039800145.1 of Pseudomonadota bacterium. Taxonomy (GTDB): domain Bacteria; phylum Myxococcota; class Myxococcia; order Myxococcales; family Myxococcaceae; genus VGRA01. The sequence goes on along the minus strand of JBDLRJ010000230.1, from coordinate 13,818 downwards.
GGCACGCCCACGGAGCGGAGCAGCTGCTTCGTGAGCTCCTTGTCCTGCGCAATGGACTCGGCGATGGCGCCGGTGGTGTCCGTCTCCGCTGCGAGGATGCGCCGCTGGCGAACGCCCCAGCCGAACTGCACGAGGCTGCCGGTGTTGAGGCGCCGGATGGGGATGCCGCGCCGCTGGGCCGCCTTCACGATGGAGCCCGTGGTGGGCCCGAGCCGGATGTTCTCGTCCAGGCTGCGCAGCGCCTTCACCGTGGCGGGGACATCCACGCCCTTGCCGCCCAGCACCGAGGAGAGCAGCTCACGCGCCATCTCCACCGCGCGCCGGCCCACCTCTTCCTCCACGTACTCCACGACGACCTCGTACAGCCCCGGATCGTCCGAGGGGGCCGTCCGCCCGAAGGTGGCCGCCACGCCGGCCTGCTGCTGGAGCGCGAGCACGGTCCGCTCGAAGAGGTGGGGGAGGGCCAGCGGGCCACTGCGGAGGTTCTGCGCAGGGAGCGCCAGCTGCGGGAGGTGCGACTGGAGCTGGGCGAGCGCCGCGGGGGAGGGCAGGGGCGCCCCGTCCACCAGCTGCACCTTCACCTCCAGGACCGTCCGCCGCGTCCAGATGTTGGGACCGCGCAGTGCCCGAACCGAAACCACGTCCATGTGATGCCCTTTGCCCTGCTTCCAACGGGTTCAGCTGTGCGCCCGGCCCGCCCAGCTCTGCACCCACGCCACCGCACCCTCGACCGCCGAGTCCTCCGCCTGGATGAGTGCGACGCTGCCCGCAGGCAGATATTCAAGGGCCTTTTCCACCGCGTCCCGGTGGCGAGGGTGAAAGAGGATCTCCGGGGTCCGTTCCGCGCTCTCAACCCCTTGGCGGAACAGGGAAAAAAGCTCCCCGGGGGCCCGGTCCGTGGCCGAGGAATCCTCGTACAGGAACAGAGTGTCGAACGCCTCGGCGAGCAGCTTCCCCTGGGCGCGGATGTCCTCGTCCCGGCGCCCCGCCCCCGCCGAGTAGACCGCCACCCGGTGGCCCCTGGGGAGGGCGTGCAGGGTGCGGATGACCTCGCGGAGGGCGGCGACATTGTGACAGTCATCCACGAAGGCCGTGGCGCCACGTGCCTGGAACCGGTTGAAGCGGCCGGGCAGCGCCTCGGGCGTGGGGTGGAAGTCCCTGAAGGCGGCGGCGGTTTCCGGGGCGGAAAAGCCCATGCCCCATGCGGCCGCGGTGGCGGCGAGCAGGTTCTCGCGGTGGAACGTCGCGGCGGCAGCGAGCGGCAGGTCCGCGAGCGCGGCAACGGTCTCCTGCTCACCACCGGTCTCGCGCACCAGCCGTCCGTCCCGGACGGTTACCGAGCGGAGCCCGCGCTCCCGGTGAGCGACCAGCACGGGGTGTTCGGGCTCGGCGCAGAAGAAGATCACCCCGCCGGGTGACAACTCCGCCATCCCGGCCACCAGCGGGTCGTCTGCCTTCAGGACCGCGAACCCGGTTGGCAGCACCATGTCCACGGGCGTCCGCTTCACCTGGACCATCTGCTCGGGGGTTTGGATGAAATTGCGGCCGAGGTGATCTGGCTCGCCGATGTTGGTGACCACCGCCACCTGGCAGCGGTCGAAGCCGAGCCCCTCGCGGAGGATGCCGCCGCGTCCCGCCTCCAACACGGCCGCCTCCACCACGGGGTTGAGCAGCAGCCGCGCCGCGCTCTTCGGGCCGGCGCAGTCCCCGCGCTCGAGGGCGCGGCCTCCCACGTACACGCCGTCGGTGCAGGCGAGGCCCACGAGCTTCCCGCGCCGCTCGAACAGGCGGGCGAGCAGGCGCGCCACCGTGGTCTTCCCGTTGGTGCCGGTGATGCAGACGAGCGGGACCCGGCCGTCTTCCCCGCGGGGGAAGAGCAGGTCCACGATGGCCTCTCCCACGGGGCGCGGCGAGCCGGTGGCGGGCTTGAGGTGAGCGTGGAGGCCGGGGCTGGAGTTGATCTCCACCACCGCGGCTCCCTGTTCCTCGAGCGGGCGGGAGATGTCCTGCGCGACGAGATCTATCCCCGCGATGTCGAGCCCCACCACGCGCGCGGCCATGACGAGCTGGGCGGCCACGTCCGGGTGGACGGCGTCCGTGACGTCGTGGGCCACGTTGCCGTTGCGCTGGATGAGCACGCGCGTGCCCGGCGGAGGGACCGAGGTCTCGGTGAGCCCCTGGCGCGCGAGGTCCATCCGCGCAACATCATCCAACTCCACCGGGTTGAGCGGGCAGTCGTCCCCCTCGCCGCGGCGCGGATCGGAGTTCAGCTGCAGGTCGATGAGCTGCTGCACCGTGTGCTCGCCGTCCCCCGTCACGTACGCCGTCTCGCCGCGCGCGGCCGCCACCACGCGGTCACCCACCACCAGCACGCGGTGCTCGTTGCCCGGGATGAACTGCTCCACCAGCACGCCGCTGCCCTGCTGGAGCGCGGCGGCGAAGGCATGCTCCACGTCCTGCTGGGTGCTGATCTCGATGAAGACCGCGCGGCCGTGGTTCCCGTCCAGCGGCTTCACCACCACCGGGAGTCCCAGCTCGCACGCCGTCTCCCACGCCTCGGCGGGGCTGGCGACCGCGCGCCCCTTCGGCACCGGGACACCGCATCCCTCGAGCAGTCGCTTGGTGAGCGACTTGTCCTGGGCGATCCACTCGGCGATGGCGCCGGTGCGGTCCGTCTCCGCGGTCCAGACCCTGCGCTGCCGGGCCCCGTGGCCGAGCTGGACGAGGCTGCCCTCGGTCAGTCGCCGCACCGGGATGTTCCGCGCCTCGGCCGCGGCGACGATGGACGAGGTGCTGGGGCCGAGCGCCACGTCGTCCACGAGCTCCTTGAGTTTTGCGATCTCGCCCGCCACGTCGAACGGCTTGTCGTGGATGGCGGCATCCAGGAGGCGGAAGCCCGCGTCCAGCGCCGCGAGCCCCACGCGCTCCTCCTTGTAGCGGATGGCCACCTTGTAGATGCCGGGCGTGGAGGTCTCCCGCGCCTTGCCGAAGCCCACGGCGCTGCCAGCCAGCGACTGGAGCTCCAGGGTCACGTGCTCGAGGATGTGCCCGGGGTAGGTGCCCTCCCGAAGCCTCAGCAGGAAGCCACCACGCTCGCCGATCCCGCACCGGTGCTCGATGAGCGAGGGCAGCCAGGCAGACAGCCGCTCGTACAGGCCGGGGATCGCGGTGGAGGGCACGTCGAGCGCGCCGAGCTCCACCCACGCCTCGAGCGCGGGGCGCCGGGACCAGAAGTTGGGGCCGCGGAGGACGAGCGTCTTCAGGATCTTCATGCGGCGCCGGACTCTATACGTCCGGCGACGCACGGAATATACGCGGGCCTCGCCGTGCCACTTTCCCACCCGCCCGACTCCTGGTCCGCCGTCCCGTCGCCGCTCCGCGCGCCTCTCGAGTCTCTGCTCGAGCCGGGGGAGCGGGTGCGGGCATGGTTCGTCTCGGACCTGGACGCGGCGCAGCGCTTTGGTGCGGCCCTGGTCGTCCTGACGGACCGGGCGCTCGTGTGGGTGGACCCGGAGCCCGCGCGGCTCGCGCTCCCGGAGGTGAAGGCGCTGACCCTCGAGGACCGGGGCGGGCTCGGGGTGCTCACGGCCCGGGGCGAGCACCGGCCGCTCTCTCGCTGGCCGTACACCGTGGCGCGCGCGCGGGAGGCGGCCGCGTTCGTGGCTGCGTTCGACCGGGGGGCAGAGGAGGGAGTCTTCGCGGGCGAGGAGCCCTCGTCCGAGATCCCGGAGGCCGAGGCGCACGAGCCTCCGCCGCGCCTGGGGACGCTGTTCCGGCTGCTTCGTTTCGCGCGCGGGCACCTCGCGCACCTGCTGCTGGGCGTGGTGCTCACGCTCGCGAGCACCGGGGCGGGGCTGATCCCGCCGTACCTGACCTGGCCGCTGGTGGACGAGATCCTCTCGCCGTACCAGGAGCAAGTGCGCGGGGTTCGCGAGGCACCCGGGGCGACCGGTGCAGCCGTGGACGCGCAGTTGGCCGCGGTCAAGGTCTCCTCCCGCGGGCGGTTCGCCCCGGTGCCCTGGTACCTGCTCGGGATGCTGGGGGCCGCGCTTGCGTCCTGGGCGCTGGGCTGGGCCCAGGGCTGGGTGCTCGCACGGCTCTCGGAGCGCATCAGCGCGGACCTCCGCAACACCGCGTTCGAGCACCTGCAGAAGCTGTCCATCGACTACTTCAGCACCCGGCGCACGGGGGACCTCGTCTCCCGCATCAGCAGCGACACGGACCGGATCACCAACTTCCTGTCCGACACGCTCACGGACTTCGTGACGGACGTGCTGATGATCGTGGGCGCGGTCGCCATGATGTTCACCATGGACCCGGTGCTGGCGCTCTCCACGCTCTGCACCTTCCCGGCGGTGGCGTGGCTCACCTTCTTCACGAGAGGCCGGCTCACGCACGGGTTCCTCCACGGGTACCGGGCGTGGGGGCAGATGTCCAACATCCTCTCGGACGCCATCCCCGGGATCCGGGTGGTGAAGGCCTTCGCGCAGGAGGGGCGCGAGGTGGAGCGGTTCCGCGCGGCGAACGCGAAGATCGTGGAGCTGAACGACCGGGTGAACCGGCTCTGGACCTTCTTCTGGCCCATGGTGGCGCTGCTCAACCAGCTCGGCCTGCTGGTGGCGTGGGCGCTGGGGACGTGGCGGGTGTACGAGCAGCAGATGACGGTGGGCGTGCTCACCGCGTTCCTCGCCTACATCGCGCGCTTCTACGCGCGGCTCGAGTCGATGACGCGGATGGCCGGGAGCACGCAGAAGGCAGCGGCGAGCGCGCAGCGGATCTTCGACATCCTGGACCGCGCCCCGAGCGTGCCCGAGCCCGCGAACCCCGTGCAGCCGGGCGTGCTGCAGGGGCGGATCACCCTGCGGAACGTGGGCTTCCGGTACGGCAACCGGCGGGTGCTGGACGACGTGAGCCTGGAGATCCAGCCCGGGGAGATGATCGGCGTGGTCGGCCCCACCGGGGCGGGCAAGAGCACGCTCGTGAACCTCGTCTCCCGCTTCTACGACGTGCACGAGGGGGCAGTGCTCGTGGACGGCACCGACATCCGCGCCTTCCCGGTGACGGCGTACCGGAAGAACATCGGGATGGTGCTGCAGGATCCCTTCCTGTTCTTCGGGACCATCGCGGACAACATTGCCTACGGCCGGCCCGAGGCCACGCGCGCGGAGATCGTCGCAGCGGCGAAGGCGGCGCGCGCGCACGACTTCATCCTCCAACTGCCCGAGGGGTACGACTCCATCGTCGGGGAGCGCGGACAGACGCTTTCCGGCGGAGAGCGGCAGCGCATCTCCATTGCGCGCGCCCTGTTGGTGGACCCGCGCCTGCTGATCCTCGACGAGGCGACCTCGGCGATTGATCCCGGGACCGAGCGGCAGATCCAGGAGGCACTCGACAACCTCGTGCGTGGGCGGACGACGATTGCCATTGCGCACCGCCTCAGCACCCTGCGCGCGGCGAACCGGATCCTCGTGCTGGACCGGGGCCGTGTGGCCGAGGTGGGCACGCACGACGAGCTGCTCGAACGCCGTGGGCTCTACCACCGCCTCCACGAGGCACAGCGGAGGCGCGAAGAGGAGGAGGCTGCAGCGGCAGGGCGGGTGGGGGCGGAGGTGGCGGCATGAATCCCGTGAGACTGTGGCGGGACGGGCAGGGGTTGCTCGGCGCGGAGTGGGGCGAGGGCCAGCGGCGCGAGGGACTCGTGCCCGTCCGGTGCTTCCCACTCTCGGCGGCCGAGGGCTGGATCTCGCTCGGGGACCGCGAGGGGCGCGAGGTCCTGCTGCTCGAGACGCTCGAGGGGCTGGAGGCCGCCGGGCGCGAGCTGTTGCTCGGGGAACTGTCGCGCCGGGAGTTCATGCCCGTCATCCAGCAGGTACTGGAGATCCACCCCGAGGACGCGGACCCCTCGGAGTGGCGGGTGATCACGGACCGCGGCGAGGCCCGCTTCACCCTGCCGGGCGAGGACAATGTCCGGCCGGTGGGGCGCGGCGGGTACGTTCTGTCGGATTCCCACGGCATCCGCTACCGGGTGCTGGATCTCTCGAAGCTGGATACCCACAGTCGGAGGCTACTCAGTCGCTTCTGCCCGTGAGGTGACGCCTGCGTGCGCGTGATGCCGGAGACGAGGTGGCCCTCTGGTTCAACCCCCTCGCCAGGCGGGTGACCGCCAGCGTCATCTCCGCGTTCCGCGAGGCGCTCCCGGGCGCGCGCGTCATCCTGTCCGCGACCGTGGAGGATGCCCGGCGCGAGGCGGAGAAGCTGGTGGCCCGTCCTCCCGCGCTCCTCTTCTGCGGAGGCGGTGACGGCACCATCGTGGTGCTGTTGAACGCCCTGCGGGACGCGGGCGCGCGGCGCCTTCCCACCGTGGGACTGCTGCGGCTGGGCACCGGGAACGGCTGGCCCCGCGCGACGAATGCACCGGAGTGGAAACAGTCCGTGCGCCGCATTGGCCGCGTCCCGGTGACCGCCCCCACGCAGCCTTTCCAGTTGGTGGAGATCCAGGGGCGCCTCTGCCACTTCGCGGGGGCGGGGTGGGATGCCACGGTGCTGCACGACTACGCGCAGAACCTCGCGCAGCAGTCTGCGCGCGGACGCGGGGGATGGTGGGAGCGTCTCCACAAGGGGGTCTGGGGGTATCTCTACGCGACGGCCCTCGTCACGGTGCCCGAGGAACTCCGGCGGTACCGGGACGGGCGCGTGAAGCTGACGTTCGAGAACCTCGGGGAGCCGGCATGGGGAATCGGCAAGGGGGGCCGGCCCGAGCCGTCCGTGGACGAGCCCGGCGGCAAGCTTTTCCAGGGTGCACTGTCCGTCGCGGCGGTGGGGAGCGAGCCGTACTGGGGCGCTGGCTTCCGGGCGTTTCCGTACGCGCTCTCCATGCCGGGGAAGATCAACGTCCGGATCTACGACCGGCACGTGCTCGAGGGGGTGGGGCGCGCGGCGCAGCTGTGGCGCGGCGGCATGGACGTCCCCGGGATGCGCGACTGGTTCGTCACGCGCGGCCGCTTCACCTTTTCACAGGCGGTGCCGTGGCAGGTGGGCGGGGACGTGATGCCCCCGGAGGCGTCACTCGACTTCGGCGTCGCGGACCAAATCCTACAACTGCTGCGGTGGGATCTCGTGGACTAAGATGTCGGCCATGACCGAGCCGCAAGTGGACCTCCGCGCAGTGGAACTCCTCAACCGCTTCCTGGACGCCCTGCTCCTGGCGGATGGAGACGAGAGTGCGCGTGCCCTGGTGCCGCTGGTGCACGCCTCGCTGCTCGCGCCGGGCGGAGCAGACCTGTCTCGGGACCTGCGCCAGTTCGGCCACAAGAAGGCCCACGACAACGCATTGCACTACGCGCGCCCCGTGCAGGTCGTGCGCGTCCGGACCACGTCGACCACGGGCATCGGCTTTGGAGCAGACGCGGCCGCGGGGCGCGTGGATGACTACTTCATCGCGAAGAAGCCGGGGACGAACGGCATGCCTGCACCGGTCAAGGTGTTCTTCCCAGTGGGCGGGGGAGCCCCCACCATCTCCTACATGGGGAGCTTGTAGGCGCCGAGATTGTTGCGGCGTGGACCTCCCGGAGATCGTATGCCTTCGGCGCGTGTCCATCTCCGGACACCGTGATCCCCGGAGGCCCTGTCCATGACCCCCGTCGTTGCCGCGCTGCTCGCCACCTTCAGCCAGGTCCCGGAGACGCCGCCCGCGGTGGAGGCAGAGGTGCAAAAGCTGCCTGCGCTGGCGGCACCCGCGCCCATCTCTCCGGCGCCTTCGCTGCCCGCGTGGCTCGACCGGATGGAGATCACCGGCTTTGCACGCGTGGGCGTCTTCTACACGCTGCCGCTCGGGGGGGAGGATCTCATCGGTGGACGGGGAGGGTTCCGCCTGGCGGACTTCCGGTTGAACCACTCGTTCCGGATCACCTCGGAGTTGAGCACCTACGCGTCCGTCGAGTTCGCGGCTCCTCGCGTCACGGCCGAGGATCCGCTCGCCGGGTACCGCGCCGTGGAACTGCGAGACGGGTACGTGGATTACCGGCCGCACCGCGCCTTCGGGCTCCGCGCGGGCCAGTTCCGGCCGCCGTACTACGCCGAGATGCTGCTCTCGGACGGCTCCATCCCGTTCACGGGACGCTCGGTGATCGCCTCGGGCCTCGCGCCGCCGGAAGGCTACGGCCCGCGCGAGGGGCTCGCGCCGGAGCGGCAGGTGGGACTCCAGGCCTCCTCCGAGCGGCTCGGGGAGACGTTCGGCGTTCGGTACGCGGTGGGCGTGTTCAACGGCAACGGCCAGAACGCGCTGTTGAACGACAACAACGCGCTCGCCACCTTCGGCCGCGTGGAGCTGGACTGGTCCCGGCGGGTGACGCTCGGCGTGAACGGGTACCAGAACACCCGCTCGATCGGGACGAGGCCCAACCGCATCTACGGCTCGGAGCTCGGCTACGGCGCGGACGTGGCCGTGAACGCGGGGGGACTGCAGGGGCTCGTTGGCTTCCTCGGTCGTGACACGTCGTACTCGGGAGGGCTGCCGCCGGACCGCGCGTGGGGCGTGTTGGCGCAGGCGCGCTACGTCCACGACGCCACGGGACTGGAAGGCGCGGTCCGCGCCGCGGTGCTCGAGCCGTCCTCGACGCAGGTGGCGGACCAGGTGACGGAAGTGACGGCCATGGCGGGCTACCGGTTCGCGCCGGGGGCGCGCGTGCTCGTCCAGTACCGGCTCCACGCGGAGGAGCAGGCCACCACCCTCGCCAACGACAGCGTGGACGCGATGCTCCACGTCACCTGGTAGGCGGAGGCGACCATGCGTCACGCTTCCCTCGCAGTGCTCCTGCTCGCAGCCTTCGCGTGCAGCCGTCCGCCCCCGCCCGCGACGGCGTTCAAGGTCCAGGGCCGTGCGGACCTGGTCGGAGGCCAGCGCGCGCTCGGGGAGATCGGCGACTACAAGATCACCAACGGCGTCATCCAGGCCATCGTCCAGGACGTGGGGACGTCCCGCGGCTTCGGTGCGTTCGGGGGATCGCTCATCGACGTGGACCTGGTACGTGGGGCGTCTGCGTCCGCGGCCACGGGGCCGAAGGGCAAGGACGGATTCACGGAGATGTTCCCCGCGTTCTTCCTCCAGGCCATCGAGCCGTCGAAGGTGGAGGTGCTCGCGGATGGCAAGGACGGGAAGGCGGCCGTGGTCCGCGTCAGCGGTGGCGGCGGTGATTTCGTCTCCATCGCGAAGCCGCTGAACGAGACGGTGATCCCGCAGGTCCCTCTCGCTTACACGGTCGACTACATCCTCGAGCCGGGAAAGCAGTACCTGAAGATCCTGGTGACGATGACGAACCTGGACGCTTCGCGCCCGGCGAACTTCCCGCTGTCCATCCCGTTTGGGTTCATCACGCTGCTCGGCGAGGGGCAGCGCTTGTTCGTACCCGGCGAGCCGGGGTTCGACATGCGGTACTACCTCGAAGAGGTGGCCTACAAGCGCGAGTCGAAGCTGGACGCGCTCCCGGGCGCCGTCTCCTCCATGTGGGCCACCGAGGGGGACTCGGTGAGCTACGCGCTGGTGTCCGGCCGGCGTGGCCCCTCGTACATGGCAGCGAACGCGGCGTTCTACCCGGGGGCGAAGTCCGACTCGCTCCTGATCCCGGTTTCCTCCAGTTCCTTCCTCGGGAGCTTCTGGGCGCGTGCCCCGGACAGCCTCCCGGCAGGCCAGTCCTTCAGCTTCAGTGGCTACCTGGCCGTGGGGAACGGCGACATCGCCTCGGTCCAGCGGGTGGCGTACGCCATCTCCGACGAGCGCGAGCGCACGCCCACGACGGTGGCGGAGATCACCGGGCAGGTGACGGAGTCCGGGACCGGCGCCGCGGTGGACGGGATCTCGGTCGTGCTGCAGGACGCGCAGGGGCGCTACCTGTCGCAGGCTCGCACGGAGGCGGGCGGGTACTTCTCCGCACCTGTCCCCCCGGGACGGTACCGGGCCGTGGCCGTGGACGGCGTCCGCGACGTGGGTACGGGTGAATACGTGGACGTGGCGGAGGGCAGCCGCGTGCGCACCGACGTGCAAGTGGACGCACCCGGGCAGCTGGCGGTGATCGTCCGGGACGACGAGGGCCGCCTGCTCCCGAGCAAGATCTCGGTGGAGGGTACCTACGCGCACACCGGTGCGGAGCCGCCCCGGAAGTTCCTCTACGATCTCAAGGTGGGAGAGCGGTACCGCGCCTCCGACTTCGAGCCCGACTCCGGCGACCCGGCTTCGCGCCGCTACCTGGAGAAGATCTTCTTCGCGCCGAAGGGCTCCGCCGTGCGCGCGCTCCGCCCCGGCAAGTACACGGTCTACGCGTCCCGCGGGATCGAGTACACGCTCGAGAAGCGCGAGGTGGAGATCACCGCGCGGGGGACGACCACGGTGGAGTTCGGCCTCACCCACGTCATGAAGACGCCGAAGTGGATCAGCGGCGACTTCCACGTGCACTCGGTCAACTCGGTGGACTCGGACATGAAGCTCGACGACCGGGTGACCAGCTACGCGGCGGAGGGCGTGGACCTGGTGTCCTCCACGGACCACAACTTCGTGACCGACTTTGCGCCCACGGTGGAGGCGCTCGGGCTGTCGGACTGGCTGCACTCGGTGGTGGGACTGGAACTGACCACGCTGGAGATGGGCCACTTCAACGCCTTCCCGCTGGAGCTCAAGCCGGGCCCCATCACCCACGGGAGCTTCGAGTGGTTCCGACGTCCGCCGGGGGAGCTGTTCCAGCAGCTGCGTGGGCTGGGGAAGGATCCGCAGCGCACCATCGTGCAGGTGAACCACCCGCGGGACACGATCCTCGGCTACTTCAACGGCTTCAACGTGGACAGCTACGAGGGCGTCCCGCTTCCCCCGGACTCGCTCTTCTCCCTGGACCAGGGGCCGCTGCCGGACGGGAGGAAGTCTCCCTATCACCCCGACAATTTCTCCCTGGACTTCGACGCCATGGAGGTCTTCAACGGCAAGCGGACCGAGGTCCTCTTCTCCTACCGGATGCCCGCGACGGCCCCGGAGGGGCCCGAGCCTGATCTCCCCGCCTGCCCGTCTCCTGCCGCGCGCCACGGGGACTGCCTGCCGCCCGCGGGCGAGGTGCTGCAGAAGAACTTCAAGGTTCCGCAGCCGGATGGGACGACGAAGCTGGTGCCGCAGCCTGCGTTCCCCGGCGCCCAGGACGACTGGTTCACGCTGCTCGCCAGGGGCCACCGGGTGACGGCCACGGGCAACAGCGACTCGCACAGCGCCGGGGCCGAGGCGGGCCTGCCGCGGACGTACATCTTCGCCGGGGACTCGTCGGACGGCTCCATGCGGGGGCTGTCCGAGGACGCGGCGATGCAGGCGCTGCGCGACGGGAAGGCGAGCGCCACGAACGGGCCGTTCATCGAGGTGACGGTGAACGGGAAGGGGCTGGGCGAGACGGTCGTGGCCCCGGACGGGAAGATCTCCGTGCAGGTGAAGGTGCAGGCGGCGCCGTGGGTGGACGTCACGCGCGTCGTGGTCCGCCGGGGCGGCGCGGACCAGTTCCAACGTCCCGAGGTGCTCGAGGAGATCCCCGTCCCGGCGAGCGATGCGCTGGTGAGGCTGGACGTGACGCGCGAGTACACCGGGATCCCGGACGGATCGTTCATCGTCGTGGAGGCCGCGGGAGACCGCCCCATGTGGCCGGTCTTTACCCCCTACGAGCTCGGCTCGCTGGAGATCAGCGACGCCTTGTACACCCTTGCAGGATCCTTCGGGTTCTCGAAGAAGTTCGGCAAGTACGAACCGCAGCGGCTGACGCAGGTCCGTCCGTACGGCTTCACCAACCCGGTCTGGGTCAACCGCGTGTCACGGCTGCCGCTGACGCGCGAGCGGGGCGTGCTTCCCGTGGGCGGCTCCGCGCCCTTCCACCCGAGGACGCTGGCGGATCTCCGGAAGATCTTCGGCGCCTTCCACGCGGACCCCGAGTAGCCGGCCATGGGGCGCGCGCTGGGACTTGCCGCTGCGCTGCTCGTGGCAGGCGGCGCGGCGGTGGCCCACCCGCGCGGGGCGCACAAGAAGGTGGTGCTCACCGTGGAGCGCACCCGGGTGGGGGTGCTCCTGGTGCTGGACCTGGACGAGGGAGAGCGTGCTCAGTTGCTCCGCGCCGGCGCAGACCAGGACGGAGACCACGTGCTGCGCGGGGCAGAGGTGCAGGGGCTCCGCCGGCGCCTGGCCCAGGTCGCGCGGTCTGCGTTCAGCCTCCGCGTGGGCGGCGCGCTGCTGCCGCTTCCGGAGGGAGAGACCCGGCTCTCGCTCCGCCAGGATCCCTCCGTGTCGCAGGCGGGGATCTCGGTGGCGGTGCTGGTCGAACTCCCTGTGCCCGAGGGCATCCGGCCCGGGATGGAGTTGGTCGTCGCGGACCGCGCGCCGGACGGTTCCCCGGTGGACGTGGAGTTCCACCTCGACGGGGAGGAAGGCACCGCGAGGCGCGTTGCCACCGCGACCGACGGGGCAGACGCGCGGGTCCGGGTGGGGCGGTTGCGCGCCGGGTTGACTCGATAATCAGTGATGGGCTTTGAAGTCAGCCCATGTCCAACGAACTGCGTTTCGACGGCAAGGTGGCGGTCATCACGGGAGCGGGCCAGGGGCTCGGGCGGGCGTACGCTCTGCTGCTCGCGCGGCGCGGCGCGAAGGTGGTGGTGAACGATCTCGGGGGCGGCGCCACCGGCGGCGGCAAGAGCTCCGCGGCGGCTGACAAGGTGGTGGAGGAGATCCGCGGGGCGGGCGGAACCGCGGTCGCCAACTACGACTCGGTGGAGGACGGCGAGAAGATCGTCCAGACGGCGCTCGAGGCGTTCGGGCGGATCGACATCCTCGTCAACAACGCCGGCATCCTCCGCGACGCGAGCTTCCAGAAGATGACCCGCGACGACTGGGAGCTCATCTTCAAGGTGCACGTGCAGGGCGCGTTCCGGGTGACGCACGCGGCGTGGCCCCACATGCGGGACCAGGGCTACGGCCGCATCCTGTTCACCTCGTCCGCCGCGGGCATCTACGGCAACTTCGGGCAGGCCAACTACTCGGCGGCCAAGCTCGGACTCGTGGGGCTGGCGCAGACGCTCGCGCTCGAGGGCGAGAAGAAGAACATCCGGGTGAACGCGCTGGCGCCCATTGCCGGTTCGCGGCTCACCGAGACGGTGCTGCCGAAGGAGGTCGTGGACGCGCTGAAGCCGGAGTACGTGGCCGCGCTCGTGGGATGGCTCTGCCACGAGACGTGCGAGGAGACCGGCGGGCTGTTCGAGGTGGGCGGCGGCTTCTACGGGAAGCTCCGGTGGGAGCGCGCGGAGGGGAAGACCTTCAAGCTCGGGCGGGAGATCAACCCGGAGGCGGTGCAGGGGGCGTGGGACGCCATCCGCGACTTCTCGAAGTCCACGCACCCGTCCAACGTGGCCGAGTCCCTGCAGCCGGTCATGGCGAACCTGGGGACGAAGAGCCTCGGGGGGAACGAGTTCATCGACGTGGACGCGGCGCTGGGGGCGCAGCTGCCCCCGGTGGAGACGCGCTACGACGAGCGGGATCTCTCGCTGTACGCGCTCGGCGTGGGCGCGGGACGAAACCCCGCGGACGCCAACGAGCTGCACCAGGTCTACGAGCGCCACGGCGAGGGGTTCTGGCCGTTGCCCACCTACGGCGTCATTCCCGCCATCAATGCGCTGCTCGGCGGATTTGCCGAGGGCAAGACGGTGCCGGGGCTCAACTACGGCCTGGACCGGATCCTCCACGGCGAACAGCACACCGAGGTCCTGCGCCCGCTGCCCCCGGCCGCGAAGCTGCGGCACAAGGGGAAGGTCTCCGAG
>JBDLRJ010000229.1:0-22343 GCA_039800145.1 Pseudomonadota bacterium | reverse complement strand
CCGGGGGAAGGTCTACCACGTGCAGACCGAGGACTCCGGCGTGGGCAAGCCGCACATCCTCACGCACCTGTTCGTGGGCGGGAACATCCTCGCGTCCAAGAAGACGTCGTACGCGGACATCCTCCAGGCGGCGAACCTGCCGGAGCTGGTGAAGCAGTTGATGGAGGCGCAGCACAAGGAACTGCTGCGCAACCTCATCAACGGGGTGTACGACTCGTACGAGTCCACCGCGCGGGCGTGGCAGCCGGGGCAGCTCGGGGATGCCGCCGAGGCGCCGGTGCCGGCGGAGGCGCCCGCCGAGGTGCTCGCCGCCCGTCAGTTGAAGGAACTCCCGAAGATCCGGGACGAGGGGGCGGAGACGCTGTTCGGGGAGGACCTGATCAGCGACAAGTCGCTGGACCAGGTCATTTTGAGCTTCCTTGGGAGCGTGGCGGACCCCTAGGGTCCACCGCGCCATGCCCCAGACCTTCCCGCTGACTTCAGACGTTGCCCGGCTGCAGGATCTCTCCGGCCGGATGCGCGTGGACATCATCGAGATGCTGACGGAGGCCGGCAGCGGCCACCCCGGCGGCTCCTTGTCCGCGATCGATCTCATCACCGCGCTGTACTTCGGCCGCATGCGCCACGCGCCCGCGGAGCCGCACTGGGCGGACCGGGACCGGTTCGTGCTGAGCAAGGGCCACGCGGTGCCTGCCCTCTACGCGGCGATGGCGGAGGCGGGCTACTTCCCGAAGGCGGAGTTGGCGACGCTGCGGCGCACGGGGGCGCGGCTCCAGGGCCACCCGGTGAACTCGGCGCTGCCGGGGATCGAGGCGTGCACGGGCTCGCTCGGCCAGGGGCTCTCGGTGGCGCAGGGGATGGCGCTCGCGTCGAAGATGCGCGGGGACGCGTTCCACGTGTACTGCATGCTCGGGGACGGCGAGTCGCAGGAGGGCCAGGTGTGGGAGGCGGCCATGAGCGCGCCCCGGTACAAGCTGGACACCCTCACCGCCATCCTCGACTACAACGGCGGGCAGATCGACGGGCCGGTGAAGGACGTCATGGACATCGAGCCCGTGGCGGACAAGTGGCGGGCGTTCAACTGGAACGTCCTCGCGGTGGACGGGCATGATCTCCAGGCCATCCTCTCGGCGCTGGACGCCGCGAGGGCCATGAAGGGGAAGCCCACGCTCATCATCGCCAACACCGTGAAGGGCCGCGGGGTGAGCTTCATGGAGCACCAGATTTCGTGGCACGGGGCCGCGCCCAACAAGGAGCAGGCGGCGAAGGCCATCGCGGAGCTGAAGGCGCTGTCTGCACTGACCGGGGGAGGGAAGTAGCCATGTCCAAGGCGACGCGTGACGCATTCGGCGAGGCGCTGGTGAAGGCCGGCGAGAAGTACCCGGAGGTGGTGGCCCTGGACGCGGACCTGGCCAAGAGCACCAAGTCCGAGGCCTTCGGGAAGAAGTTCCCGGACCGGTTCTTCGAGATGGGCATCGCGGAGGCGAACATGGTGGGCACCGGGGCGGGGCTCGCGCTCTGCGGGAAGGTGCCGTTCATCTGTTCGTTCGCCTGCTTCGTGACGGGGCGCTACGACCAGATCCGCATCAGCGTGGCCTACAGCGGCGCGAACGTGCGGATCGTGGGCAGCCACGCGGGGATCGCCATCGGGGACGACGGCTACAGCCAGCAGGGACTGGAAGACGTGGCGCTGATGCGCGCGCTGCCCGGCATGGCGGTGCTCCAGCCCGCGGACGACGTGGAGTGCGAGCAGATGGTGGACTTCCTCTGCCGCCACCAGGGGCCGGCGTTCCTGCGCACCACGCGGCAGAAGCTCCCGCGCGTGCACGGGGAAGGGTACCGCTTCGAGCTGGGCAAGCTGGACGTGCTGCGCGCGGGCGGGAAGGACGTGGTCATCTTCGCCACCGGCGGCGAGGTGGGGTACGCGCTCGGCGCGGCCGAGCTGCTGGCGAAGGAGGGCCACGAGGTGGGCGTCGTCAACGTTCCCTGCATCAAGCCGTTCGACGCGGCGGGAGCGGCGAAGCTCGCAGCCTCTGCGCGCGTGGTGGTGACGGCGGAGGACCACTCCATCATCGGCGGGCTCGGCTCCACGGTGGCCGAGGCCATGGCCGAGGCGGGCGTGGGACGGCCGCTCGTGCGGGTGGGGCTGAAGGACGTGTTCGGCGAGAGCGGCGCACCCGAGGAGCTGCTGCGCAAGCACCAGCTGGACGCGGACGGGATCGCGGCCCAGGTCCGCTCGGCGCTCGCGCGCGTCTCCAGCACGTGACGGGTGGGGCTGGGCGGGGCTGGATCTTCCGCCCCTGCTCGCCCACACTCCCTGTCCGTACCGGCAGCACCCTCCAACGGAGCCCCCCATGCCCAAGGTGGACAGGAACCAGTTCAACCAGTCGCTCGCGTCCGGCGTGAACCTGCGGGATGGCAAGCTCGCCGAGCGGCTGCAGAACGCCGGCGTCTCCCTGGACCAGGTGAAGGCGGCGGACATCGACGGGGACGGCGTGCTCAAGTCCCCCGAGGAGCTGGCGAAGGCGTTCCAGGTGGTGGACGGCTTCGACCGCAACGGCTCCGGTGACAGCTTCGAGCGCGCGGGCAAGGCCGGCGCGGTGTTCGACGCCTTCGTCGGCTCGGTGATGCCGGGGGAGCCCGCGCGCGGCCGCTTCGCGGACCGGGTCGTCTCGGCGGCGCTGGACCGGGCCGCGAAGCACGGCCCTTCCTACGGCAAGCCCAACGTCCCGGTGAGCCCGCACCCGCTGCTCACCTCCAACCGGAACCCCGAGTCCACGCCGCTGAACTGGCTGAAGAACCACTGGAAGTGCAACCAGTTCGTGGGTGACGCGCTGACCCAGGCCGGCGTGCAGACGCCGCTCTACAAGATGCAGGACGGCTCGTACCACTACGCCCCGGCAGAGAAGTGGCCGTCCTTCACCAACCTGTTCGACCGCGTCACCGACCCCGCCAAGATGCAGGTGGGGGATCTCGTGGTACGCGACTACCCGGGCTCGGGTGACGCGACGGCGCACATCGAGATCGTCACGTCCGTCAACCCGTTCCGCTCCACCGGCGCCCACATGGACGCGGCGTACGAGCAGGCGGGGACGAACTGGACCGAGGGCGGGGTGTACAACCCGTCCCAGCGCGCGTTCGACGTGGGCGGCAACACCGTCTACGTGCTGCGTCCCAAGGTCGCGCGCTAGTCGCGCCGGAACGAAGTCCCGAGGAGCCACGTCATGCCGAAGATCGACCGCAACCAGTTCAACCAGTCGCTTGCCTCCGGGGTGAACCTCCGGGACCCGAAGCTCGCGGAGAAGCTGACCGCCGCGGGCGTCACGCTCGCGGACGTGCAGAAGGCGGACCTGGACCAGGACGGCGTCATCCGTTCCCCGGCGGAACTGGCGCAGGCGTTCAAGGTGGTGGACGCGTTCGACCGGAACGGGTCTGCGCACAGCTTCGAGCGCGCGGGCAAGTCCGGCGCAGTGTTCGACGCGTTCGTGGGTGCGGTGCTGCCCACGCGCGGGAAGTTCGCGGACAAGATCGTGGCCACGGGCCTGGACCGCGCCGCGAAGAAGGGGCCCTCGTACGCCTATGACCAGGCGCCCACGAGCCCCCACCCGCAGCTGACCTCCAACCGGCGCCCGGAGAGCTCGGTGCTGGGGTGGCTGAAGAACCAGTGGAAGTGCAACCAGTTCGTGGGTGACGCGCTCACGCAGGCCGGGGTGCAGGCACCGCTGTTCAAGATGGCGGACGGTTCGTACCACTACGCCCCGGCGGAGAAGTGGCCGGGCTTCCACAACCTCTTCGAGCGCATCACCGATCCCGCGAAGATGCAGGTGGGCGACGTGGTCGTGCGCGACTACCCGTCCACGGGTGACGCCACGGCGCACGTGGAGATCGTGACCTCGGTGAACCCCTTCAAGTCGGTGGGGGCGCACTCCGACGGCGCGTACGAGGTGGAGGGGGCGAGCTGGGTGGAGGGCGGCGTGTACAACCCGTCCAAGCGCGCCTTCGACGTCGGCGGCAACACCGTGTACATCCTTCGGCCCAAGACGGCCCGGTAGCCGCGGGGGGACCCGCTCCCGTGCTGCGCTCCGCGGTGGGCGAAGGGCTGCTGCGCTCCGGGCTGCTTCTCGGGGCGGTGCAGCGCGCAGCGGGCTGGGACGAAGCCCCGAGGTCGCTGCTGCCGTCCGAGCTCGCGATCGCAGGGGCGGTCTTCCGGGGTGCGCTCTCGCTCGAGCGCGTCCGCGTCCGCCCAGGCGTGGGCGGCCTCTTCTCCCTCCCGCCGCGCGTCAGCGCGTTCGTGCTCGGTCACACCGTGTTCGTGTTGCGCCGGGGCGCGCCGCCCCCCGGGGGGGCGCTCCCGGGTGGGCTGCTCGTGCACGAGCTCGTCCACTGCTGGCAGTACGAGCACGGGGGGACCTCCTACATCCCGCGGGCGCTCGCGGCGCAGGCGTGGGGCGAGGGCTACGACTTCGTGCGCGCGTGTGCCGCCGGGCGCCCCTGGTCCGCGCTCAACCCCGAGCAGCAGGCGTCGCTCGTGGAGGCGGGGTACCGCGCGGGGGCGCTCGAGGGAGAGCGGCCCTTCGTGGTGGCGGGGAGGGACCTGTCGGGCGCGCTCGCGGAGGCGGTCCGCGCGCTGCGGGCAGGTGAAGGGGCCCCGACGTGAGCGGGATGCAAGCCCGCGCCGGCGGTTGCCCGGTGCAGCGGCCCACCGCCCGGTGGCGACGGGGGGCGAGCGGCGCACCTCTCGTGGCGCTCGCCGCGTGCGGGGTGCTGCTCGTCACCGGCTGCCGCCACCCCGAGCCGCGCCCGGCCTTCGAGGACGCCGCGGGGGCGCCCGCCTGGCGCGTGCTCTACGGATCGGGCCGTGCGCGGAAGGGGACGGTGCGGGCGCCGGAGTGCCGCGTGGGCGTGGATGGGCAGCAGGTGTGCGGTCACCACTGCCGCACGGGCCGGGACGGGCGCGTGGCGTGCGCGGCGACCCCGGACGGCACCTGCGAGGTGCGGCCGGATGGACGGGCCGCCTGCGTGGAGCCCCCGCCCTCCGCACCTGCGCTGCCTTGAGAGAACGGGCGGGCGGCTGGACGTGGGGCGGTGCGCGGCGGAGACTCCCGTCCGAGCGCGCCGAATGATCCAGATGTTCCACGTCGAGAAAACCTGGCCCGGGGAGCAGCCCTCCCTCCAGGACATCAACCTCCGGGTGGAGAAGGGCGAGTTCGTCTTCCTCACGGGGCCGTCCGGGGCGGGGAAGAGCACGTTGCTCAAGCTCGTCTTCGCCGCGGAGATGCCCACGGCGGGCCAGGTGCTGGTGGGGGGCCACAACGTGGGGCGCATGCGCGCCTCGGGCATTCCCTACCTGCGGCGCAACGTGGGCGTGGTGTTCCAGGACTTCAAGCTGTTGCCCCACCGGACCGTGGCGGAGAACGTGGCCTTCACGCTCGAGGTGCTGGGGACGCCGCGGCGCGAGGTGGCGGACAAGGTACAGCGGATGCTGCAGCGCGTGGGGCTCTCCCACAAGGCGAACGCCTTGCCGCCGCAGCTGTCCGGGGGTGAGCAGCAGCGCGTCGTCATCGCCCGCGCGCTCGTCAACGAGCCCACCATCCTGCTGGCGGACGAGCCGACGGGGAACCTCGACCCGGCGCTGACCCTGGACATCATGGACCTGCTGCGGGACGTGAACATCCGCGGCACCACCGTGCTCGTAGCCACGCACGATCACTCGCTGCTCGAGCGCTACCGCTCGCGCGTCATCCGGCTGGAAAAGGGGCGCGTGGTGTCCGACGGGACGGGGCCCCCGTGAGCCCGCTCGCCCGCCTGCGGCTGTTCCTCTCCACGGCGCTCCGGGGCATGCGCCAGTCCCCGTATGTCCACGCCGTGGCGGTGCTGACGCTCGGGCTCGCCCTCTACGCGGTGGGGCTCGCGCTCGGCGTGGTGCGGTGGGTGGACGCCCTGTCCGGGGCGCTCGGTGGAGAGGTGGAGCTGACCGTCTATCTCGCGGAGGGCCATGGCCAGGCGCAGGCCGAGGCGCTCGCGGAACTGGCGCTGCGGCGCAGCCCCGGGGCATCGGCAGCGGTGGTGCCACCCGGCGAGGCGATGGCCCGGCTCGGCCGGCAGCTCGGGGATCTCGGTGCGGCACTGGAGGATCTCCCCGGGGAGCCGCTGCCCTGGTCCGTGGAGGTGCGCATCCCGCCCGAGGGGCGATCCCCCGGCGCGCTCGCGGCCCTCGCGTCCGAGCTCCGTGGCCTGCCCGCGGTGAGCGGCGTGGACTACGCCGAGCAGGCGGTGACGCGGCTCGAGGGGCTGCGGCGCGCGCTGCGCTTCGGCGGGCTGCTCGCGCTGCTGCTGGTGACAGGGGTGACGGTGGTGGTGGTCTCCGCCACGCTCCAGCTGGCCATCTACGCGCGGCGCGAGGAGATAGAGATCCAGAAACTGGTGGGCGCCACGGACGCCTTCGTGAAGGCCCCCTTCCTCGTCGAGGGAGGGCTGCAGGGGCTCCTGGGGGCCGGGCTCGCCTCCGCCGCGCTGTGGGCGACGGGCCGCCTGGCCACGCCGCGGGCGGCCGAGCTGCTCGCGTTCCTCGTGGGGCCCTCGGGGCTTCCCCGGCTGGACGAGCCGGCGGTGCTGCTGCAGCTGTGCGCCGCGGGGGTGTGCGTGGGGCTGCTCGGGAGCTTCGTGGCCGTGGGAAGGTTCCTGCGCGTATGACGGCGGGGCTCGCATGCTGCGTGCTGTGGCAGGCGCTTTCGTCCGTGCCCCCGCCCGAAGACGTGCTCGCCGCGCTGCGCGGGCGGAAGCTGTCCGCCGCGGAGGCCGTGGCAGCCGTGACCGAGCGGGTGAAGGAGGCGGACGTGCGCGCCTCGTCGGTGGAGCAGGACGTGGCGGCACTCGAGCAGCAGCTGCACGAGGCGGCGGCGGCCGAGGCGGCCGCGCGCGCGAAGGTGGAGGCGCGGGTGCGCGAGGTGGCCCCGCGGCTGCGCACCTTCTACCGGCTCACGCGGAGACGGCCGCTGGAGTCCGTGCTGGAGGCGGACGACTTCGTGACGCTGATGCGCACCGCGCGCGGCCTCTCGCAGGTGCTGCTCGGGGACGTGAAGTCGCTCACGGAGCTGCAGGAGGCCCGGCGCGCCCAGACGCGGGCGCTCCGGGCGCTGGACGCGAAGAAGGCGGCGCTGTCCGAGCGGCTGCTCCGGTTGGAGGAGGAGCGCTCGGCGGCGCGGGAGACGCAGGGGGAGCTGCTCGCGGTGGTGCACGGCCTCCAGGCGGAGCTGCGCCGGGGACGGCACGCGGGGGCGGAGGCGGCGCAGCGCGAGGCGGGGAGGCTGCGCGGCGTGCTCGAGCGGCCCGAGTCCACCGGCTTCGGTGCGCTGAAGGGGCAGCTGCCCTGGCCCGTGGAGGGGCGCGTGGAGGTGGGGTTCGGGCGGGTGTTCGACGCGCGCCTGCGCACGGAGCTCCTGCAGAAGGGCATCCACCTGCGCGCGCCGGCGGGGACCACGGTGCGGGCCGTCTGCGCGGGGAAGGTGGCGTGGGCGGACTGGGTCCGCGGGCTCGGCAACGTGATGGTGGTGGAGCACCCCGGGCCCTACCACACGGTGCACGGCCACCTCGCGCGCTTCGAGCGGGCGGTGGGGGAGGCCGTGGGGCCGGGGGACGTGCTGGGGCGGGTGGGGGACACGGACTCGCAGAAGGGGGCGTTCCTCCACTTCGAGATCCGCCAGGCAGGGCTCGCGGTGGACCCGTTGCCGTGGTTTGCAACCGAGGAGGCAGAGTGAAGGCAACCCGAGCGGACGAGGCCCTCTTCACCGGGAGCCAGCGGCTGCTGCAGCGCGTGCTCCGGTCACGGGGCTGGCGGCACGAGGTGGCGGAGATCCACGGCGCCGCGGTGGGCTACTACGACGTGGCGGGCACGGGGAGCGGGCCCCCGGTGCTGCTCGTGCACGGGCTCGGGGGGACTGCGCACGGCTACGTGCGGCTGGTGCCGGGGCTGCTGCGCCACTTCCGCCGGGTGCTGGTGCCGGACTTGCCGGGCCACGGCCTCTCGCCGCCCGCCCCCGGCGGGGCGCTCCCCCTCCAGCGGCAGCTGGAGGTGCTCGAGGCGTTCGCCCGGCGCACCGTGGAGGCCCCCGCGCTGGTGGTGGGCAACAGCCTCGGCGGGGCCATGTCGGTGCTGCTCGCGCACCGGGCCCCTTCGCTCGTCCGCGCGCTCGCGCTGGTGGCGCCCGCGGGCGCGCGCGTGGCGCCGGGGCGGATGGCGGAGGTGTTCCGGGCGCTGAGCGTGAAGGACGCGGCGGGGGCGCGCGCGCTCATCCGGCGGCTCTTCCACCGTCCGCCCGCGTCCTTCCTCGCGCTCGCCCACCCGCTGCGGCACATGTTCGGCACCGAGGCGGTGATGGCGGCGTTCCGGGAGCTGGACCCGGACACCGCGGGGCTCGCGCCCGAGGAGCTGCAGCGGCTCTCGCAGCCCGTGCTGCTGCTGTGGGGCGCGAGCGACCGGCTGCTGCCGCCAGAGGGCGTGGAGTACTTCCGGGCCCACCTGCCGACGCACGCGGAGGTGCACGTGGTGAAGGGGTTCGGCCACGTGCCCCAGGTGGAGCGGCCGGCAGAGGTGCTGCAGCACCTCCTGGACTTCTCCGGGCGCTGGGGGCTCCTCCATGCGGCGCGCTGAGCGGGCACTGGCCGCGGCGTGCGCCGCGTGGCTGTGGGCCGCCCCGGCGCGCGCCACCGAGGACGAGACCTACAAGCAGCTGGAGCTGCTCGCCCGCGTGCTCTCCTACGTGGAGAACAACTACGTGGACGAGGTGGACCGGCAGGGGCTGGTCTACGGCGCCCTGCGCGGGATGGTGGAAACGCTGGATCCCCACTCGGTGTTCATGCCGCCGGACGTCTTCCGGGCCCTCAAGGCGGACACCTCCGGGGAGTTCGGCGGGCTGGGGCTGGAGTTGGCTCGGAAAGAGGAGGGGCTCGTGGTGGTGACGCCCGTGGACGACGCGCCCGCGGCCCGCGCCGGCATCCTGCCGGGCGACCTGGTGGTCGCCATCGACGGGGAGCCCACGCGCGGCATGGACGTGTCGGTCGCGGTGCAGCGGCTGCGGGGCCGCCCCGGCGAGAAGGTGCGGCTCACGCTGCTGCGGCAGGGCTTCACGGCCCCGCGCGAGTTCGTGCTGGTGCGGGACGTGGTGCGCGTCCAGGCGCTCGAGGCGGCGCTGCACGGCGGCTACGGCCACGTGCGGATCAAGAACTTCCAGGAGCGCACCGACGCGCAGCTCAAGAAGGCGCTCGAGCGGCTCAGGGCGGAGAACGGGGGGCAGGGGTTGAAGGGGGTGGTGCTGGATCTCCGCAACAACCCCGGCGGGCTGCTGGACCAGGCCGTCGCGGTCAGCGACCGCTTCCTGCCCGGCGGGCTCCCCATCGTCAGCACGCGGGGGCGCGCGGACCGGCCGGCCACGGAGCAGCGGAGCCGCGAGCGGGACACGGAGCCCGGCTACCCCATGGTGGTGCTGGTCAACGGGGGCAGCGCGTCTGCGTCCGAGATCGTCGCCGGGGCGCTGCAGGACCACCGGCGCGCGGTGGTGATGGGGACGCAGACGTTCGGCAAGGGCTCGGTGCAGACGCTCATCGAGCTGCAGGACGGCTCGGGGCTGAAGCTGACCGTGGCGCGCTACTACACGCCGAGCGGCCGAAGCATCCAGGAGCGGGGCATCACCCCTGACCACGTGGTGGGCACCGACCCGGCCGGCACGCGCGAGAAGGATCTCCGGCGGCACTTCCCCGGCGAGCCGGCCGGTGCGGACGGAGGGACGCAGGCGGCCCCCGGCGCGCTCCCGGGTGGGCTGAAGTCCTCGGCGGCCACGGAGAAGCTGCAGGATCTCCCCCTCAAGGTGGCGCTCGAGTACTTGCAGGGCTTAAATGCCGCGCCGTGAACGCTGACCGACGTGTCCATCCGTTCCGCGGCGCGCTCGCGGGCCTTCTCGCGGGACTCATCGCCACCTCGGGCCCCGCGGCGGCGCGCCCGCTCCTCGTCCCGGACTCACGGGCGGGCGGCGGGGCTCCCGCGGGCCGCCCGCGCGTGGTCGCGGTGGCCCTGCCGGTAGAGGCCGGGACCGAGCCCGCGGCCGGGGCGCTCGCGTTCTTCGCCGAGCAGGCGCTCGAGCGGAGCGACCGCTTCCAGGTGGTCCGCATCGCGGACGCGCTGGACCCGGCCGGCGCAGAGGCCCGCGCCCGCAAGGAGGCCGAGGCCGAGGCGGCCATGGCGGACGGGCAGAAGGCCTACGACGAGCTCGACACGGTGGCGGCGCTGGCGCAGTTCGAGAAGGCGGCCAACCTCTTCGCGCAGACGGATCTCTCCCGCGGCTTCCGGCGCTGGGTGGAGGCGCAGCTGCTCCGCGCCTCGTGCCTCGTGGCCAACGGCGAGCTCAAGGTGGCAGAGGTGGAACTGGACCGCGTCCTCGCGCTCGAGCCGCGCGTGCAGCTCTCGCCGAACCTGTTCCCCCCGGAGACGCTCGCATACGCGGAGAAGGTGAAGCGGTCGCTCGGGCAGGGGGCGGCGAGGCTGAAGGTGTCCAGCTCTCCGAGCGGCGCGCGCGTCTTCGTGGACGGTCGCTACCAGGGCGTGGCGCCGGTGGAACTGGAGGGGCTGACGGCCGCGGACCACTACGTCACGGCGGTGCTGCCGGGCCGCGGGCTCATGCAGCGGCGCGCGCGGGGGGGGAACGTGGAGTTCGAGCTGGTGGCGTCCGAGCGCGCGGGACTGCTCGCGGCCGCGCTCGCCGGCGTGCGCGCGGACCCGGAGGGACCGGGGCGCGACCGTGCACTGAAGACGCTCGGGACCGCGCTGGGCGTGGACCAGGTCCTCGCGGTGCTGGTGCGGCGCGGGGCCACGGGGGAGACGCTCTCGCTGACCGGGCTGCGGCTGGTCGTCTCGGACGGGCACAACGCGGGGTGGGAGGTGCGGCAGGTGGCGGCCGGCGAGGGGCTCCCCGTGGACGCGGAGGCGTTCTACGCGGGGATGATCTCCGAGGACGCGCCCCGGCGCGGCGGCCCGGTCACCCATTTCCCGGCGGGCGCCGGTCCGGATGGCCGCACCCTCGCGGGGTGGGGGCTGCTCGCGGGCGGTGCGGCGCTGGTCCTCGGCGGCGCGACCTTCGGGGTG
This sequence comes from Pseudomonadota bacterium, assembly GCA_039800145.1. Lineage (GTDB taxonomy): Bacteria > Myxococcota > Myxococcia > Myxococcales > Myxococcaceae > VGRA01. The sequence goes on along the minus strand of JBDLRJ010000229.1, from coordinate 11,209 downwards.
CTCGCGCTGCAGAAATCCTCCGAGTTCAAGGGCTCGGTGCAGACCAGCCCCGAGGCCGCGGCGGCCAGGTCCACGGGGCAGACCTTCGCGGTGCTCGCGGACGTGGGCGTGGTGGCGGGCCTTGCAGCGGCGGGCGCGGGGGCGTGGCTCACCTTCTTCAGCGGCGGCCCGAAGGGCCCGCAGAAGCCGAAGCCGCAGACGTCCCCCGCGGTCCCCGAGCCCGTCCCGCCCACGCCGACCGAGGCGTCCGAGGGCTCCCGTCGGAAGGGCACCGAGGACGACCGTGGCAAGACGAAGCTCGAGAAGAAGCGCGCCGCGGAAGAGGCCGCAGCCGCCTCGAAGCGTGAGCGCGAAGAGAAGCGCAGGGCCGCGGAAGAGACCGCGGCGGCGGCGAAGCGCGAGAAGGAAGAGCGGCGCCGGGCGGCCGAAGAGGCGCGGCGGCCGAAGGAGAAGCTGCAGCCCGCGTCCGTGGTGGAACCTGAGCCTGCCGCACCACCCCCGGAGCAGCCCGCGCCCGACGAGCCCGCACCTCCTCCTGCGCCCGACCCGGGCAGCAAGCGCGCCCGCGACGAGGAGAAGCGCAAGCGCGAGGACGAGGAGAGGCGCAAGCGCGAGGACGAGGAGCGGCGCAAGCGCGACGCCGAAGAGAAGCGCAAGCGCGAGGACGACGAGAAGCGCAAGCGCGAAGACGACGAGAAGCGCAAGCGCGAAGACGAAGAGAAGCGCAAGCGCGAGGACGAGGAGAGGCGCAAGCGCGAAGACGAGAAGAAGCGCAAGCGCACGGACGACGACGACGATCTCCGGAACTACTGATCATGACTGCACGCGTTCGTGGCCTGGGAGTGGGGCTGGTGCTGTTGGGGGCAACCGCCTGCTCGTTGCTCATCTCGTTCGACCCGGATGGTCAGCCGTGCGGCCTCGAGGAGGCCTGCAGTGCGGGCTACTCCTGCGTGAATGGCCAATGCAGGCTCGGCGGGCCGCCGCTGGATCCCTGCTCCCAGTGCAAGCCCGAGGAGCGCTGCAACGCGGCGGGGACTGCCTGCGAGCCCCGCACGTGCGCCAACACGCCGTGCCCGCTGGGCGAGGTGTGCTCTGCCGAGGACGGCGGCATCCCCGTGTGCGTGGAGCGGCAGGGCCTGGGGCAGGCGTGTGCCGTCGACAGCGATTGCAGCACGAGCACGGTCCGCGTCTGCGTCATCGGGCAGCGGGCGCGCCCGCTCGCAGACGGGGGCGTCGGCTACGGCGTGTGCCTGGACCGGTGCATCCTCCAGGACGGCTGTCCGCTGAACACGGGCCAGGTCTGCACCCAGTTCCGGACGGGGCTGGACGCGGGCATCGGCAAGGTGTGCCTGCCGTCCGGGCTGCTGACGCCGTGCACCTCGGAGGCGGACTGCACGGGGCTCTCCCAGGGCTTCACCTGCGCCCTGTTCGCAAACCAGCGCACGGGATTGCTGCAGGCGTGTGATCTCGCCGAGGTGGGCGGGGCGCCTGCAGGCGGGGCATGTGGGGCAGCGGCGTCCGTGGCCGACGGGGGCGCGGTGCGGTGTGGCTCGGGCAGCTGCGTGGCGGCGGGAGACGGCGGCAGCGTGTGTGCACCGGCGTGCGCCGAGGGGACGTGCGGCCGCAACACCGAGTGCCGCGTGGTGGACCTGGCCCTCTCCGGGGTGCCGGTGCGCCCGGCGCTCTGCGTGGCCCCCACCGAGTGCCGGCCCTGCACCGACAACCGCTCCTGTGGGGCGGACGCGCCTGCCTGCGCCACGCTGACGGACGGCGGGACGCAGCGGAGCGTGTGCCTGCTGCCCTGCAGCCCCGTGGTGGACGGTGGCGCCGGGCCCTGCCCCGCTGCCCACACCTGCACCGACGTGGGCGGCGCCCTGCGCTGCGTGCCGGACGGCGCCGGCTGCCCCTGAGCCACCGCAGGGCGTTTTTTTGGACGGTGGATCACAGCCCTGTAGCATCCCGTTCCACACTCAGGAGGAGACGGGACATGGGCAAGCGCGTCGGCGTACTGATGGGCGGGTGGGGCGAGGAGCGGGAGGTGTCCCTCAAGTCGGGGGCCGCGGTGGCACACGCCCTCGAGGCGGCCGGCCACGACGTGACGTGCGTGCTCGCGGGGCCTGGCATGGAGGTGGCGCTCCGCACCGCGAACGTGGAGGTGGCCTTCCTGGCGCTCCACGGCCGGATGGGCGAGGACGGCAAGGTGCAGGGGCTGCTCGAGGTGATGGGCCTGCCCTACACGGGCTCGGGCGTGCTCGCCTCGGCGCTCGCCATGAACAAGACCTACGCCCGCAAGCTCTTCCGGCTCCACAACCTGCCCACGGCGGCGGGGTACAGCCTGAAGGCCTCGCAGGTGGATCTGCTCGAGGACCTGCACGGGGATCTCGGCTTCCCGGTGGTGGTGAAGCCTGCCTCGGGCGGCTCATCCTACGGGCTCACGCTGGTGCAGGAGCCCGAGGGGCTGCGCCCGGCCGTGGAGCTGGCGTGCCGGTACGGGGGCGAGGCGCTCGTGGAGCGCTACGTCCGCGGCCGTGAAGTCACGGTGGCCATCCTCGAGGACAAGGTGCTCGGAACGTGCGAGGTGGCGCACGGCGGCGCCCTCTTCGACGTGACGGCCAAGTACCAGGGCCAGTCCCGGTACCACCTCCCGGCGCGGCTGTCGGCCACGCGGCTCTCCAACGTGGAGGCGCTCGCGCTCTCGGCCTACCGGGCGCTCGGGTGCCGCGGCTACGCGCGCGTGGACCTGCTCGCGAGCGACGAGGCGAACGACGTGCTGCTCGAGGTCAACACCCTGCCGGGGATGACCCAGTCCAGCCTCCTGCCGAAGATTGCCCGCCAGGCGGGGCTGTCGTTCGAGGCGCTCTGCGGGAAGATCCTCGCCACCGCCTCGCTGGACGACGTGGCGGTGCGCCCGGGCGCGGACGCCGCACCCGCCACCGTGGCCCCCGCGGCCGTACGGCTCCAGGACGTGGCCGCCGCCGGGTGACACCGGCCGGACGCTGCAAGCCCCCGTGCCCGTTTGACAGGGGGGGGGGCAACCTCTAGGGTGCGCCGGCTTTTTGACCCGCCGCGTCAGGCGGCCGAACCACTCCGGTTCGGGAGGGGCAGCACCTGCGATGAGCATCGTCGAGACAGTCTTCCTGGGCGTCTACTTCAGCTTGATGTGCGTGCTGGCCGTCTACGGCTCGCACCGGTACCGGATGGCGTTCCTGTACTACCGGCACAAGTTCAAGCTCCCCACGCCCAACGGGAAGCTCGCGGCCCTGCCGCGGGTCACGGTCCAGCTCCCCGTTTTCAACGAGATGTACGTGGTGGAGCGGCTGATCGAGTCCGTCTGCAAGCTCGACTACCCGCGCGATCACCTGGAGATCCAGGTCCTGGACGACTCCACGGACGAGACGTGCGGCATCGCGCGGGCGTGCGTGGAGCGGCAGCGGGCGCTCGGCCACAACGTCGTCTACATCCACCGCGAGAACCGCTACGGCTTCAAGGCCGGGGCGCTCGAGCACGGGCTCAAGACGGCGCACGGCGAGTACGTGGCGGTGTTCGACGCGGACTTCGTCCCCAGCCCTGACTTCCTGCGCCGCACGGTGCCCTTCTTCGCGGACAAGAAGGTGGGGATGGTGCAGGTGCGGTGGGGCCACCTCAACCGCGAGTACTCGGTGCTGACCCAGGCGCAGAGCATCTTCCTGGACGGCCACTTCATCATCGAGCACACGGCGCGCAACCGCGCGGGCTGCTTCTTCAACTTCAACGGCACCGCGGGCATCTGGCGGCGGGACACCATCGCGGACGCGGGCGGGTGGCAGCACGACACCCTGACGGAAGACCTGGACCTGAGCTACCGCGCCCAGCTGAAGGGCTGGCAGTTCATCTTCCTCCCCGAGGTGATCTCCCCCGCGGAGCTCCCCGTGGACATGAACGCCTTCAAGAGCCAGCAGCACCGCTGGGCCAAGGGCTCCATCCAGACGGCGCGCAAGCTGCTGCCCACCATCCTCGCCTCGGACCTGCCCTTCGTGGTGAAGCGCGAGGCCTTCTTCCACCTCACCAACAACATGGCGTACCTGCTGATGGTGCTCCTGTCCGTGCTGATGCCGCTCAGCATGGTGGTGCGCTTCTCCCACGGCCTGCACGAGACGCTGCTGGTGGACCTGCCGCTGTTCCTGTCCGCCACCGCCTCCGTGGCGTTCTTCTACGTGGCGACCCAGCGCGAGCTGGGCCTCGGTTGGTGGGACCGGCTGAAGTACCTCCCGTTCCTGATGTCGCTGGGGATCGGGCTCGCCATCAACAACGCCAAGGCGGTGCTCGAGGCGCTGCTGAACCAGCAGTCCAGCTTCGCGCGCACGCCGAAGACGGGGGCCGAGGGCAAGTCGGTCCGCGCCCCGGTCAAGAAGTCCTACCTCGGTGCGAAGACGCTGCTGCCGCTGGTGGAGCTGGGCTTCGGCATCTACTTCACCGGCGCGGTGGCCTACGCGTGGCAGAAGGAGATCTGGACGAGCCTGCCGTTCCTGGTGCTCTTCCAGGTGGGCTTCCTCTACGTGGGGCTGAGCTCCGTGCTGCAGGGCCGCGTGGGTGGCAGCGCGGTGGCTGCCCCCCCGCTGCCTTCCTCCGCGGCAGCCCCCCAGCGCGCTGCCTGAGAGGCGCGCGCCGGGACGCTCACGGCGTGGTGCCGGCCTCCTGCGGGATCTCACACCCGGAGGAGAAGCCCGTCGCGTCGAACGTCTGCTCGAGGGCGCCGGAGAGCGTGACGCCCGAGCCGTCCTTGAAGCTCGCCACCACGCGCAGCGCGTGGGTGCCGTGGCGCTTGGGGCTGCAGTAGTCCAGCACGTAGAAGCGGTTGGCCATGGCCGCCACGCGGCGGGCGATGGCGTCGAACGCGGTGGAGAGATCCGTCATCTCCGCCACCGGCTCGTAACCGTCCTTGCCGAAGTCCCGCAGTGCCGCCTCGTCCGCCTCGCCGCCCAGGCCCACGGTGAAGACGTGCAGGGGGCTCTGCTGCACCGCCTCGCGCGTGGCCTTCGCGTCCACGCGGGCCGCCTGGTCCGTGCCGTCGGTGAAGACCACCAGCGCCCCCTGCCGGAAGGGGATGGCCGTGTCCGCCTTGACCGCCGCGTCCAGCGCCCCGAGGCCCGAGATGACCGCGCCGTTGAGGTTGGTGCTGTCGTCCACGCACAGCCCGCCCGCGCACGTCCGCGCGTCCACGTGGCCAGCGCAGTCCGCGTTCACCGTGCACTCCGCCTGGCCGAGTGACCCGAGCCCGGCCTGGAGCGCGGAGAGATCCCCGGTGAAGTCCACCAGCGTCCGCAGGGTGCCGCGCCCGTCGAACCCCGCGAGCCCCACGCGCTGGGCCTCGCCCCCCTCGGAGATGATGCGCGTCACGTAGGCGAGCGCCGCCTCGCGCAGGCGGGGCAGCTCCCCGGCGCGCAGGATGCTGCCGGAGAGATCCAGCAGCACCAGGCTGTACATCCTCGAGCGGTGCGCGCGCGGCTGGATGCTGCGCTGGCTCTCGTAGTGGGACACCGCGAGCCCGTCCTCGTAGATGTCGAACGCCGCCGAGGTCAGCCCCGCCACCGGCTCCCCGCCCTCCGTCTCCACCGTGAAGCCGAGCGACAGGCGGGACGGCGACATCACCTGCAGCCCACCCTCGGCCAGCTGCAGACGCAGTGCGCGCGCCCCGTCGGTGCTGGCCGGGGCCTGGCCGCAGCCGGCCACGAGCAACGCGGAGAGGAGAGAGGTCCGGAGTGTGCGTGTGTGTGACATGGTGGGATGGACGCTACAGCCACGTGGCGCTCCCGCAACTTTCCTGCCGCCGGGGAGGGGAGAAGGGCCCTAGCGTCCCTGGCCATGGACGCCCACGCCCCTGGTTCTCCTGCCTGCGCCGCGCTGCTTGCGCTCGGGGCGCCGCTCGCCGAGCCCGCGGCAGCCGGGGTGTCCGCCCTGCTCGCGCAACACGGGATCTCCGTGCGGGTGCGCGCGCGCCCGGCCGCGGACGTGGCGCTCTGGGAGCTGTCGCCGCTGGCCGGCGAGGGGCTCTCGGAAGCCCGCAGCGGCCTGGACGGACTTTCACGCGGCTTCGGGGTGGACCTGGTCCTGCTCCCGCACCTGCCCGGGACGGTGCCCGTGCGGCTCGTGGTGATGGACATGGACTCCACGCTGGTGCGCGTGGAGGTGATCGACGAGCTGGCGCGGGCGCACGGCGTGGTGGAGGCGGTGTCCCGCATCACCGAGCGGGCCATGCAGGGCGAGCTGGACTACGACACCTCGCTGCGGCTCCGGCTGGAGCTGCTCCGGGGACTGCCTCTGAAGGTGTTGGAGGATCTTGCAGCCCACCTCCCGCTCCACGACGGGGCCGAGGCGCTGGTCTCGGGGCTGCGCCGGGCAGGCGTGCGCACGGCCGTGGTGTCCGGCGGGTTCGACGTGGCGGCGCGCGCGCTCGCGGCGCGGCTGGGCATCGACGAGGTGCGCTCCAACCGGCTCGAGGTGCGGGACGGGAAGCTGACCGGCGCCGTGGTGGGAGAAGTGGTCAACGGCCACGTGAAGCGGGCCACGCTCGAGCAGCTCGCGGCCGGGCTCGGCATCTCGACCGCCCAGGTGGTGGCCGTGGGAGACGGGGCCAACGACATCCCCATGATCGAGGCCGCGGGGCTGGGCGTGGCCTTCCGGGCAAAGCCCCGCGTGCGCGCCGCCGCGGACGCCGCGCTGGACGTCAGCGGCCTGGACGGGGTGCTCTGGCTGGCGGGCCTCTCCCGCTGACGGCCCGGGGTCAGGGGGCGTCCAGCACTTCCACCCGCAGCCGGTTGTCCAGCACCGCGGCCCCGCCCACCGAGGCCGCGCGCAGGTGCGCGTGGGACGCGAAGAGCTTGCCGTCGAAGGCCACGCCGTCCGCGAAGAAGCCCACGGCCCCGTCCGTGCGGAGCGGCGTCAGCGCCTCCCACTTCGTGCCGGTGCGGCGGGACACCTTGAGATCTCCCGCGGTGGCGTCCTGGTACACGCAGTACAGCGCCCCGGACGTGGTGAAGACGAGCGCGCTGTCGGTGCCCACCCAGGCGCTCTGGCCGCTGCCGGCCGGGCCTGCCCCCGAGTCGATGATCTCCTTGGACACCCCGGCCACGAAGCCCGCCCCCCGGTAGAGCTTCAGCGCCCGCGAGCTGAAGTCGTGGTAGCTGACCAGGACGTCCTTCGAGGCCGGGTCCACCTTCACGTCCGGGAAGAAGCCCGTGTCCCCGCTCGAGTCCAGGAGGATGGCCGTCCCGCGCGCCTGCGCGTTGCCGGGGATCTTCATCCCGTACAGCTTCCCCGTGCTGAGCCCCGAGGCCACGTCCACCGCGCGCCGCATGTAGGCCACGTAGGCGTCCTTGCCGTTGAACGCGAGGGACGAGAAGAGCCCCACGCCGTTCGGCACCTCCGCGAGCTGCGACGGGTTGTACTTGTCCGCGCACACCGCGGCCCCGCCGGACGTCACGCACACCTGCGAGTTGCTGTCGCACGGGGTGGTGCAGGCCGCGGACACCGGCATGCAGGACGGGTTGCCCGTGCCGGGATCCGCGCAGACCGTGCCGCTGCCGCACGCCGCGCAGGCGTCCGCGGGGCGCGTCATGCACGCGAGCGTGAGGAGGTCGAAGTCCGAGGCCGACTCGGGCTGCGGCTTCTTCGCCCGCGCCAACTTCAGCGCCGTGACGTTGGAGAGGGGACCGGTCACCGTGCCCGCCGGGCAGTCGGCCGCGTTGAACGTGGAGGCGCCCCCGCGCTGGAAGTAGCTGATGGCCGGCAGCCCCTCGGAGTCCACCGCCACCGAGGCGTAGAGGCCGAGATCCCCGTGCTGGCCGTCCACGGTCACCCGCGTCCAGCTGCCCGTGGCGCTGCCCTGCCACGCGAGCTTCAGATCGCCGCGCGTCGCGTCGTAGTAGGCCACGTAGGTGGCGGACGGTCCCACCACCACGTCCGAGTGGCGGCCCACGTCGTCCCCGGGCTCCGTCACGCCGCCGCGCGCCCCGGACGGGCCGTAGCTGGGCGTCCCCGACGGCACGCCGTCCACGTACTGCCGCCGCGTCTCCTGCCCGGAGAGATCGAACCGGGACACCACCAGGTCCCCGTACTGGCCGTCGTAGTGGGACGCCACCAGCTCCTGCCCCGCCACGTCCGCCGCGAGCGAGGAGAAGCGGCCGAGATCCCCGGACTGCAGCCCGGGCAGCTCCGCGCACTCGCACCCCTGCTGCGCGAGGTTGCAGCTGTCCCAGATGTCCCGGTTGCTCTTGAAGGTGGCGATGAAGCCGGGCGCGCACGAGGCCGGGCAGGCGTACTCCTGGCAGCGGTCCACGTACGCGGACGGGACGCAGGCGGTGCCGGGATCACACTTCCCGCCGCACGGCAGCCCCGCCATGCACTCGCCCTTGAAGCAGGACTGGCCCGAGGGGCACTCCCCCAGCGCCGAGCAGGCCTTGTACCGGCAGCGCCGGGACGTGCCGTACCCGTCCGTCCACGCCTCGCAGAACTGGTCCCCCTTGTCGCCGCAGTCCTGGTCCGTCTCGCAGTCCAGGTACCGGTCGAAGCACTTCTTCCGGTCCGCGGGGCAGGTCTGGCCGGGGCAGCAGTCCGCCTCCGTGGTGCACCGGCGGTCGGCGAAGAGGCAGCACTGCAGCCCCTCGCGGTCCTTCACCGCGCTGCAGGCGTAGTGGTCCGAGCACTCGGAGCTCTCGCTGCACACCTCCGGGTGGCCGGGCTGGTTGCCCTTTATCTCCTTGCACGGGTCCACGATCTTGACCGGCGGAGCGCCGCACTGGCAGCCCGAGATGCTGAGGGCGGTGGCCGCTGCGACGAGGAGCACTGCGCGCGAGAACGACATGGGTTCCATCCGGTGGGTTGGGGCCTCTGACAGCCCGGGGACTCTAGCGTGTTCCCGCCCCGGCGTCCGCGGCCGGGAGGACGCGGCGGAGCAGGTGCTCGAGCCGCGGAGAGGGGGTGGGGGACGGGGGCATCCGGCAGCGCGCATCCACCGAGGAGGTGGCCACCGAGCGCACGAGCAGCGTGTCCCCCTCGCACGCGGCGATCTCCGTCGCGAACCGCACGCGGCACGGGGGCCCGCCCCCGGGCGTCCCGACCAGCGCCTCGGCGAAGCCGTGGAACCCCTCGGGGGTGCGCTGGAGCTCCAGCAGGGTGCCTTCCGCGCCGTCTGCCGGTGGGGCGTGGACCGTCATCCGGAGCAGGCTCCCGTCGTCCGTCGCCTCGTACCTCCAGGACGGGGACTGGGCGTGGATCCACTCGCCCGAGAGGTTCTTCTCGCAGCCGGGGGGCACGCGGGCAGGGGTGGACGGGGGAGGGGGCGCCACGGTGGGGGCGCCCCGCTGGGCGGTGCAGGCGCAGAGAAGCAGCGCCGCGGTGGCGGGGAGGGCTGAACGGAAAAGCACAGCGCTACGCTACCCAAAACCGGGCGGGGTTGGTTTAATCCTCGCACCATGCGCTGGAACGCCCTCCTCGTCGCCCTCGCGGTGGCAGCAGCCTCCCTCCCGGCCCACGCCGAGGACGACCTTGATCTCGCGCCGCTGGTGCCGGCGGCCAAGCCCAAGCCGAAGCCCGCGCCGCCGAAGGCCCCGCCGAAGCCGAAGCCGCCCGTGGCCTCGGACGACGATCTGCTCGCCCCGCTGGCGCCGACACCGCCGAAGCCTGCGCCCGCCGCCGCCCCGCAGCTGCTCGTGAAGGTGGACCCCGGCGTCCAGGGGGCCACCTGGTCATTGGATGGACGGGACAAGGGGCCGGTGACCGGCAGCCCCGTGGAGACGACCGCCGGCGAGCACACCGTCACCGTGCGAGCGCAGGGGTTCCAGGACTTCACCAAGCGCGTCAAGGCCGGGCCCGGCGTGACGACGGTGGCAGCGGAGCTCGAGCCCGCACCGGGCCTCCTCTACGTGACCGTCTCCCCCTCGGACGCCGAGGTGTTCGTCGACGGCACGAAGGTGGGGCGCGGCAACGTGAAGGCCTGGGCACTGGATGCCGGCGACCACACCGTCTCCGTCCGCCGCAAGAACATGAAGGAGTACGAGGAGGTCGTGGCCATCGTGGCCGGGGCCCAGAAGCAGCTCAGCGTGGAGCTCAAGCCGCTCGGGGCGCGCACGGCGCCCGCCTCGGACCGGCCCGAGACGCGCAAGCTGACGCCCGCGGCCGACCCCGTCCAGCCCGATCCCCTCGTCGCCGAGGCCGAGGTGGACTCGGCGCGGGAGCCCGCGTGGTACCAGCGCTGGTACGTCTGGGCCGGCGTGGCCGCCGTGGCCGCGGGGGCAACGGTGGGCGTCATGGCCGCGCGCGGCACCCAGCCTCCGCCGACCACGGTCTCCGTCTGCGACGGGGCGTGCGACGCGGTGCTCAACCGTCCGCCGAACACCGCCTTCCGCTTCTGACGCGCTACTCGTCCGCGCGCTCTTCGCGCGCAGGGCGCGGCTCGAGCCGCAGGTACACCTGCGCGGTGCGGCCCACGCCCTGGTAGTCCAGCGCCGTGGCGCGCAGCCGGAAGGCGCCCGTCTCAGGCAGGTGCTCGGACAGGTCCACCTGCCCCGGCTCGAACGCGAAGCCCCGGGGCCCCACGAGGTCCACCGATTCCCGCCCCACCCAGACGCCGTCCGTGTACCCGCACGCGAAGCGCCCCGTCACCGCGCCTGCCGCGTCCAACACCTCGAACAGGATGAAGTTGTCCACGGACCAGCCGCGCGTCCCCTCCGCGTCGCCGTAGAGCCGCGCGCGGGCGCCGTCGAGGGACAGGGGCGAGGTCTCTCCCCGCGCCACCACGCGGGGGACCCGGTCCAGCCCCGAGGTCTCCACCTGAACGTCCTCGCGCCGGTCCTCCCTCGCCTCGGTGTCACGCTCCGGGGCCTCGGCGAGCAGGAGCACCGTCCGAACGGTGGACGACGTCCGGGGGGCCGCCACGCGCGGCGCGCACGCACCTGCAAGGGCCAGCACCACGCACGCGGACAAGAGGGGAAGGCGCCCGGTCATGGCGCGGCAGGGTATCATCTCCCCCGTGCCTGCCCTCCGTCCCTTCGCCCTCCTGCTCGCCGCGTGGATGTCGCACGCCTGGGCCGCGGACGTGTCCGAGATGGACACGGCGCTGCGCCACCTGCGGGCCGGGGAGAAGGCACGGCTCGAGAAGGCGCTGGGGCCGGCCACGTTCCACCCGCTGTACCGCGTGGCGCTGGACCTGGAACCCTCGGCGCGGCGGGTGAGC
>JBDLRJ010000228.1:0-19263 GCA_039800145.1 Pseudomonadota bacterium | reverse complement strand
GGACCCAGCGCTCGGGGCCTGCCGTCGCGCTGCAGGGCGAGGCCTCGGTCGCGCCGAGCTTCGTGGCCCCGAGCGTGCCGTCCGCCACCGTGCTCGGGTTCCGCGTCACGGCAACCGCCGGAGGGCTCGCGGCGCAGGCGGACGTGGACGTGACGGTCCAGGCCGAGGGAACGCCGGTGGCGGACGCGGGGCCGGACGTGACGGTGGCCGGCCGCACCGCGGTCCTGCTGCGCGGCAGCGGCAGCTTCCCGGATGGCAGCCCCGTCGCCTTTGCGTGGGCGCAGTCGGCGGGACCGGCGGTGGTGCTCGCGGGCGCAGACACGGCGACGCCTTCCTTCGTGGGCCCGGATCTCAAGCAGGCCGCGGTGCTTCGCTTCGTGCTGCAGGTGTCGGCGCACGGCCAGGTGGCCACCGACACCGTGGAGGTGACGGTGCGCGCGGATGCCCCGCCGGTGGCGTCTGCCGGGGCGGACCAAGACGTCCCCTCGGGGGCGCGCGTGACGCTCGTGGGCAGCGCGGTGGACCCGGACGGCGACGTGCCCGTTCCCGCCTGGTCGCTCGTGTCCGGTCCATCCGTGTCGCTCTCGGGCAGCGCGGGGACGGTGTCGTTCGACACGCCGGTGGAGCTCGGCGGCCCCGAGACGATCGAGTGGCGCTTCGCCCTCGTGGCCTCCGCGAACGGGCTGACGAGCGCACCGGACGAGGTGGTGGTCCGCGCGCACCAGGTGAACCGCGTGCCCGTGCTCGAGGGGCCCAACGCGCTGCAGGCGGACGAGCGCACCGCGGTCCAGCTCCAGGCCGCTGCGCTGGACCCGGACGGCGACGCGCTGACCTGGAACTGGGCGCAGGTGGGCGGGCCGGACGCGCTGTCCGTCACGGGGGCGGATTCGCCCGCGCTGTCGCTGGTCGTCCCAGAGGTGCCCGGGGACGTGGTGCTCGCGTTCGCGGTGACGGCGAAGGATCCCGAGGGGGCGGAGGCGTTCGCCACCGTTCGCCTTCTCGCGCGCAACGTGAACCGTGCCCCGCTCGCGTCCATCCGTGGGCCCGGCTCGGTGCTTCGCGGGGAGGCCGTGCTGCTCGACGGTACGGGCTCGAGCGATCCCGACGGCGAGCCGCTCACGTGGTCCTGGCGCCAGGTGTCCGGCACGGTGCTCGACGGCGGAGTCGCCGTGGGGCCCGCGTGGTCCTTCGCCGCGCCTGCCGTGGAGGCCGAGGAGACACTCACGCTGGAGTTGACGGTGACGGATCCTTCCGGGGCCAGCGCCACGGCGCTCCACGCGCTCGTGGTGACGGTGCCGCCCCCGCCCGCGCCGCCCGAGACACCCGACCCGGAGACGCCCGAGCCGCCCGTGAAGCCGCGCACCGGCTGTGGGTGCGGCGCGGTGGATCCCGCGGTGGGCGTCGGCGCGTGGTCGTGGCTGCTGCTCGTGGCCGCGGCGCGGAGGCGGCGTTCCTCCCGCTGAGCCTCAGAGCAGGTTGAAGATCGTCTGCACCAGGAAGGTGTGGGCCATCTTCTCGCTGGGCAGCCGCGAGTAGACGTTGAGGTACCCGGCCTCCACGCTCATCCACGGTGTGAAGCGGTGGAGCACGCCGGCGAAGGCGCGGTTCTGGTCAAACCCCTGCTTTCCCTCCACGCCGGCGACGCCGTGGAAATACTCGTCGAACACCACGAGCCCCCAGGTGGTGTTGCCCCCGGCGGGCGGCGTGTACACGCCGCGCAGCATCAGCCGCGCACGCCAGGACAGCTCCGGCGCATTTTCGAAGGCGCGCTCCTCCAGCCGCAGCCGCAGCAGCCCCTGGAACTGCGGGCCGAGGCTCCCGGACAGCATGAGCTGCTGCCAGAGGCGCGTCTCCGAGACGAGCCAGTCCGACCCGTCGAACCGGGGGATGGCCCCCACGCCGGCCCAGAGCGTGACGCCCCGGGTCACCTCCCAGCCCACCGCGCCGCGCAGCAGCACCTTGTCCGCGCGCGCCGGGGAAAGGCCGAACCGGGGCTGGAACTCCAGGTAGTAGAGCGCCCGCGCGTGCGTCGCCCCCGGCGGCAACACCCGGCCCTGTGCAAAGACGTTCAACCAGGCCTCGGGGGCCTGGGGGACGGCCGCGGCCGCGGAGAGTGGCAGGACCGCGAGGAGGAGCAGCAGGGCGGCGGGCACGGTCATCTCCCCGGTGGCCGGGTCACGCCACTTCGGCGGGGGTGCGGTCCTGTCCGGGGCGCGCCTCCGAGGCCTCGTCCGGGATCGTCGTACCGAACAGCCGGTCCATGAACGAGAACAGGAAGCCGTAGTTGCCGTGGTACTTCGCGTGGTGCAGGTGGTGCCGCCGCGCGGACGTCAGCACGCTCGAGCCGGCCACGCCGGGAAAGCCGTCGTAGTTGGAGTGGCCCACGTTGTTGAACCAGAGGCTGATGACGGGCATGGCCACCAGCGCCTGCCACGAGAAGTCGTGCACCATCACCGGCCAGATGAGCATGTTGGTCAGCATGCTCGCCTCCACGGGATGGAAGGCATAGGTGGTGAACGGCGTCACCACGATGGAGCGGTGGTGCTGCAGGTGGAACCGCGGGAACAGCCACTTGTGGTGGAGCAGGCGGTGGTTCACGTAGAAGTGGACGTCGTTCCAGAGCACGAGCACCGAGAGCTCCAGCCCCACCTTCCACCACGGCACGTCCACGAGGACGACGATCCACCCCTGGCGGATCATCCACCACGGCACGACGAGCCCCGTGCCGAAGATGACCACCGAGACGAGCGACCAGCCGATCTCGCGCGCCACCTGGCCCTGCTTCAAGGGGCGCGCATCCAGCACGCGGCCCACGCCCAGGGCCGGCAGCAACCACCGGGTGATGGCCAGGTGGATGCCGGCGAACCCGAAGTAGAGCACCGCGAACAGCAGCGTGCTCCAGCCCACGAAGGCCCAGCCACCCACGCCCGAGAGATCCACGCGGTTCGACATGTGCTTCTCCTAGAGCGCCTTCAGGTACTCGATGATCGCGCGCTTGTCCGCCTCGTCCAGGTCCGCGAAGGGATCCTCGTGGCCGTCGTTCCCCTGGCCGGGGAGATCCGTGTCGTAGACCACCGGGACGCTCCAGGGCACGTATCCGTCCGGGTAGCGCGTGGCATCCCCCGGCACGGCGGCGATGCCCACCGCGCGCAGGTCGAGCTTGTGTCCGCCCAGCAGGAAGCGGCGCGGCCGCTTCTCCGGGTTCACCAGGGCCTCCAGCGTCGGCACCGAGCCGTTGTGCAGGTACGGCGCGGTGGCCCACGTGCCCGTCAGGATGGGGGCCACGTACCCGCCGGTGGGCCGCGCGTCCACGAAGCGGCCGAACGCGGAGGCGCCGAAGGCGGCGTTGGCCGTGGCATCCACCCGCTCCCACCGCATGGGGTCCGTCCCCATCTCCGCCTGCGGCGTCACCTGGTTGGGATAACGGACCAGCCGCGCAGGCCGCGTGGCCCGGTCATACGTCCCATGGCACCCGGCGCAGCCCGTGTTGAACAGCCCCTCGCCGCGCGCGAGCAGCCCCTCGTCCAGCGCGCCGGGGAAGGGCGGTGACTGCAGGCGCAGGGACGCGCGGAACACGCGGCGGGTGCGCTCCACGTTCGCAGCGCCCATGTGCGGCGGGATGCCCAGAGTCCCCGTGGTGAAGACGGCGGGGATGGCGCCCATGGCGTCCAGGTGAGCGGGGGTGACGTCCGCGGCCGTCATGGCGGCGGTGCGCGGGCGCCCCGGCGGCGCGTAGACGCCGTCCCAGAGGTGGGACGTCCGCAGCTCGCGCCCCGACAGCATGGGCACGGACACGAGCGCGGGCGGCGTGCCGGCCGGCTCGGGCTGGCCCATCAGCATCTTCAGCGTGGCCACCCCGTTGGTGAGCCCCGGCAGCCCGCCGCTGAAGTCCACGAAGCGCCCCGTGCCGGCGCGCGCCCGGAGCCGCTCCTTCAGCTTCGGTAGCACCACCCAGCGCAGGGCGCGCTCCTCGTCCCCGTCCAGCCGGGGAAAGGCGCGGCGCACCTCCTTCACCACCTCGTCGTCGGGCAGGCGGGACAGCTGCTCCAGCGCGCCGAACGCGTCCTGGGCCCACGCCTCGTAGTTGACGGAGGTGCTGGACAGGCCCAGCCAGGCCTCGTCCGTGGGATTGCCCTCCGCGTCGTACCCGCGCGCCGCGTGACAGGTGGCGCACCCGTTGTTGGAGACCTCCACCCTGAGGCCCGGGGCGGGGACCAGCATGCCGGTCACGGTCCCGAGCGGTCGGCGCAGCGTGGGGGCCGGCGTGGGGTCCGGCCAGTTGGCGATCCGCGCCGGGCGGTAGAGGCCGTAGCGCTGCAGCAGCTGCACCGCGCCCTCCTCGTCGAAGGGCACGGCCCCCGGGTTCTTGAACAGCAGCAGCGCCGTGCAGGACACCTTCCAGGGCACCCCGAAGGTGTCGAGCGCCTCGCGCGAGAGCCCCTGGAAGTCGCCGAGGAGGAAGTCCTGGAGCCCCGGGTCCTCCCCGGCGTAGGCGGCGCGGCGCTCCACCAGCGCGGTGGAGGGCGGCGGGCCGCCGAGGCAGGCCCCGAGCGACAGCGCGGCGAGCGCGGCGAGCGAGCAACGGTGGATCATGGCAGTGCCTCCCACGTGGCGAAGTCCCGGACGGCCCGCCTGCCCGAGCGCGGCGGCGGCGTGCTCCGGCCGAGCCGGAACGCGAACAGCAGCGACGGGGCACTGACCCCGAGCCGACGCGCGAGCTCCCAGCCGCGGCGGTCCAGCAGCGCCGAGAGCGGGTGGAGGGCCAGCCTCAGGCGCGTGGCCTCGAGCCAGGTGGCGAGCATGCCCGTGCCCACCGCCGGGTCCGAGGTGGGGCGCCCGCCCTGCTCCACGAGTACGCCGAGCAAAGGCGTGCGCTCGGCCTGCGCCGCCTCGTCGGATGCGAGCACCCCGGCAAGGGCCGGGGCGGCCCACGCCGTGCCGAGCTCCTTCCACAGGCGCGGCTGCAGCAGTCCCTTCAGCGCCACCGCCGTGGGCACGTCCAGCCCGAGGCAGTGGGTGGACAGTCCGTCGACGGGGGGACGCGTGCCCTCGGGGTCGAACCGGACCCACGCGCGGAGTTCCTCGACCGCGCGGACGTCCAGCCAGCTCTCCCGCGAGGCGGCCGAGAGGTGCCGGCACCAGTCCGCGTGCTCTGCCGTGCCCGCGGCCACGGTGACGAGGCGCAGGCCGTGGGCGGAGGCCACCGCTGCAAGGGCGTCCAATTCCTCGGGCGCGGGCGGTCGCGCGGTGTACTCCAGGCGCGAGCTCTCCCTGCGGCGGAGCAGGGAGGCGCCCTCGGGACGCGGCGTGCACGGGCCCGCCAGGTGCAGCGCGCAGAACGCGCCGCCGGGAGGCGCCGCCCGCTCGGACCCGGTGCCCTCCGCCGCCAGCGCCCACTCGAGCGCGAGCACGAAGCCGCCGAGCGCGAGGTGGAGATCCCGCCTCGCCGGGTCCGAGTGGCGGAGGTGGCGCGCCTCGTCCGGGAACACGAGCAGCCGGTCCCCGCGCTGCTCCACGCGCCACGGCTGGGTGTTGTGCGCGGAGGGGGCACGGGCCGCCAGCTCCAGCACGCGGGTGAGGACGTCCGGGGAGGGGAGGGCCATGACGCTGCAAGACTTTGCCACGCGCGGTGCCGGCTGGGGTACCTTTCCGCGCCCCATGTTCGGAATGCTCTGGCGCTTCACCAAGGGCGCCCTCTCCAGCCAGAAGCAGGTGGACGTCCCGCTCACCGAGCACGTCACCGCGACCATCTATGCCCGCCCCGGCGAGTGGATGGATGACCGCGCGCTGGAGACGCTGCGCCAGGAGATCCGCGGCGTGGCGACCGCGGCCATCCCGGGGGACCTGAACTACGGCGTCTTCCTCCCCTCGCGGGCGCCGTACTGCAACCGCGTCATCGTCATTGGCCGCAGCCCGTCCACCGGCGAGGTGGTCGGCTTCAACGCCATGCCCGCCCTGGACGTCACGCTGCGGGGCCGCAAGGTGACGGTGATGCACATGGGGCTGCTGGTCATCCACCCGGCCCACCAGCGCCGCGGCTACCAGGGGCTGCTGTACGGGCTCGGGGTGTTCTCGCTGCTGCACCGGATTCCCGAGCGGCCCGTCTGGGTCTCCAGCGTCTCCGAGGTGCCCGCGGTCATCGGCGCGGTCGCAGAGCAGTTCGTGGACGTCTACCCACACTTCGACAAGCCGGTGGGCCAGCCGCCCGTGCTCCACCGGGAGCTGGCGGTGGCCATCATGGACAAGCACCGGCACGAGTTCGGCGTGGGGCCGGACGCCACCTTCGACGCGGACCGCTTCGTCATCCAGGGCAGCTACACGGGCGGCAGCGACGCGCTCAAGAAGTCCTTCGAGTCCGCGCCCCGGCACCGGGTCCCTGCCTGCAACGCGTTCTGCCGCACGCAGCTGGACTACTCCCGCGGCGACGACGTCCTGCAGCTCGGACAGCTGGACGGGACGGTCATCTCCAACTGGATGTCCCGCCGCCTCCCGCCGGCGTTCCGCCCCGGCGCTGCACGCAACCTGAAGGTCTGGAGCTACCCGAAATGAACGTCCAGCCGTCGTACGAGGAGCTCTTCACCCGGAACATCGGCTTCGTGGACGAGAACGAGCAGGCGCACCTGCGCGCGGCCCACGTCGCCGTGCTCGGCGTGGGTGGCATGGGAGGGGTGGTGGCGCAGCTGCTCGCGCGCTCCGGCGTGGGCACGCTCACGGTGCTGGACAAGGACACCTTCGAGCCCTCCAACAACAACCGCCAGGTGTACGCCCGCACGGACACGTGGGGGCGGGCCAAGGTGGAGGTGACGGCGGAGGAGCTCGTCCGCGTCAACCCGGCGCTGCAGGTCCGCGTGTTCGATCACCTCGGCGCGGACAACGTGGACGAGGTGCTGCGCGGCGCGGACGTGGTGGTCAACGGGATCGACGAGCTGCCGGCGTGCCTGCGGCTGTGGCGCGAGTCGCGCGCGCGGGGCATCCCGCTCGTGGACGCGTGGGCGGCCCCGCTGCCGAGCGTGTACGTGCTCCGCCCGGAGGATCCCCGCCCCGAGGAGTTCCTCGGCTACCCCACGGTGGGCATGAGCCCCGAGGAGGTGGCGGCGCGCAAGGACATCCAGGACGAGTGCAAGGTCCGCGAGGCGCTCCACGTGGTGATGCACAGCCGCTCCCTGCGGTACCTGGACCTCCAGGTGGTGCAGGAGATCCTCTCCGGCGAGCGCGCCCGCATCAGCTTCGCCCCCATGGTGTGGGGCTCGGGACTGCTCATGGCCTTCGAGGCGCTGAAGCTCCGCCTCCGCCGCGGGCGCGTGGCCTCGTGCTACGGCCGCTTCCTGGACCCGTGGCGCGGTGACTTCAAGGACGCGCGGGGCTTCCTGCCCATGGAGCTGGAGCTCATCCGCAAGGCCTACGGCCTGGCCGCGGGGGCGCTGTCGTGACGCGGTACTACGGGGCCGTCGCCGCGCTGCTGCTGCTGGACGCGGCCCTCCGCGAGTGGCGTCCGCTGAAGAAGCGCATGCCCCACAACGCCGTGTACCTGGCGCTCGGGTACGGGCCGCTCCTGCTGCTGCCCTTCATGGGCGCGAAGGCGGTGACGGCCCTGGGGGCTGCCGTGGCCGCCGGCGGGCTGTTCTCCTTTGCGAGCATGGTGGGGCTGTCGCTCTACCCGCGCTTCTTCGTGCCCACGCTGCTCGCGGCCGCGTCGCTGTTCGGGCTGGCGCTCGCGGGCAAGCCGGCCCTGGTGCAGGCGCTTCCCGTGGTGGCCACCACCGCGGTGCTGGTGCCGGCCATCTGGAAGGACGAGTCCGCGGCGTTCCTGCAGAAGCTCTGCCTCAGCTGGGTGGGCGTGCTGGTGTACGGGTACCTGTGGAGCCATGCCGCGCTGTTCGAGAGCAGCGCCACGCTGCCGCCCCTGGGGGACGGGCCGAGGTGGATCGCCTGGGTGCTGGCCGCGGCGAAGATGGGCGACGTGGCGTGGGTGGCGGCGCAGAAGGTGTCGCGGCGCGGGGAGCTCCAGCTCCCGGCGTCTGCGGCGGGGGCCGCGCTGGGGATGTGGGCAGTGGGGGAGTTGATCCCGCTCGGCCTGCCGGCGTGGCAGCGCGTGGCGTTCGGGGCGGCGGTGGGCCTCTCGCTCGCCGCGGGCAGCCGCGCGCACGATCTCATCTACCGGGACGTGGCGGAGAAGGACCAGTCCCGCGAGCTCAAGGGCACCATGCTCTTCGGCTTCGCCTTCTCGCTCGCCGTGGGCTTCCACCTGCTGCAGGCGTGGAAGTAGTCAGAGCGCCTTCCGGTAGAGCGTGAGGCGGTGCTTCTCGCGCATCCCGAGCGCCTTCGCCTGCGCGAGGCTCTTCACGTTGGGCTCGCCGATCCAGGTCCCGTCGAAGGTGCGGATGCCCGCGCCCTGCAGGCGCTTCACCATCTCGTGGGCGATGACGCGCATGAGCCCCAGGTTCTGCAGCTTCGGACTGGTGGCCATGAACTGCAGCACGGCGGCGTCCAGCCGCGGCGCCCCGAGCAGGAACGTGGCCCACCCCAGCGGCCAGAGGCTGCCGTTCATCCGGCGGAAGAGGACGTTGAAGTCCGGGAGCGCCATCCCGACGCCCACCGGCTCTCCGGCGAGCTCGAGGAACACCGTCAGCTCCGGGCGCACCACGCGCTTCATGGGGCCGGCCATGAAGGCCACCTCTTCCGGGGACATGGGCACGAAGCCGAAGTTCTCGGAGAAGCCCTCGTGGAGCAGCGTGATGGCCGCGTCCAGGTCTGCCTCGAAGCGGTCCATGTTCCAGCCGCGCAGCGTGACGTCCGGGCGGGCGAGCCAAGCGCGCTGCTTCTCGCCCAGGAGCGCGTCCGCGTTCACCGAGGCCATGTCGTCCTGCCGGAGGGTGACGGCGCGGTAGCAGGGCTCGAACCCGAGCGACTCGAGCTGGAGGTGGACGTGCGGGGCGCACCACGACTGGGAGAAGGCGGCGGGCTCGTCGAATCCCGCCACCACGGCGCCGATGCACTGGGTGATGGTGAGCTCGTACGGGCCGCGGAGCTCCGCGAGCCCGCGTTCACGGGCGAAGCTGGCCGCCCTCGAGAGCAGCGCCTCGGCCACGTCCAGGCGGCCCGGCGGGGTCTCGAGCAGCCCGAAGAAGCCGGCCTTCTCGCCGTGGCGTGCATTGGAGGCGTGGTGGACGTGGGCGATCACACGGCCCACCACGCGGCCGTCCTCCCGTGCGAGGTACAGCTCGCGCTCGCCGCGGCCGTCCCGCCACAGCGGGTTCTTGTCCGAGAGGGTGCGCTCGAAGTCGTCCTTGAGCGGCGGCGTCCACGCGGCCTCGCGCGCGTGGAGTTGGAACGGGAGCTCGATGAACGCGGCGAGATCCTTGCGACCGCGGACGGGCTGGACGGAGAGGGCCATGGCAGGGCGCACTCTACAGCGTCCGCGGCAGGTTCAGTCCGCAGAGGGGGGCAGGCGGAGCTTGAGCGGCACCGAGGCGGTGAGCGTGACGGGGCGCTCCGTCCCCCCGGTCCGGTACTGCGTCAGCACCGCCAGCTGCACGCGTGCTGCGCGGTGACTCACCCGAGCCCCGCGCGGGCCACCGAGGTCAGCACCCGTCGCAGCCGGGTCACGTCCTCCGCGAGGGCCGCCTTCGAGTCGTACCAGCGCGCGAGCGTGCCGGGCTCGTCCGCGGCCGTGAACCCGAGCGAGGAGAGGTACGAGCGCAGGAAGGACTGGAACGGACTTGCCGGCGTCCCGAGCACCTTGAGCCAGGCCCCCCGCGTCCCCACGCACAGCTCCGTGGTGACGGTCTCGAGCAGGGCCGTGCCCGCCACCTTGTAGGTGCGGCTGCAGTACAGCATCCGCGTGGGGGCCACGGGCGCCGGGCGGCGGGGCGGGAAGGCGCGGGCGAGCAGTTCGAAGTCCATGGGCGGCTCCTGCGGCAACGGCACGTGTCACGCCCCCAGTGGCCGGGACCGGGGAAAAGTGATCACCGCCCCGCCCGGCCTTCAGCGCCCGTGCGCGAGGAACCGGAGCGTCCGGCTGCAGCGCGGGAAGCCTTCCCGCTCCGCGCGCTCGAGCAACGCGCCGGCATCCTCGAGGAAGCCGTCCAGGCGCGGGTCCGGCTCGTCGGCGGCGAGCTCCTCGAAGAGCGTGAGCGACGAGACCAGCTTCGCTGCGTCCGCTCCCACCACGCCCCGCACCGAGCCCACCCGTCCTGCCGCCTCGCGCACGGCGTGCGTCAGTGCGAACAGGTGGGCCGAGAGCTCCGGGTGCGCCAGGAACGCCTTCGCCTCGTCCGCGCTGGAGAGGGAGAAGTGCACGGACACGGGCGTCTGCCCGAGCCGGATCTGCGGGAACGCGTACCAGATCCAGTGGCCGTCCTTCCGGTCGTTGGAGGTGATGTCCTCCAGCGCCTCGGCGAACGTCGGCGCGGACCGGTAGTCCGGGTGCTGGCCCCGGTGCGCCAACAGGAACCGTTCCAGTCCAGCAGGCATGGCTACATCCGCTCGTCGATGGCGCGGTTGCTCATCTCGTCCGCGTCCTTGTTCTGCTCGCGGCGGACGTGCCGCGCGGTGGTGGCGGTGAACTCCCGGCGCAGCCCCTGCGCCTGCTCGAACAGCGGCAGCAGGCCCGGCGCCTTCACGCGGTACTCGCCGTTGAGCTGGCGGACCATGAGCTCGCTGTCTGCAAGAATCTCCAACGACCGGATGCCGAGCGCGCGGGCATGGCGCAGCCCGAGCAACAGCCCCTCGTACTCGGCCACGTTGTTGGTCTGCACCCCGAGGAACTTCCCGAGCCGCTCCACCTGCGTGCCGTCCGGGCTGACGAGCACCGCGCCTGCCCCGGCGGGGCCGGGGTTACCGCGGGCCGCGCCGTCGGTGAAGAGCTTCCAGGTCCCCGCGGCCACCGGGGCCGGCGAGGTGGGAAGGCCACCGGGGGGCGGCGCCGCCGCGAGCGGCTCGAGCAGCGCTGCGCCCTCCGCGCGCGTCAGACCCAGCGCGGCGCAGGCGGCCGACAGCGAGTCTTCCCGCAACAGCGCGCGCAACAGCACCGCTGCCGTCGCGCGCGCCACGGTGTCTCAGGCCTTGTCAGCAGCAGGCCTGGGGGCCTCCACCGCCTCGGCCGCGTAGATGATGCGGCCGCACGAGGGGCAGAGATCCGTTCCGAGCGACACCCGGAGGTTGTTGTACAGCTGCGGGCGAACGACCATGCGGCAGCCCTGGCAGGCCCCGGCCACCACCGCCACCAGCGCCGGCATGCGCTTGCGGCGCACGTTGTCGTAGCGGGCGAGCAGCTCGCGGTCCACGCCGGACGCGGCCCCGGCGCGCTGCGACTCGAGCGCCTTCGCTTGTCCATCCACCGCGGCCAGCTTCTCCTGCAGCTCCTTCACCTGCCCACCGAGCCGCTCGTCGTGGCCGGCGAACTCCTGCTCCTTCGCCTTCACCGCCTCGCGCGCCACGGTGATCTGCCGGCCGAGCTCGTTCACCTCTTCGGCCATCGTGACGGTGGCCTTCTTGGCGATGTCGATCTCGCGGGCGAGCGCGGAGTACTCGCGCGTGGTGCGCTGGTCCGCCAGCCGCTGCTCCCACTTCTTCACCTTCTCCTTGTCGTCCTGGATGTTCTGCTCCAGCGTCCGGCGCTGGTTCTCCAGTTCCTGGAGCCGGTTCCGCTCGGCCTGGACCACGCTGGCAGCGGCGCCGAGCTCCTGCTTGAGCGCCTCGAGTTGCACGGGGTACGCGTCCGCGGTCTTCCGCAGGGCAGCGATCTCCGCGTCCAGCTTCTGCAGGTCATTCAGGGCAAGCAGCTTTTCCCGCACGGGGCAGTGTCTCCAGTCTTCTCAGGTAGGGGCGAAACGCGCACGACGCCGACTCAGGCGTCCTCGTCTTCGTCCGGGATTTCCGCGTCGTCGTCGTCCTCGAAGTCGTCCTCGTCGTCGTCCGTCTCGGCGGCCTCCTCGGCCACCGGCTCCAGCGGGAGCACCGGCTTGGCGGCGGCGAGCCGGCCGCGGCGCGACTCACCGGCAGGCTTGTTGGCCGGGCTCTCCTTCTGGTTGCTCCCACACTTGGGACAGACGGGGTCCGGCTTCTTCAGATCGTAGAACTTCGCGCTGCACTTGAAGCACGTGTGCTTGTTTCCGAGATCCTTGGCAGCCATGGCGCTTTCAGTCCTCCAGGGGTTGACGGGGCGGGTTCGTGTAGTGGTGCGGACGGGTGCAAGTCAACGGAAGACCGGGGGCAGGGCAGGGAACCGTCGCCGCGCGGTGGGTGTCCCCCCCCCCGCGTGGCGACCCGGCTGCGTTCAACGGTGGCTTTTGGTTCCCGGATGGGTAGCATGGGTGGGCCGTGAAATTTTCCTGCCCCCAGTGTGAGCGCCAGTACCAGGTCCCGGACGAGTTGATCCGGGGGAAGGCCGTGCGCGTGCGCTGCAAGGGCTGCGGTGCGCAGATCCCCGTGGGCGGTGGGGACGCAGCGGGTGCGGAGCTCTCACCGGTCTCGGGCGCCTCGGTGGTGCCCGCCCCCTACGAAGAGCCCGCGGCGGCCGGTGGCCCCTGGTACGCGATGCACCGGGGCAACCAAGTGGGCCCCATGGACGAGCGGGCCTTCTCGTCCCGCGTGAAGGTCGGGGATTTCCACGCCCGCACCTACGTGTGGCGGGACGGGATGGCGAACTGGGTGCGCGCCTCCGAGGTGCCCGAGCTCGCCCGGCTGCTCCCCGCGGGCGCGCCCCCGAGCCCCCCGCCGCCTCCGCCGGAGTCGGCTCGGACGGTCTCGAACCCCTCCAACCCGTCGGCCGCTGTGGCCCGGACGGTCTCCAACCCGTCCAACCCCTCGGCCGCGGTCGCGCGGACCGTCTCCAGTCCGGGGACTGCCACCTCTCGCCCGGCCATCGGGGTGGCGTCCAGCAGCGGGCCGGAGGTGGATCCCTTCGCGGCGTTCGGCTCGGCGGACCCGAATGATCTCCCCCCGCCCGGCGAACAGACGATGGTGGCCATCGCCCGCGCGGGGGTGAACAAGCGCAACCCGCCGTGGAAGTTCGCGCTCTTCGCCGCGGTCATTCTCGGCATCCCGTACGCCCTGTTCCTGGGGCTCGCCAACCTCGAGGTCAAGCAGGTCGTCATCGACGAGGCCGGCAACAAGGTGGAGGTCGAGGTCAAGCTCGGCGAGGTGGCCATGGAGGAGGGGCTCTCCGGTCTCGGAGACCTGCTCATGGGCCGCAAGAAGAAGAAGGATCCGCCGCCCGCGAAGCCGCGCGTCGAAGGGGAGACCGGGACGAAGAAGCCGGCCGAGTCCGCGGGCACGAAGCCTTCGAAGAAGCCCGAGGACGGAAAGAATGGCCCCTCCCCCGCGGATGACCCGAACGCCTTCATCGGCGGCCCGGGCCCGAAGGTGCGTCCGGAAGACAAGCCGGTGAACGTGGACGCCTCGAACTTCAACAAGGAGGCGGCTGCGAAGGTGCTGGCGGACAACGCCTCGTCCTTCCAGGGGTGCGTGGAGGCGGAGCTGCGGAAGAACCCCAACGCGAAGCTGGGCAAGCTCATCCTCTCCGTCACCGTGGCGCCTTCCGGGATCGTGACCCGCGCCTCGGTGGACCGGAAGGACGTGAACCAGTCCGGGCTGGGCGAGTGCCTCCAGAAGCGCGCCAAGCGGATGCGCTTCAACGCCTTCGAGGGCGAGCCGGTGGACCTGGAAGCCCCCATCGTGACGGGCACGTCGTACTAGTCGGGAGAGCCATGTACCTCGGGCGCGTGCTGGGAACGGTGGTGTGCGAGCAGAAGTACGAAGGGCTCGAGGGGGCCCGTTTTCTCGTGGTCCAGCCGCTCACGCACGAGCTCGTCCCCGCGGGCGGAATGGAAGTGGCGGTGGACACCGTCTCCGCGCGCCGGGGAGACCTGGTGTACCTGGTGGGCAGCCGCGAGGCGGCGCTCGCGTGTGATCCCACGTTCGTGCCGGTGGACGCCGCCATCGTCGGCCACGTGGACTCGGTGGACACATGATCCTCTGCAAGGTGCTCGGAACGGTGACCGCCACGGCCACGCACCCCGCCTTCACCGGCCGCCGCCTCATGGTGGTGCAGCCCCTGGACGAGCAGCGCCGCGCCATGGGCCGGAGCTTCCTCGCCGTGGACAACATCTCCTCCTCCGGCCCCGGGGACACGGTGCTGGTGCTCCGAGAGGGGAACGGTGTCCGCCAGCTGCTCAAGGACAAGACCCTGCCCATCCGCTCGTTGATCGTCGGCGTGGTGGACAACGTCAGCGCCTGATTCCCATGCCCTTTCCGCTCCTGCCCGGCCTGCGCTCAGAGATGGTGGAGATCTCCCACCGCCTCCACCAGAACGGCTGGGTCGCCAACCACGACGGCAACCTCTCGGTCCGCCTGAAGGGAGACCGGTTCCTCATCACGGCCACCGCGCTGAGCAAGCGCGACATCGACGACGGCGCGCTGCTCGTGGTGGACGGCAAGGGCAACGTGCTCGAGGGGCGGCGTAAGCCGTTCAGCGAGCTGGAGCTCCACCTGGCCTGTTACCGGGCCCGCCCCGAGGTGGACGCGGTCCTGCACGCGCACCCGCCCGTGGCCACGGCGTTTGGCCTGGTGGGCCAGGGGCTCGAGCCCGTGGCCATGCCGGAGATCGTCGTCTCGCTCGGGGTAAAGATCCCCGCGGTGCCGCGCTTCATGCCCAGGGACGCCGCCGGGCTGAAGCAGGTGGAGGCGCACGCCTCCGAGTGGGACGCGTTCCTGATGTCCGGAAACGGCGCGCTGACGCTGGGCGTGGATCTCTCCCAGGCGCTCCTGCGGATGGAGCTGGTGGAGCACTACGCGAAGATCCTCCAGGCGGCGCGCGCGCTGGGGCCGGTGGCGCCGCTCGCGGACGGGGAACTCGCGAAGCTGCTCGAGGCGCGGAAGAAGGCGGGGCTTGGCCCGAGGCGCTGACGCGGCGGCGGCCCTGCCGCGCGCGGTGGTGCTGCTCGGGGTGACGTCGCTGCTCACGGACACCTCGAGCGAGCTGGTCTTCACGCTGCTCCCGGCCTTCCTCGCCGCGCGCTTCGTGGACGCGCCCATCATCCTCGGGGTCATGGAGGGCGTGGCGGAGCTGGTGGCCGCCGGGCTCAAGGCGGCGAGCGGCGCCTGGGCGGACAAGGCGCGCAGGCTCAAGCCGCTGGTGGTGACCGGTTACACGCTCGCCGCGGTGGCGCGCCCCTTCATGGCGTTCGCCACGCTCGCCTGGCACCCCGTGCTGGTCCGCGCCGTGGACCGCGTGGGCAAGGGGCTGCGCTCGAGCCCCCGGGACGCGCTGCTCGCGGCCTCCATTCCACCGGAGCGCCGCGGCGAGGCGTTCGGCTTCCACCGCGGGATGGACCACGCCGGGGCAGCGCTCGGGGCGGGGCTGGCCGCTGCGCTCACCGCGCTCGGGCTCGCCCCGGAGCGCGTGTTCCTCGGGTCCGCGCTGCCCGGCGCCGCCGGGGTGGCGGTGCTGCTCGCGCTCCGCGAACCGGTGCGGGCTCCGCCGGACGCGGGCCGCGGCGGCGACGGGGCGCAGCTGCCCCGCGGGGCCTGGGCGTTCCTGCTCCCCGTCGCGCTCTTCGCGCTCGGCAATGCCACGGACGCGTTCCTGCTGCTCCGCCTCTCGGAGCTCGGGGCCCCGGCGCCGGTGCTGCCGCTCGCGTGGCTGCTGCTGCACGTGGTGAAGTCCGCGGTGTCGTGGCCCGCCGGCAGGCTCGCGGACCGGCTGGGACACGCGCGCGTGGTGAAGGTGGGCTGGGGACTGTACGCCGCCTGCTACCTGGGGCTTGCGTGGGCTGCGAGCGTCCCGGCCACGCTCGGGCTGATGGCCTTCTACGGGCTGTACCACGCACTCGCAGAGGGGGCGGAGAAGGCGCTGCTCGCCGGGCTCGTCCCGGAGGGCGTGCGCGGACGGGCCTTCGGGCTGTACCACGCGCTCACCGGCGTGGGGGCGCTGGTGGGAGGGCTGCTCTTCGGCGTGGCGTGGAGGCAGGCCGGCAGCAGCACCGCGTTCACGGTGGCCGCGGTGCTGGCCGGCTCGGCGCTCGGGCTCCTGCAGGTGCTGCTCC
Organism: Pseudomonadota bacterium; assembly: GCA_039800145.1. Taxonomy (GTDB): domain Bacteria; phylum Myxococcota; class Myxococcia; order Myxococcales; family Myxococcaceae; genus VGRA01. The sequence continues at coordinate 3,217 of JBDLRJ010000228.1, read as the reverse complement.
CGCGCGCGCAGCGGGCGTGAGCCCTCAGAGATCGAAGTTGCCCGAGGAGGGGGGCTTGCCGCGGTTGGCGGCGGCGCGGGCGGCCTTCACTTCCTCCAGCAGCGCGCGCGTGGCCTCGGCGTCCACCTGGCCCGTCTCGAGGTCCACCACGTCCCCCTCGCGCGCCTCCGGAGAGAGCGTGTCGCGGCGGCGGCGCAGCGCCTTGCCGTCCGCGTCGAGGACGGCCCAGTCACCTTCGAAGCGATCGATGGAGGCTTTCATGGATTGCAGTCCTTCGCGGGCGTCCTGCCCTTGGCGGCCTCGTCACGCGAGCGGAAGGTGACGAGGTTCTCCGGCTTGATCTTCTCCGCCGCGCTGCACCCCGCGGCGTGGAACACTTTTGCGCGCGAGGACGCGACGTACCCGCCGGAAGCCGGGGCCGGCCCACGGGGAGCGGACGGGGCCGGCGCGGGCGGGCGCTTCGCCTCGACGGGGGCCGGGGGCGCGGCGGGCGTGGGGGCAGCGGCGGACGGCTTCGCCGAGGGCTTTCCCCAGTTGGCCGGGAGCTCCAGCTCGTCCCCGCCCGCCGCGGGCTTCGTGGACTTCTGCGCGGGGACCAATGCGGGAGCAGGCTGCGCGGTGACGGGGGCCCTGGGGGGCGCGGCCGGCTGCGCGGCGAGCACCGGCGTGGGCGCGGGGACAGGGGCGGGCTGCACGGCCAGCCCCACCGGCGCGGCGGAGGGCGCCCGGGCGACCGGCACGACCGCGGCCTGGGGACGTGCCGCCGGGGAGCCCAACCGGGTTGCCGGTTTCCCGCGGACGTAGCGGTGCTTCATGCCGGGGGGATCCCCCGCGGCAGGGCGCTCCACGAACAGGTCGACGGCCTGCCCGTCGGACTCGAGATGGATCTCCCCGTCCAGGTCCGTGCGCCACGTGGCCACGCCGGACTTCGCAAGTTTGTCCAACACGGCCGCGGAAGGCGCGCTGACCGGGTTCCCCGCACCGAACGAGACGACCGCGGCGAGCGGTCCCACCGACGAGAGCCAGGCGTCTCCGGTGGCGACGTCCAGTCCGTGCGAGGCGACCTTCAGCACGGTGGCCCGGACCGGCAGGCCGGTGCGCAGCAGCGCCGCCTCCGTCTCGGCGCGCGCATCCCCGGCGAAGAGGATGGCCGTCTCGCCGTGCGTCACCCGCAGCACGAGCCCGTTGGCCTCGTCCCGCGCGGCCGAGTCCACGGGCAGCTCGCGCGGCGCGCGGGGCCACAGCACCTCCAGCGTGGCGCCGCCGCCCAGCGGGACCGAGAGCGGCTCACCGGGGGCCTCGGCCGACCAGGCCGAGACGCCTCGCAGGGAGGCCACGCGCAGCACCTCGGCCATCCCGGCCCCGTCCGCGGAAGGCACGAGCATCCGCTGGGCCGAGGGTGCGCGCAGCACGCTCTCGAGCCCGCCGGCATGTTCCGGGAGGCCATTGCTCAGCACGAGGAGATCCAGCGGCTGCTGGACCTGCTCGGAGAGGCGGCTCGCGAGGAACGCGGCAGACTCCGCGGGGCCGGTGTCCACGAGCACCGTCCGCCCGGTGGGGGAGACGACCAGCGCCGCGTCCCCGTGGCCCACGTCGAACAGCTGCACGTGGAGCTTGCCGTCTCCGGCGGCGCGCCCGAGGCCGAGCTCGTCCAGCCCCGGCGCCTGCCCGAGCGGGGCCAACCGCGCAGGCTGCGGGCGGATGCGCACGTCGGCCGCGGCCTCCGCGGAGACGCGCCGCTTCGGGGCAGGGGGCTCCTCGCCGCAGCCCAGCGCGAGCGCGAGCAGGAGACACGCGGCGCGCTTCACGGCTTGCAATCCCCGGCCGGTTCACGTCCCTCCGCGGCCTCGGCGCGCGTTGTGAAGAAGACCTTGTTCTCCGTCTTGATGTCCGCCGCTCCCTTGCAGTCCGCCTTGTGGAACTTCTTGGACCGCTTGGACGCGACGTAGGTTCCCTGGGACTCGCGGGCCGGCTGCTCCTGCTGCGTCTTGCCGCCTGCGTCGGCCGCCAGCTGGTCGACCGGGACCGGGGCCGTGCTGCCGGCGGCGGGTTCGGCGCCGTTGCCGTGGCCGTGGCCCTGCCCGTGGCGGTGCTTGTCCTCGCGGGAGGACTTCGAGAGCTTGCGCTCGCCGGGCAGGATGGGGCCGGTGGCCACCGCGGGCGAGGTGGTGCCGGTGGCCTTCACGCCCTTCGCAAAGCCGGGCTGGGGCTTCTCGGAGGTGACGGTGACCACCTGTCCGTCGCTCACCGCGAGCACCTCGCCGTCCACGTCCGTGCGGAAGAGGTGCGCGCCCACGCGCGCGAGGCGGTCCATGGCCGCCTGCGACGGGTGGCCGTAGTCGTTGCCCTCGCCGCAGGAGATGACGGCCACCTTCGGCTTCACGCGCTGCAGGAAGGGCTCGGTGGACGAGTGGCGGCCGCCGTGGTGGCCCACCTTCAGCACGGTGGACGAAAAGTCGATGTTCTTCTGGACGAGGTACTCCTCCGTGTCCGGCTCCGCGTCTCCCACGAAGAGGAACGACGTCTTCCCGTAGACGAGCTTGAAGACGATGGAGTTGCTGTTGGGATCCGACCGGGTGCCGGTGAGGAAGGGATCCTGGGGAACGCGCGGCCAGAGGATGTACAGCTGCACCCCGTCCCCGAGTCCAATGGAGACGAGCTCCTCGGGCTTCTCCGGGTTCGGGAGCGGGTTCATGACCTGTCCCACGTTGGCGCCCACCCAGCGGAGCAGCTCCGCGTAGGACTTGCTCGGGTGATCGAACCCCGGGTCCAGGAAGCGCTTCGCCCCCACCGCTCGCATGCCCTCGAGCATCCCTCCGAGGTGGTCCAGGTGCGGGTGGCTCAAGATGACCAGGTCCAGGGGGCGCTTGCCGAGCAGTTCCGGCAGGCGCCGCTCCAGCACCTTTGCCCCCTCGGGCGGGCCGCCGTCCACGAGCACCGTCTTGCCGCTGGGGGCGGTGATGAGGGCAGCGTCTCCCTGTCCCACGTTGAAGAAGTGCACCGTGAGCTTGCCCGGCGCGCCGAGGGCCGGCAGCGCAACGGTCAAGAGAAGGGCAGCCAGGAAACGCGGCAGGGGGCGGAGAGTCACGGGGCCCCGAGTATGGCCCAGCACGCCTGCACGGTGGTAGAGAGCATGGGCCATGGCCCAGACCGATGACATCTCGAAGGCGGTGGACGAGATCGCCGCGCGCGTGCGGAGCCGGCTCGAAGCGTCCCG
>JBDLRJ010000227.1:0-7347 GCA_039800145.1 Pseudomonadota bacterium | reverse complement strand
GTCCCACGCGAGCGCGTCCACCTTCTGGGAAGGGAACTCCACCGGGGAGAGCTGCACCTCGAGCAGCTGCCCCCCGCGGAACACCTGCAGTGCGAAGGGGGAGAGCGCCGTGTAGCCGCGCATGCGCTGGCGGAAGTCCTGGGCGTCCGTCACGCGCGAGCCGTCCACCTCCGCGAGGATGTCTCCGCGGGCGACGCCGGCGCGCTGGGCAGGGCTGCCCTCGTCCACGGAGGTGACGACCACGCCGTGCGTCCGGTCCCAGCCTGCCCGGCGGGCGAGCTCGCGCGGGAGATCCTGCACGTCCACGCCCACCCAGGCCGGGCGTACCTTCCCGTACTGCGTGAGCTCCGCCACGATCCGCCGCACCTTGTCCGCCGGGATGGCAAACCCGATCCCCTGCGCGCTGCTGAAGATGGCGGTGTTGATGCCGATGATCTCCCCGTCCACGTTGAGCAGCGGTCCTCCGGAGTTGCCGGGATTGATGGAGGCGTCCGTCTGCACGAAGTCGTTGTAGACGCGCCCGTCCGCCTTGAAAGATCTCCCCGTGGCGGACACCACGCCCACGGTCACCGTCTTGCTCAGGCCGAACGGGCTGCCAATGGCAATGGCCGTCTCGCCCATGAGCAGTTCGCTCCCCTGCGGTGCGAGCCGGGCAAAGGGAAGGGGCGTCCGCGCCTGCACCTTCAGCACCGCGAGATCGTTGTCCGCGTCACTGCCCACCACCTCTGCGTCCAGCTGCCGCCCGTCCGCGAGCACGACGTGGATGGCGCTGGCGCCGCGGATGACGTGATCGTTGGTGACCACCACGCCGGCCGCGTCGATGATCACCCCGCTGCCCAGGCTCTCCACCGTCTCGGTGCGGCGGTCGAGGCCGCCGAAGAGATCGTCGAACACGGTCCCGCCGCGGCCGCGGAACCGGCGCTCCACCACCTGCTCGGTCCCGATGTAGACGACCGCGGGAGACACCTTCTGCACCACGTCCACCACCGCGTCCCGCCTGCGCGCGAGATCCGCGGCAGCGGGCACGGCAGCCATCCAGGCGACGAGCGCGAGCGCGTACCTCATGGACTCACCCCTGCTGCATCCAGCCGATCATCTTGTAGAGCAGCCGGGCCCCCACGTTGCCGTCCCACTCCGAGTTCGGCCCCGGCGCCACCTCGTTGAGATCCAGTCCGACGATCCGCCGGCCGCTGCGGACCACCTCCGCCACCAGCGCCGTGGCCTCGGCGTACGAGAGGCCGCCGGGCACGGGCGTCCCGGTGTGCGGGCACAGGGTGGGATCCAACCCGTCGATGTCGAAGGAGACGTAGACGTGGTGGGGCAGGGCAGAGACCATCTCCACGCAGAGTTCCCTCCACGGGCGTCCCTCGTGCTGCTGCGCCTTCACGCGCGCGTCGTAGTGGGTGACGATCCGCCCGCCCGAGTCCTCGGAGAAGCGGTGCTCCGCCTCGCCGAGATCGCGGATGCCCACCTGCACCAACTTCGTCACGTTCGGCAGGCGCGTCATCACGTTGTGGAAGATGGAGGCGTGGGACCAGGTGAAGCCCTCGTAGGCGTCCCGCAGGTCCGCGTGCGCGTCCACGTGCAGCACGCCCAGGTTGGGGTACTTCTCGGCGTACGCCCGGATGATGCCGTACACGGTGGAGTGATCGCCGCCCACGCCCACCACGCGCTTGCCCTCCTGGAGCCAGGTCTTCGCCTCCGCGTAGACCGCCTCGTTCATGTGGCCGCACAAGGCGTTCACCTTCTCGAGCGCGGCCTGGAGGGCGGGATCCTCTCCGGCCCCACCTGCTGCGATCACGGGCGCAGCCAGCGCCTTCGCCTCGTCGTTCCAGCGGCGCAGCTCCGGCAGCGGCTCGAGCATGGCGATCCCGCGCTCGTACGGGCGCCCGGTCTCCACGTCGAAGAGGTCCACCTGCTTGCTCGCCTCGAGGATGGCCGCGGGGCCGTCCGCCGTGCCACCGCCGTAGCTGGTGGTGGCCTCGAAGGGGATGGGCAGCAGCACCACCTCCGCCTCGTCCGGGGTGAAAGGAAGACCGAACACGCCCGAGTCGGGGGCCGCTGCCGCGTTGGGATCGAAGGGAGCCATGGGGCCCGGAGGTAGCGGGAAAGTGTCCCGCCTGCAACGGGGGACGACTCAGGGAACCTCGAGCACCAGCTTCCCGAAACTGTCGTTGGTGGCCATGCGGGCGAAGGCCTCGGCGGCGCGGGTGATGGGGAACACCGCGTCCACCACGGGGCGGAGCGTCCCCGCGGCGAAGAGGGGGAGCAGGGTGCGCTCCGCGCGGGCGGCGAGCGCGGCCTTTTCCTCGGGGGCGCGGCTGCGCATGACGGTCCCCTGCAGCGTGAGGCGCTTGCGCAGCACGAGCCCCAGGTCCACGGCGGGACTCGCCCCGTCGAGCAGCCCCACGAGCAGCATCCGCCCGCGCGGCGCGAGCGCACGGAGCGAGAGCGGCACCGCGGATCCGCCCACGAGGTCCAACACGAGGTCCACGCCCCGTCCCCCCGAGGCGGCGAGCACGTCCTCCGCGGCATCCCGTCCCGGCCCGGTGAGCACCCCCGCGTGCATCCCGAACGACGCCAGCCGGGAGAGCTTCTGCGGCGTCCGGCTGGTGCCGATGACGCGCGCCCCGGCCGCCACCGCCAGCTGCACGGCAGCCACGCCCACGCCGGATCCGGCCGCGTGCACGAGCACCGTCTCCCCGGCCTGCAATCCGCCCTGCAGCAGCAGGGCGTCCCAGGCCGTGAGGAACGCCTCCGGCAGTGCGGCCGCCTCGGTGAACGGCAGCGAGCCGGGAATGGGAAGCGCCTCGCGCTCGGAGATGCAGAGCCCCTCGGCAAAGGCGCCGCCGCCCACCAGGCCCATCACCCGGTCACCGGGACGGAACCGGCGGACGCGCGCGCCGACCGCCTGGACCTCCCCCGCGTACTCGAGACCGGGGATGTCCTCGGGGGCGCCCGGGGGGGCCGGGTACCGGCCGAGCGTCTGCAGGAGGTCCGCGCGGTTGAGCGCCGTGGCGCGCACGCGCACGAGCAGCTCGTCCGGGCCGGGCGTGGGCGGGGGGAGCTCCTCCCAGTGCAGGGCGGAGGGACCGGAAGGGGCGTGCAGCCGGAGCGCTCTCATGGAAAGCGAAACGTAGTGCCCTTATTTTCCGGGCCCAAGTCCGCTAGAGAGCGCCCCGTCCGTGAAATGTCCCATCTGCCAGAAGCCGTCCTCCCCGAAGGCCGCCAACCCGGCCTACCCGTTCTGCACGGAGCGCTGCCGGGCCGTGGACCTCGGGAAGTGGCTCGGGGAGGAGTACCGCGTGCCGGCCGGCCCTGCGGACGAGCAGGAGGACGAGTTGCCGGCGGGGCTCTCCGAGGACGGGGATGGCTGAGGGCTTCGCGGACCTCCACTGCCACCTGCTTCCCGGCGTGGACGACGGGGCGAAGGGGCTCGAGGACGCGCTGGAGATGGCGCGGGCCCTGGTGTCGCTCGGCTTTTCGGCGGTGGCTCCGAGCCCCCACGCACGGCGCGAGTACGCCGGGCGCGACGCCTGCGAGCGGGCGCTCGTGCAGCTCTGCGAGGCGCTCGCCGCCGCGTCCATCCCGTTGGCCCTTCACGTCAACGCCGAGCACGCCTTCTTCGAAGAGGGCTTCCTCGCGGAGGTGTCCTCGGGGACCGCGAGGCGGGTGGGCGGTGGACGCTGCGTGTTGGTGGAGGCGCCGTACACCGCGCCGCTGCCCACGCTCACGGACCTCGTGTTCCGCATGAAGGTGAAGGGCTGCACGCCGCTCATTGCGCACCCGGAGCGGTGCATGGAGTTCGAGCGGGAGGGCCGGGCGCGCGCGGCGGTGGAGGCCGGCGCGCTGCTGCAGCTGGACGTGGGGGCGCTCATCGGCCGGTACGGGCGCACGGCGCAGAAGTTGGCGCGGGCCTTCCTGGACGAGGGGCTGTACGCGGTGGCCGCGACGGACCTCCACGGACCCGTGGGCGCGCGCGACTGGGTGGGACGCAGTCTCGAGGAGCTGCGCAAGCGCGCGGGTGAAGCAGGGGCGCGCCGGCTGCTCGGGGAGAACCCGCACCGGCTGCTCGCGGGGGAGGGGCTGGATGGCTGACGGCGGACGCAAGTGGCTGAAGCTCGCGGGGAGCGTGGCCGTCACCGGGGCGCTGTGCGCGTGGGCCTTCCGCAACGCGGACTGGGCGGGGCAGTGGCAGTCCCTCAAGACGGCGCACTACGGCTGGCTCGTGCCGTACGTGGGCGTGCTGCTCGGCATCCACCTGTTCCGGACCCTCCGCTGGGGGGCGCTGCTCTCCGGGATGGAGCGGGTGCCGTTCCGCCAGCTGAACCAGGCCTCCGGCATCGGGTTCATGATGTTGCTGATCCTCCCGTTCCGGCTGGGAGAGTTCGCGCGCCCGTTCCTGATTGCCCAGCGCAGCACCCTGCGGCGCAGCGCCGCGATGGCGACGGTGGTGGTGGAGCGGATCACGGACGGACTGCTCATCGCCGTGCTGCTGCGGTCGCTGCTGTTCTTCGTGGACAGCCGCTCGCCCGGCATCGACCGCGTGCTGCTCGGGTCCAACCTGCTCTTCGTCGTGTTCGGCGGCGGTGCTCTCTTCCTGCTCTTCGCCACCTGGCAGCAGGCGCGGGCGGTGGCGCTGGTGCGCATGACGGCCGGGAAGGTGTCCCCGGCGCTCGCGGACAAGGTGGCCCACGTCGTGGGGATGTTCGTGGGCGCCATGCGGCAGCTCCCGCCGGCCCCGCAACTGGTCCTCTTCCTCGTCTACACGCTGGCGTACTGGGGCCTGAACGGGCTCGGGATGGCGCTGCTGTCTCGCGCCTTCACCGGGGCAGAGCTCACCGTGTTCCAGGGCTTCGTGGTGCTGTCCGTGCTGATCGTCTTCCTGATGATCCCCGCTGCCCCGGGGATGGTGGGGACGTTCCAGGGCGGGATCGTCCTGGGCATGTCGCTGTTCCTGCCCGCGCAGGTGGTGAACGCCAGCGGCCTGGCCTACGCGAACGTCATGTGGCTCGCGCAGACGGCGCAGCAGGTGGTGGTGGGCCTGCTGCTCCTGGCCACGTCACACACGCGCTTCAGCGACGTGGCGTCGCAGCTGGGACCGGAAGAGGCGCCGGGAACCGACGCCGCGAGCCCGTCCTAGAGCTCCTCCTCCAGCCAGGCCTGCAGGCGGTCCCGGAAGGACGGCCGCGCCGCAGGGGATGGAGAGGTGCGGCGGGCGCGGAGGACGTCCCGGAGGCGGTCCACGTCCGGGGCCTGCGCGTGCGCAGGTTCCGGGGGAGCCGGCGAGATCTCCAGGACAGACGCTCCCCTGGTACGGGTGCCGCGGGGCATGGTGGGGCTCAGCGGTCCGTCGGCTTGCGGCCGTACTTGGTCAGCAGGTCGTCCACCGCCTCGCGGAGGTACTCGCTCTGCGCAATGCGGGTGCGGGCGGACAGCTCGCGCAGCTTCTCCACGTCACCGTCCGGGACCAGCACGTGGGTGCTCACCACGTTCTTCTCGTTGGGCGTCTTGCCGGTCTCCTGCTTCGTCGGTGCGTCGGGCGTCACGATCTGCATGGCGTCTCCTGGATCCAGCGGGTTGCTACAGCGGGCCACAGGCCTGTGGGGATTGTGGGAGCAGACGCGGGCGAGGGCAAAAAAACGCGCGGCCCACCCGCGCCGCTCCTACCCCCACGGCGCGGGCGGACACGCGCGGGAGGCCAGGACTCCCCCGAGCACCGGCCTCCTGTGTCCCTCGAACCCGAAGAACGCAGGTTGCCGTGGTGAACTGACAGGCGGGAATGGTGGAGATCCGCGCGCGGGGGAGGCCAGAAAGATCCGGCCCCCGGTTCCACGAAGGAACCAGGGGCCGGGGTGTGGCTAGGGTCAGACTCGAACTGACTACCTGCGGATTATGAGACCGCCGCTCTAACCAGGTGAGCTACCTAGCCGAACACGCGCGCTCCTATACCTTCGGCCCCGCGCGCGCTGCAAGCTCTGAAAAGCAGGTGCAGCTCAGAGCACCGGGCCGCGCAGCTCCCCGTGCGGGCTGTGCAGCAGCTCGGTGGCGAGCAGGAAGGGCGGCTTCACCTCCAGCGTCACCGCCTCGAGCGCCGCCTCCACCATGTGGAGCTCCCCCTGGAGGTGGAACCAGCCCTTGCCACCAATGCCGCGGGCGAGCTGCAGGCGCGTGAGCCCCACGTCCGCCTTCTTGAGCGCCACGTCCGCAGCCCGGAGCGCAGAGGCCACCGTGGCCAGTTCCACGACCCCCACGGATTCCCCGCGGCGGGTGTCCATACGGCCTTCCAGCGCGGCCACGAGCCCCTCCGCCGCGAGCGGCAGGTAGAGCTGATCCAGCAGCGCAGCGCCCGCACGCTCCACGCCGGCGCGCAGGGCCTCCTCCACCTCGCCCACGCCTCCGTGGAACAGCAACAGGTACCGGCCAGGGGAGACTGCGTCCGCGAGCGCGAGCGTCACCGGGGCGCGCTTGACCACGGCGTCCGCCACGGCCACGCCGCGCGCGAGCGACTCGAGCTCGAGCAGCGCAATCGCAGGTCCCTGCAGCTGGGAAGGCTCAGACAATCCGGAACGAGTCCTTGAGCGTGCAGCGGCGCTCGCGCGTGAAGGTGAGCGCCGTGGTGAGGCCTTCGCCCGTGGGCGAGGCGATGGTGAAGGAGGTGTAGCCCTCGCCGGTCATTCCGAGTCCCGCGAACGACGGGCCATTCTTCACGAAGATGGAGGTGTTGATGGTGCGCGCCATCTCGTGGAGGTGATCCACGTTTGTGGAGTGCATGGTGGCCGTGTGGCCGAACCCATGCTCCGCCTGGACCGCGGCCGCGATGCAGTCCTCCACCGTCTTCATCCGCGAGAAGCCGATGACGGGCATCAGCAGCTCGAGCTGCACGAAGGGGTGCGAGGGGTCCACCTCGGCGAAGAGCAATTTCGTTCCAGCCGGCACGCGGATGCCCGCCGCGTCCGCGATCTTGGTGGCGTCCTTGCCCACCCAGTCCTTGCTGGTGTGGTTGTCCACCACCACCAGCTTCTCCAGCCGGTTGATGGCGGCCCCCGTGACCTCGAAGGCGCCGGCGCGGACCATCTGCTGCTTCAGCTCGTCCGCGATGGAGGCCTCCGCGAACACTTCCTTCTCCACGATGCAGACGATGTTGTTGTCCAGCGACGCGCCCGCGACGATGTCCCGCCCCGCCTGCGCCAGGTGGGCGGTGGCGTCCACCACGGCGGGCGGATTGCCCGGCCCCGCGGCGATGGCGCGCTTGCCCGAGTTCATGGCCGCCTTCACCACCGCCGGGCCGCCGGTCACCACGAGCAGCCGCACGTTGGGGTGCTTCATCAGCGCCTGCGCGCTCTC
>JBDLRJ010000226.1:0-6302 GCA_039800145.1 Pseudomonadota bacterium | reverse complement strand
CGCGAAGGAGAAGGTGTGGGAGGTGTCCAGCCACCCGTGGTCTGCGTGGCCGCGCTCGTGGGCAGGTCGAAGGGTCATCATGGCGGTGGCTCCTGTCCCCAGACGTAAACGCCCGGCCTGGCGGGGACAACATGCGCACGTGGTCCTCGTTGTTGCGGGCGAGCAACAGCGGCGGTGCGGAGGTATGAGCAGCGCATGGACCCGGACTTCTGGCAGGGGCGTTGGCGCGAGGGGAAAATCGGCTTCCACGAGGGGGCGCCGAACGCGTACCTGCGCCAGCACCTCTCGGCGCTTGGCCCCGCGCGCCGGGTGCTCGTCCCGCTCTGCGGGAAGGCGGAGGACCTGGCCTTCCTCGCGTCCGACGAGGGTGGGGCGCGGGAGATCGTCGGCGTGGAGCTCGTGGAGGACGCGGTCCGCGCCTTCTTCGCCGAGCACGGGTGGACGCCGTCACGCGAGGACCGGGGAGCGCTCGTTCGCTACACGCACGGGCGGATCTCGCTCTTTGCCGGGGACGTGTTCGCGGCGACTCCTGCGCTGCTCGGTCCGCTCGACGGGTGGTACGACCGCGCGGCGCTCATCGCGCTGCCGCCGGAGCTCCGGGCCCGGTACGTCGCACAGGTGCGCTCGCTGCTGTCCGGCGGTGCGCTTGGGCTCGTCGTCACCGTGGCCTATCCCCAGGGGCTGCGCGCCGGTCCGCCGTTCTCCGTCCCGGACGAGGAGCTCCTCGCGCACCTCGCGGGCTGCGACGTCCGACGGCTCGCTTCGGCGAAGGCCGGGGGCGCGCTCGAGTCCGTGCCGGCCACCGAGTCCTGCCACGCGGTGAGACTGCCGCAGGCCTGACGGGGTTTCCCATCACGGACCCCGGTTGGGATACTCCATCCGGGCGTGCGCCGCGCCGAGGGAGCGGCTACATGGGCACCCCATGACTCCTCCCCGTCCTCCCGTTCATCCCGCGGTCGCCGCGGCCCAGGCCAACTTCCACGTGGACCTCGTGCAGGAGGTGGCGCAGGCCGCTGCCTCGGAGGCCGTGGTGGTGGTGGGCGTCTCCGGGCTGATGCCGGGCAAGCAGGCGCGCCGCGTCCTGGACGAGCGGAACATCCCGTACCGCTACCTCGAGTACGGCAGCTACTTCTCCGGCTGGCGCAGGCGGCTGGCGCTGAAGATGTGGCTGGGCTGGCCCACGTTCCCTCTGGTGTTCATCAAGGGGACGTTCGTGGGCGGCGCGAGCGACCTCCAGAAGCTCGCCGAGACCGGCGAACTCCAATCGCTCCTGGACGGCAAGCCCGCGGCGTGAGCGTCAGCGGATGACGCCGGTGAGGCGGTCCACCGTGGCCTCGATCCCCACGGAGAGCTCCCGCACCTCGTAGCGGCCGGTGGACTCGAGGTCGAACCGGCCCACGTTGACGCGGAGCTGCTGGTCCAACCCCTGCGCCGAGGTGATGCCCAGGCCCGGCACGCGCGCGAGCGAGGCGCGGTCGATCTCGTCGGCGCCCAGGTTGGCCACGAGCGACATCTTCCCGCTCGCGGACGGCGTGCCCTCGGACGGGACCGAGAGGCGGTCCAGGGTAAACGAGAGCTTCGCGCCGTCCTTGAACTTCAGGGGGCTTCCTCCCGGCATCCGGAGCTGGCCACCGTCGAGCGCGGCCTCCACGCGCGTGGCGCCGAGATCCAGCGCCACCGACCGCGGACCGAACACGACCTTCTGGAGGGCGGCATCCACCGTGGTGCCTGCCTTGAGGTCCAGGGTGAGATCGTTGCCCAGCGCGACCTTGCCGTCCCGCGCGGAGGCGGAGAGCTTCAAGTCCCCGTTCCCGAGCGACAGCCCCCGCGAGTCCAGCGTCACGTCCGCGGTCCCGGAAACGCGCGTCGCGGCGTCCTGGATGGAGATGCCGCGCTGCCCCACGTCCACGCCCTGCGCCTGGACGTCCACCGCCGCGCGGCCTGCCAGGCGGACGCCCTCCTGGGTGTCCAGGGTCACGTGTGCGTGGCCCTTCAGCGCTGCGCTGTCCACGTGAGCGCCCGTCCCCCGCGCGGTGGGCCGGGTGTCGAAGTCCGAGAGCGTCCCGTCCAGCGCGATGTCCCCTGCAAAGCGGACGTCGTCGTTGTCGATCTTCACGCTGCCTGTCAGCCGCGAGTCGCGCAGCGCGAGCTGGGCCGTGCCCGTGCCATCCGGCACCGTCAGCTGGGCGCGCGTCACCGTGCCGTCGAACTTTCCGAGCGAAATGCTCGCGTCCGCGGGGCCGGCAGACTGCCCGTTCTGGATGGCCTGCCGGATGGAGATGCTGCCGCCTTCCACCTTGCCCTTCGCCAACTCGATGAAGTCGCCGTTCGGACGGCGGCTCACCGCGGACTCGGCGTTGAAGCTGAGGTTGTCCAGCCGGGCCGTCAGCGTGCCGTGGGAAGGAAGGCCGTTGCGGCCCACGGGACCGGACGCGCTCCAGGTCGCCGCGATGTCCGCGGTGCCCTCGGCCCCGCTGAGCCGCGTGCCGCCCGCCACCAGGTCCATGTCCCGCAGGGACACCCGCCCCTTCATCTCCAGCTGGCGCAGGGTCCCGGACAGCTCCAGCTTCGAGTCCGGGCCGAACCGCATCCGCCCCGCGTTCCCGAGCGCCAGCGCGCCGTCCTGGAAGGTCACGTTCTTTGCGGACACGCGTGCGCTCGCCAGATCCACGGGAGAGCCCGAGCCGCCCGCGCCGCTGCCGCCGCGCAGATCAGACACGGTGATGCCGAGCACCTTCACCGGGATGGAGTTGGACGACTGCAACTTCTCCATGAACGCCCCGAGGTTCGCCGGGGCCGGGTGGCCGATGACGGCGTTGGGCAGGCCGGGGATGTCCACCTCGGCGCGGCCATCCGCGCGCATCTGGATGTCCGAGATGCGTGCGCCGAGAGGACCGCGCATGGGCGGCTGGAACACCATCCGGGACTTCGCGAAGTCGATGTTCCCGTCCTTCACCGACAGCGCCATCCGGGCGGTCGTGCCGGGGGCCACCGTCATCCCCGCGAGCTCACCGGCCTTCACCGGCACCTCCACGGAGACGTCCGCGGACTTGACGCCCTTCATCACCTGGGAGGGGGTGACGCCCGCGGCGGAGAGCGGGGAGGCCCCTGCCACCGTGCTCCCGAGGAACTCCGAGATGTTCAGGTCCGAACCCCAGCCGCGCAGTCCCGTCGCCGGGGCGGGGGCCGCAGGCACCGGGGTCGGCGTGCGCTCGACGCCTGCTGCCGGGACGCGGGCGCCCGTGCCGGTCGTCGTCCGTGCGGGCTGGGTGGGGGCAGGAGAGGGGGCAGGCGACGTACCACCGGACAGCCGCCCGAGCGCGCCGTGCGTGGCAGGCCCGACGATGCCGTCCGCCACGAGCCCACGGTCCTTCTGGAAGGCCACCACCGCGGCGCGCGTGGCAGGGCCGAAGTCACCGTCGATGCTGCCGGGGCTGAAGCCCGCCGCCTTGAGCTGCTGCTGCAGCCGCGTCACGGCCGGTCCCCGGTCTCCCACGGACAGCTTCGACGTGGAGGAGGCACCTGCTCCGGCGGGGGACACGGGACTGACGGGCATGGGGCGACTCCTCGGGGGGACGGCAGGAACGTCTGATCCATTGTCGCCGGGATCCCGGCGGGGTTGTGCATTTTCCTCCCCGTCCCCCCGTCCCGGTCACCCCGGCGTTTCAGCCCAGACGGAAACGGCCCCCGTCCGGCTCGTGGACGGGGGCCGCCTCGAGAGACCACCTGCGCGCGGCTACCGGGCCTGCGCCTGCGCCCGTTTCGCCGCCTCCACGAACTCCGGCATCCGGTCGAAGTTCATGTACTTGTAGATGTCACCGGACTTCGCCTCGAGCCCCGCGGCGTAGGCCTTGTACTCCTCCACCTTCGGCAGCCGGCCGAGGATGGACGCCACCGCGGCCACCTCCGCCGAGGCGAGGAACACGTTGGTGTCCCGGCCGAGGCGGTTGGGGAAGTTGCGGGTGGAGGTGGACACCATGGTGGACCCGGGCCGGGCCTGGGCCTGGTTGCCCATGCACAGCGAGCAGCCGGGCATCTCGGTGCGCGCCCCGGCCCCGGCGTACTGCGAGTACACGCCCTCGCTCACCAGCGTGTCCTGGTCCATGCGCGTGGGAGGGGCCATCCACAGCCGCGTGGGCACCGGCTGCCCGTACTTCTGCAGCAGGTTCCCGGCCGCGCGGAAGTGGCCGATGTTGGTCATGCACGAGCCGATGAACACTTCGTCGATCTTCGTGTCCGCCACCTCGGACAGCTTCTTGATGTCGTCCGGATCGTTGGGGCACGCGAGCAGCGGCTCGGTGATGGTGTCCAGGTCGATCTCGAACACCTTCGCGTACTCCGCGTCCGCGTCCGGCTCGAGCAGCACCGGGTCGGCGATCCACGCCTCCATCTTCTTCGCCCGGCGCTCGAGCGCGGCGGCGTCCCCGTACCCGTCGGCGATCATGGCCCGCAGCAGCACGACGTTGGAGCGCAGGTACTCCGCGATGGTCTCCTTCGACAGCCGGATGGTGCACCCGGCCGCGGAGCGCTCCGCCGTGGCGTCGGACAGCTCGAACGCCTGCTCCACCGTGAGGTTGGGCAGCCCCTCGATCTCGATGATGCGGCCGTTGAAGATGTTCTTCTTGCCCTTCTTGGCCACGGTGAGATCGCCCGTCTGCAGCGCCGCCCACGGGATGGCGTTCACCAGGTCCCGGAGCGTGACGCCCGGCTGCAGCTTGCCCTTGAAGCGGACCAGCACGGACTCCGGCATGTCCAGCGGCATGATGCCGAGCGCCGCGGCGAAGGCCACGAGGCCCGACCCGGCGGGGAAGCTGATGCCGAGCGGGAAGCGCGTGTGCGAGTCACCGCCCGTGCCCACCTGGTCCGGCAGCAGCATGCGGTTGAGCCACGAGTGGATGATGCCGTCACCGGCGCGCAGCGAGATGCCGCCGCGCTGCTGGATGAAGTCCGGCAGCGTCTTCTGCGTGTCGATGTCCACCTTCTTCGGGTAGGCGGCGGTGTGACAGAAGGACTGCATCACCAGGTCCGCGGAGAACTTCAGGCACGCCAGCTCCTTGAGCTCGTCCCGCGTCATGGGGCCCGTGGTGTCCTGCGAGCCCACGGTGGCCGTCACCGGCTCGCAGTAGGCGCCGGGCCGGATGCCCGTCACGCCGCACGCCTGTCCCACCATCTTCTGCGCCAGCGTGAAGCCCTTGCCGGTGTCCGGCGGCGCCACGGGGCGGCGGAAGACGGTGCTCGCGGGCAGGCCCAGCGCCTTGCGGGCCTTGTCCGTCACGCTGCGGCCGATGATGAGCGGGATGCGCCCACCGGCCTGCACCTCGTCCAGCAGCACCTGGGTCTTGAGCTCGAAGGTGGCAACGACTTCACCGGCCGCGTTCGTCACCTTGCCCGCGTAGGGGTGCACGGTCACCACGTCCCCCGTGGAGAGCTTCGCCACGTCGCACTCGATGGGCAGCGCCCCCGAGTCCTCCATGGTGTTGAAGAAGATGGGGGCGATCTTCCCACCCAGCACCACGCCGCCCGCGCGCTTGTTGGGCACGAACGGGATGTCGTCTCCCATGTGCCACAGCACCGAGTTGGTGGCGGACTTGCGCGAGCTGCCCGTGCCCACCACGTCTCCCACGTAGGCGAGCGGGTGGCCCTTCTTCTTCAGCTCCGCGATCTGGGCGATGGGGTTGCTGATCCCCTCGCGCGGGTTCTTCAGCATGGCGAGCGCGTGCAGCGGGATGTCCGGGCGGGACCAGGCGTCCGTGGCGGGGGAGAGATCGTCCGTGTTCGTCTCTCCCGGCACCTTGAACACGGTGATGGTGATGGCGTCCGCCACCTTCGGGCGGCTGGTGAACCACTCCGCGTCCGCCCAGGACTGGAGCACCGCCTTCGCGTGGGCATTGCCCTTCTTCGCCTTCGCCTCCACGTCGTCGAACGCGGTGAAGACGAGCAGCGTCTTCGAGAGCTGCCTGCCCGCCACCGCGCCGAGTTCCGCGTCGTCCAGCAGGTCCACCAGCGGCTGCACGTTGAAGCCGCCGAGCATGGTGCCCAGCAGCTCGGTCGCCTTCACGCGGCTGAGCAGCGAGGTCTTCTCGGTCCCCTTCGCCACCTTCGCCAGGTACTCCGCCTTCACCTTCGCCGCGTCGTCCACGCCGGCGGGCACGCGGTTGGAGAGGAGGTCCACCAGGAAGGTCTCCTCGCCCGCGGGCGGCGCGGCGAAGAGCTTCACGAGCTCGGTGACCTGCAGGGCGTGGAGCGGGAGCGGGGGGATGCCCTGCTCGGCGCGCTTGGCGGCTTGTTCGCGGTAGTCCTTC
>JBDLRJ010000225.1:0-5415 GCA_039800145.1 Pseudomonadota bacterium | reverse complement strand
AGGTCCAGTCCGCCCTGCTCGAGGCCATGCAGGAGCGGCAGGTCACCATCGGCGACCAGAGCCACCCGCTGCCCAGCCCCTTCCTCGTGCTCGCCACGCAGAACCCCATCGAGCAGGAGGGCACCTACGCGCTGCCGGAAGCCCAGGTGGACCGCTTCATGCTCAAGGTGAAGGTGGGCTACCCCACGCGCGACGAAGAGCGCCTCATCCTGGACCGGATGGCCGGAGGCCCGGTGCCCCGCGCCAGGCCCGTGATCGATCTCCCGCAGCTCGCCCGGGCACGAGAAGTCGTCCAGTCCCTCTACGTGGACGACAAGATCAAGGAGTACGTCCTCAACCTGGTCTTCGCCACGCGCGAGCCCGCCCGCCACGGGCTCAAGGACCTCGAACCCCACATCGAGTTCGGCGCCTCGCCGCGCGCCACGCTCGCGCTGCTGCAGGCGGCCCGCGCCCATGCCTTCCTCCGCCGCCGTGGCTACGTCACCCCCGAGGACGTCAAGGCCGTGGGGCTGGACGTGCTCCGCCACCGCGTGACGCTCAGCTACGAGGCCGAGGCCGAGGAGCTCACCCCGGAGAAGATCGTCCAGCGGGTGTTCGACCGCGTCGAGGTGCCCTGAGCCGCACGCATGATCCCCCGCGAGCTCATCAAGAGGCTCCGCCGCCTGGAGATCCGCACCCGCAAGGTGGTGTCGGACATGCTCGCCGGGCAGTACCAGTCCGTCTTCAAGGGACGCGGCATGGCCTTCTCCGAGGTCCGGCCCTACCAGCCGGGGGACGAGATCCGCTTCATCGACTGGAACGTCACCGCGCGCATGAGTGAACCGTTCGTGAAGGTCTTCACCGAGGAGCGCGAGCTCACGGTGATGCTCCTCGTGGACGTCTCCGGCTCCAAGGAGTTCGGGTCCGGCGTGCGCACCAAGGCGGAGATCGCCGCGGAGGTGGCCGCGCAGGTCGCCTTCAGCGCCACCGCCAACAACGACCGCGTGGGGCTCATCCTGTTCTCGGACCGCGTGGAGCTCACCGTGCCGCCCCGCAAGGGGCGCAAGCACGTGATGCGGCTCATCACGGAGATCCTCTCGTGCAAGCCGGAGGGGAAGGGGACGGACCTCTCCACCCCGCTCAACTGGCTCTCCCGCGTGGTGCCGCGCAAGGCCGTCGTCTTCCTCGTCTCGGACTTCCTCGCGCACGGGTACGAGCGGGAGCTCAAGCTCGTGGGACGCAGGCACGACCTCGTCCCCGTCGTGCTGAGGGATCCGCTCGAGGACGCGTTCCCCTCGCTGGGGCTCGTGCAGCTGGAGGATCCCGAGACCGGGGAATTGCTGCTCGTCGACAGCTCGGACTTGGGCGTCCGCGCCCGGTATGCGAAGGCGGTGGAGTCCGAGCGCAAGGCCCGGCTCGAGCTCTTCCGGCGGCTCGAGCTGGACAGCGTGGAGCTGCGCGCGGACGACGGCTACGCCCAGGCGCTCCACCGCTTCTTCGAGCAGCGCGCGCGGAGGCTCGCCGCATGAGGACCGCGGCCCTCGCGCTCCTGCTGCTGCTCCCGTGCGCACTGCCCGTGCGCGCCGAGGACGCAAGCGCCGTCCCGTCCGCGCAGCCCCGCGCCGTCGTGGCACGCGCGTCGCCGGACAAGGTGCTGCTCGGGGAGCCATTCACGCTGGAGATCACCCTCACGCACCTCCCCGCCGAGCGGTACGAGCTCGTCGCGCCCGGGGATCTCGGCGCCTTCGAGTTCGAGGGCCAGGAGCGCTCGCGCACCGAAGGGGAGGGGAGCGCCACCACCACCTTCCGCGTGAAGCTGCTCCTCTTCGAACTGGGCGTGCAGGACATCCCGCCGCTCGCGTTCGACGTGGCCACCCCGGAAGGTCCGCGCCGGTTCGTCCACTCGGGCACGCAGGTGGAGGGCGTCTCCGCCCAGCCGCAGGCGGGGCAGGCGGACGCGGAGGCGCTCCGGGACATCAAGCCGCTCGAGGAGGTCCCCGTGCGCAGCTGGGCGCTGCTCTACGCGCTGCTCGCGGGCGTGGCGGTCGCGGCCCTCGCGTGGGCGGCCTGGCGCTGGTGGACGCAGCGGCCCCGCGTTCCCGTGGCCCCGGTCCTCCCACCGAGGCCGCTCGACGAGCGCACGCTCGCGGCGCTCGAGGCCCTGCGCCGCGAGGGGCTCGCCGAGGCGGGGCGCTCCCGCGAGTTCTACTTCCAGCTGTCTGCCATCGTCCGCGGCTACCTCGGTGAGCGCTACGGCTTCGAGGCGCTGGAGTGCACCAGCCACGAACTGCTCGCCCGCGCCCGGAGACTGGACGCACCGGGCCTCGCCTACGAACCGTTCGCGCGCTTCGTGGAGGACTCCGACCAGGCCCGCTACGCCCGCGCCGTCATCCCGCCCGACACCTGCGCGGGTGCACTCCAGTTCGCCGTCCAGCTCGTCCGCGACACCACGCCCCATGCTGCCCCCCGGCCTCCAGTTCCATAACCCGGGGCTGCTCTGGGCCCTGCTGCTCGTGCCGCTCCTGCTGCTCGCGGGCGCGCGGCAGCGCCGCGGCGCCGCCGTCCTCCGCTTCCCCCGCACCGGGACCTTCGCCGCCGGCCCACGCGGCTTCCGCACCTGGCTCCTGCCGCTGCTGCCGCTGCTCCAGGTGACCGCGTTCTGTGCCGGTGTGCTGGCGCTCGCTCGGCCCCAAGCGCGCGACGCGCAGGTGAAGGATCTCTCGGTCGAGGGCATCGACATCGTCGTCGCGCTGGATCTCTCCACCTCCATGGAGGCCGGGGACTTCAAGCCCCACAACCGCCTCCACGTGGCCCGGGAGGTGCTCACCGAGTTCATCTCCGGCCGCGCCAACGACCGCATCGGCCTCGTCGTCTTCTCCGGGGCCGCCTACACCCAGGCCCCGCTCACGCTGGACTACGGCGTGCTCAAGGAGGTCCTCCGCCAACTCCGCACGCGCGTGCTGGAGGACGGGACCGCCATCGGGGACGCGCTCGCCGTGTCGCTCAACCGGCTCCGCGACTCGGAGGCACGCAGCCGCGTGGTGGTGCTCATCACGGACGGTGACAACAACGCCGGGAAGATCTCCCCGCGCGACGCCGCCGCCATGGCAAAAACGTTCAACATCCCCATCTACACCATCCTCGTGGGCAAGGGCGGAAAGGTTCCCTTCCCGGCGGGGCAGGACCTCTTCGGGAACACCGCGTGGCGCGAGATGGAGATCCCCATCAACCCCAAGCTGTTGGAGGAAATTGCAACGCAGACCGGCGGCGAGTACTACCGCGCCACCGACCGCGAGGAGCTCGCGCAGGGGATCCAGAAGGTCCTGGACTCGCTCGAGCGCAGCAAGCTCGTGGACGGGGGCACCGTGCAGAACGTGAGCGAACTCTTCCGCCCGCTCGCGCTGCTCGCCTTCTGTGCCTTCGCCCTGGAGCTGCTCCTGCGCGCCACGCTGCTGGGGATCTTCCCATGACGGGGCTCCTGCAACCGTGGCGCTTCCACCTGCTCGGCTACCCCGCCGGCTTCGCGGCGCCCGCGGCGTTGCTGCTCGTGCTCGCGGGGCTGCTGCTCGGGGGCTGGGCGCTCGCCGCCGCGCTCCGCCGGCGGGGCCGGGTGCTCCGCCTGCTGCCCGAGCGCGTCGCGGACAGGCTCGCCCCGGGGATCTCCACCGCGCGCCCCGTGTCCCGCGCGGTCCTCTCCGGGCTGGGCCTGGCGCTGCTCGGCGTGGCCGTGGCCCAGCCGCAGTGCGGCAGCCACACGGAGGTCACCCAGCGGAAGGGGATAGATCTCGTCGTGGCCCTGGACGTCTCCAACTCCATGCTCGCGGACGACGTGCAGCCCAACCGGCTCGAGCGCGCCAAGCTGGAACTGCTCACGCTGCTGGACGAACTCAAGGGGGACCGCGTGGGCATCGTCCTCTTCGCCGGGGATGCCTTCGTCCAGTGCCCGCTCACGTCCGACTACGCCGCCGCCCGCCTGTTCCTCCGCGAGGCACGTCCCGAGCAGATGCAGCAGGGGGGCACCCAGCTCTCCGCCGCGCTCGAGACCTCCCGCCGCGTGCTGGACGGCGCGGACCGCGGCGCCAAGGACCGCGTCGTCGTCCTGCTGTCGGACGGCGAGGACCTCGGGGACGGGCTCGGGGATCTCCCCAACGAGCTGCGCGAGGCCAACATCCGAGTCTACACCGTGGGCATCGGCTCCGAGGAGGGGACGCCGCTCCCCCTCCTGGACAAGGCGGGCCGCCGCGTGGGCTTCCGGAAGGCCCCGGACGGCAGCACCGTCATCAGCCGCCTCGACCGCGCCGGCCTCACCCGGCTCGCAGAGCAGACCGGCGGGGAGTTCTTCTACGAGCCCCGCGGCGTCGCCACCCGCGCGGTGGTGGAGCGCGTGGACCGGCTGCAGAAGAGCGAGCTCGAGTCCCGCGTCACCGTCCGCTACGACGAGCGGTTCCAGTACTACGGCGGGCCGGGGCTGCTCCTGCTCGCGCTCTCGGCATTCCTCTCGCCGTCCTCCCGCCGGAGGTCCACGTGAACCGGCCCTCGCGCGCCGTCACCGCGGTCGTGGCCGCCTTGGCGCTCACCGCCTCACCGCCCGTGCACGCGCTCGGCCCGCTCGAGAAGAACCACCCCGCGGTGCAGCGCGGCATGGACGCGTACGAGAACGGCCGCTACGAGGAGGCCCTCTCCGCCTTCGACCAGGCGGCCCGCGAACTCCCGCGCTCGCCGGCCGTGGAGTTCAACCGCGGAAACGTCCTCTACAAGCTCGGCCGCGCGGACGAGGCGAAGGCCGCCTGGGAGCGCGTGCTCACGCTCGAGCCCGGTGAACTCCAGTCTCGCACCCACTACAACCTCGGCACGCTCCTCGCGAAGGCCGGCAAGGACGCCGAGGCCATCTCCGCTTTCCGCAAGGCGCTCCGCTCCAACCCGCGGGACGAGGACGCGCGCCACAACCTCGAGGCGTTGCTGCGCAAGAAGAAGCAACAGCCGCAGGATCAGCCGCCGGACGCGGGCCAGCCGGATGCCGGGCCGGACGGAGGCACTCCGCCGGACGCCGGCCAGCCGGACGGCGGCACCCCGGATGCGGGCCCGGACGGCGGGCGTCCCGACGGCGGTTCGGACGGCGGCGCCGACGGTGGGACAGACGGAGGTTCGGGCAAGGGCAACGGGAGCGGGGAAGGGGACGCCGGCCAGCCGGACGGCGGGAACGCGGACGGCGGCCAGCGCTCCGAGCGGCCCGAGCAGGGGGACGGCGGAACGGACGCGGGCACGGCACGCCAGGCAGAGCCCGGCAGGGACGCGGGCGTGGAGGACCGGGACGGCGGCACGCCGGCCGGTGCCATGGACCTGGACGCCGCCGAGAAGCTGCTGGACTCCATGAAGCAGAACGAGAAGAACCTGCAGCTGTGGCGGTTCCAGCAGAAGCGACCGAGGAAGGCCCAT
>JBDLRJ010000224.1:0-5630 GCA_039800145.1 Pseudomonadota bacterium | reverse complement strand
GTGCTGGAGCTGGGGCGCACGGGCATCCTGTCCGGGGCGTCCATCCGACAGTGGGCGCGTCCGCTCGCGGCGCTGCTGCTCGTGGGCGGCGTGTTCGGCCCATGGGTGGACGGCGCGGCGGTGCAGGAGCTCGTCGGGGCGGTGCAGCCGGAGGGCTGGGTGTGCCTCGCGGCCTCGTCTGCCCTGTTGTTCGGCAACCTCGTGGCCCAGCGCATCGCGGCGGTCGTCTCGCTGCAGGCGGCGCTGGTCTTCGCGGCGCGCCTCGGCTCGGGCGCCGTGGTGGCAGGACCCTCGCACCTGGCGTGGGGCTGGGTGCTCGTGCTCGTGGCCGCGGGCTTTGCGCTCTGGACCACGTTCCTCAAGGACGACGCAGACGGCCGCGGTTGGCTGTCTCCGCTCGCCATTGGGCTCGGCGTGGTCATCCCCGCCGACTCCACGCTGGCCATGGCGGCCGGCGCCTTCTTCTTCCAGTGGATGCACAAGCGCCACGCGGACAAGCCCGGCACGCCCGGCCACACGCTCTGGATTGAAACGCACGAGCCCATCTGTGCGGGGCTCATCGCCGGGGCGGCGCTGCTGGGCATCGTGGACGTGCTGGTGAAGGTGTTCCTGCTCGACAAGTAGGGTCCGTGACGACACTCGAGCTTCGTCTCCGCTTCGTAGAGCCCACGGGTTTCAGCAGCGGCGTGCACAAGCTGTGCGGTGCCGCCGCCGCGTGCTTGCGGACCGCCCACCTGCTGGCGGATGGGACGGGGAGCTGGGAGGCGACGCCGCGTCCAGCCGACGCGCCCCCCCTGCACGAGGAGGCGACGGACGCCACCCTGGAGCTCAAGCCGGGCGTGACGGTCCGGCAACAGTTCTCTGCGCCGTGGATGGTGGAGCACGGCGTGGACGCGCAGGACTTCACCTTCACCGCGGTGGGCTGGCCCGGCGCGCAGCTGTCCATCACGGGGAACACGGACTCGCTGGAGGCCACCGGCCGCATCACCGCGGAGGGGGCGCGCGCGGCCGTGTCGCTCTGGAAGGCGCTGCTGCCTGCGCTGCGGGTGGCGGGCTGGAGGGATCTCACCGCGGTGGACCTGGCGCTGGGCCCTCCGCTCGTGGCGGCAGCGGAGGCAGGACAGGTTCCCGTCTCCTGGAAGCTCCACCTGGATTCGCTGCACGCGGAGGTGGCCGCGCTCGTCCTGCGCTCGGCGTGGAAGGAGGGCACGCTGGATCTCACGCACGTGTTCTCCCGTCCGCTCACGGCTGCCGCGCTGGACGCGGTGCTGCGCGCGCTGCCGGGGGGGGCGCTGAGGGATCTCCGCCTTCCCTACGGCGATCACTCGCCCTTGCCAACAGACCCCTCGCTCCTGGGAAGCCTCGTCCGGCTCGAGGGTGCCTTCTTCCAGCTTCCCTCCCCCTCGCGCCTTCCGCGGCTCGAGCACGTGGGCTTCTACGGACGCCTCCCCACCAACACCCTCGAGTACCCGTGGGACGAGCTCCCTGCGCTGCGGCGCCTGGACTTGAACAACGTCGAGCTGCCGGCGCTGCCTGCCGCGCTCGCGCTGAGCCCCACGCTGCGCGAGCTGTCCATCGGCGCCGGGGAGGCCTTCACGCTCGAGCAGACCTCCGCTTACGGCCCGCTGGGGCTGGAGCGGTTGGAGCTGCGGGGGCTGCCCGTCCGGGCGCTCCCCTCTTCGGACTCCCTGCAGCACCTGGTGCTCACGGACTGCACGCTTCCGTTCGGGGCGCTTCCGCCGCTTCCATCGCTGAAGACGCTGACGCTCTCCTCCTGCCGGTGGAGCTCGCTCCCTTCCGGGATGGGGCAGATGGCCCGGCTCGAGAAGCTGTCCGTGGACGACTGTCCCCTCACCACGCTGGACGCGCTCCCGCCGCTCCCCTCGCTCTCGCTCCTGTCACTGCGGAACACGCGCCTGGACACGTTCCCGGCGGTGCTGGGGACGCTGCCTGCGCTGACCTGCGTGGAGACCTGGTGGGCGGGCCGGGGGATGAGCGAACCGGAGCTGCGCGCGCGGCTCCCGGGGCTCCAGCACCTTCACGTCACCGGGAGTTGAACGCATGGCCGCCCGCCGCACGCCCCGCCGTCCCCCGTCCGACGACGCCGCCCGCGTGAGGCACCTGCTCGCGCTGGACGCGGCCAACGTCATGGTCCGGCTGCGCGCGAGGAACGACGAGATGGTGTCCCTCTTCTCGCGGCTGCGGGACCGCGGGCCGCTGCTGGACACGGTGCGGTGCTGGTTCACCAGCATCGCGTTCGGGGAGCTGTGCCTGCTCTCCCCCGCGGAGCAGCTCGCGGCGAACGGCTTCTACGAGCTGCTCGGAGAGGTGCGCTGGTACCTGCAGTACACCGAGGACATGCCGGGGACGGTGCAGCAGCGGCTGGCCACCTTCCTCCGGCGGCTCGAGGAGCGGCACCTGGTGCTGGTGGCCGCGCTGGGCCCGCCGGACGCGAGCGGCGCGCCGGTGGTGAACGCGGAGATCATCCGGCCCCGCAGCCGAAAGGGCTGAGGGCCTTCAGCCCGCGGCCGGCTGGTAGCGGTCCTGCTCCACGTACCCGCGGGACACCCACCAGAAGGCCGCTGCGCCGAAGAAGGCCAGCCCCGCGAAGAAGAGCGTGCGGGCCACGGGGTCCAACCCCTTCGTCCCGGCCACCGCCGCGGTCACCAGGTTCCCGAGCGTGACGGTCAGGTTGTAGAGGCTCATCACCACGCTCTTCATCTGCGTGGGCGCCTGGCTGTAGGCGAACTCGAGCGCGGTGGTGGACACCAGCACCTCCGCGAGCGTGAGCACCAGGTAGGGGCCGCCCTGCCACAGCACGCTGGGCCGTGCCCCGCCGCGCAGCACCGCCTCGATGGCCGCCACCAGCAGGAACGAGGCGCCGGCCACCGCCATGCCGATCGTGATGCGCCGCAGCGGCGAGAGCGAGATGCCACGCGCCTCCGCCCACGGGTACACCGCGGTCTGCATCAGCGGCACGAGCAGCATCACCAGCAGCGGGTTGAGCATGAGCATCTGGGAGGCCTGCAGCTGCACGCCCAGCACGGTGAGGTCCATGAGCTTGGCCTGCTCCACCCAGGTGCTGCCCTTCTGGTCGAACAGCGCCCAGAAGAAGGCGAGCGGCAGGAACAGCGGCACCACGCGCAGCACCGCGCGGACGGCGTCCACGGCCTCGGGCGGATGTGCCGCGAGGGCTCGGTCCAGTCCCTTCCGGTCACCCGACGGCCCCGCGAACAGCGCGCTCCGCACCACCGGCAGGAAGCCGTGCGGGTTGCGCCCGGAGGGAGGCACGTCCGTGTACAGCCTGCGCCCCAGCCAGAACACGAGCGTTGCGACGGCCATGAGCACGCCGGGCAATCCAAACGCCCAGGCCGGGCCGAGGTTCTTGAGCATCCACGGCGTGAGCAGCGTGGCGAAGAAGCTGCCGAAGTTGATGAGCCAGTAGAACGCCCCGAACACCCCCTTCACCAGGTGCTTGTTGGACGCGTCGAACTGGTCCCCGACGAAGGCCGAGACGCAGGGCTTGATGCCACCGCTGCCGAGCGCAATCAGGAACAGCCCCGCGTAGAAGCCGGTGGGATTGCCCTCGAACACGGCCAGCGCCGCGTGGCCCAGGCAGTACAGGAGCGAGAGGTACAGGATGGTCCGGTACTTCCCGAGGTAGCGGTCCGCGAGGTACCCGCCGAGCAGCGGGAAGAAGTACACCGCCGAGACGAACAGGTGGTACTTCGCGTTGCCCTCCGCCTTGCGCGCCGCCGCCTCCGGCACGAGCGAGACGAGCAGGTAGTCCACGAGGAACACCGTGAGGATGTTCTTCATCCCGTAGAAGCTGAAGCGCTCGCACGCCTCGTTTCCGAGGATGTACTTCGTCTGCGGGGGATAGCCGGTGGTGCTGGACATGGTGCGGCGTGCACTCTCGCACGACTCGGGACTGGACAAGGAAACGGGCCCCCACCCCGGAGGGTGAGAGCCCGTGTCACTGCCAACGCGAACGGTGTCTACGCGCGGCGCCGGCGCGAAGCGGACGCGAGCGAGAGCACCGTCAGCAGCGCCCAGCCCGCCCCCGGCACGCCCGGCAGCGCGCTGCAGCCAAACAGGCTGCCACCTCCGGCGAGCCCCGTCCCGTCGAGATCCCGGTAGTCCGGCAAGCCGTCCTTGTCCGTGTCCCGCGGCGCAGCACCCTCCGGGCCGCGCTCGGCCGCGTCGAGCAAGCTGTCGTTGTCCGAGTCCAGGTCGCGGAAGTCAAACGTGCCGTCCCCGTCCGTGTCCAGCGGGGCAGCCCCGTCCGGCCCCTTCTCCGTGGCGTCGGGGATGCCGTCCGCGTCCGAGTCCAGGTCCAGGTAGTCCGGCGCGCCGTCCTGGTCGGTGTCCACCGGGCCGCCGGTGCCCTTCTCCACGCTGTCGGGGATGCCGTCGTCGTCGGAGTCCAGGTCGCGGTAGTCCGGCGTGCCGTCCTTGTCGGTGTCCACCGGGCCGCCCGTGCCCTTCTCCACGCTGTCCGGGATGCCGTCGTTGTCGGAGTCCGTGTCGAGCGCGTCGATGACGCCGTCGTTGTCCGTGTCCACGCGCTCGCCGCCGTTGGTCTCGGTCCCGTCCGGGATGCCGTCCTTGTCGGAGTCCGGATCGTTCGGGTTGGTGCCGAGCTCCTTCTCGCGGAGGTCCGGGATGCCGTCCTTGTCGGTGTCCGGGTCGCACACGCCCACGTCCGTCGTGGTGGAGGTGCAGTACGAATCCGCGGGGCAGCCGTTGCCGCCCACGCCCCGGCAGCCCGGCGCGCAGTGGTTCGTCGCGTCACACACCTGGCCGACGCCGCAGTCCGAGTCCGTGTCGCAGCCGGCCACGCACGTGCCCGTCGTGGTGTCGCAGAAGTTCAGGCCCGGGGCGGTGCAGTTGTCACTCGCCACCGCGTTCGGGAGCGCCGCGTTCGCGGTGTACAGGATGGACTCCTGCGCATCCGGCACGCAGTCGTTGTCCGAGTCGAGGTCCAGGTAGTTGGGCTTCCCGTCACCGTCCGTGTCCGCGGGGCGCAGGCCGTCGGCACCGCGCTCGAGCGCGTCGTCGTGGCCGTCACCGTCCGAGTCCAGGTCCTGGAAGTCGCGCGTCTCGTCCGCGTCCAGCGGGCTCTCGGCCACGGTGTAGTTGGGAATGCCCGAGCCGGCAGAGGTCTCCACCGCGTCCGCGAGGCCGTTGGCACCGAACGGGGCCGAGAGCCGGAACTCCGGGCTCACCGGCTTGCCGTGGCCTGCCTCCACAACGTCCGGGATGCCGTCGCCGTCCGCGTCCAGGTCCAGGTAGTCCGGCAGGCTGTCACCGTCCGTGTTGGCCGGGTTCATGATGTCCGCGCCCCGCTCGAGCTCGTCGGTGATGCCGTCGTTGTCCGAGTCCAGGTCCCGGTAGTCCGGCACGCCGTCCTGGTCGGTGTCCGCGGGCAACTGGGCCGTGCCGCGCTCGATGGAGTCCGGGATGCCGTCGTTGTCCGAGTCGTTGTCGATGGCGTCCGGCGTGCCGTCGTTGTCCGAGTCACCGGGGCCCTCGTCCGTGTCCGGGATGCCGTCGTTGTCGTCGTCCGCGTCGCACGCATCGCCGCCGTCCGCGGCCAGGTCCGTGTTCAGCTGGTCCGCGTTCGACAC
>JBDLRJ010000223.1:0-9509 GCA_039800145.1 Pseudomonadota bacterium | reverse complement strand
CCGTTCGAGGTCTCCACCGTGCCGTTGCCGCAGGGCGAGGTGCAGACGCTCGGCGTGGTGCCGGTGCAGGTGTAACCGACCTCCACGGTGCAGGTGGCGGAGCAGCCGTCGCCGTCCGTGGAGTTGCCGTCGTCACAGGCCTCGGTGCCCTGCTTGGCGCCGTTGCCGCACACCGTGGGCAGCTTGCAGGTGGCGTCGCAACCGGCCGTGCCGTCGCAGTCCTCGCCGGGCTCCACCGCGTTGTTCCCGCACGAGCCGGTCAGCGTCATGACGAACTCGTAGGCGAAGGTCGCAGGGGCGGAGCTGAAGCTGGAGGAGTAGGAGGCCTTCACCTTCACGTAGTAGGTGCCGGCGGCCAGGTTCCGGACTGCGGAGCTGGTGGCGGGGTCTAGCAGCGGGCACGAGTCCGGGCCGCTGTCGAAGTTGCTGGTGACGGAGGTCGTGCAGTCAGACTGGACGACGTAGATGTCCGGGTCGATGCCGCCGGTGCAGGTGCCGATGCCGGAGCCGTCGAAGACCTCGAGCTTCACCGAGGAGGCCTGGGAGAGCGTGAAGGAGAAGTAGTCCTCCTCGCCGGCCACCGCGATGGCGCCGTTGACTTTGGAGGGAGCCCCGACAGCGAGCACCGGGACGTTGACCGCCATCGTGCAGAACGAGACGCAGACGCTGGGAGAGCCCGAACAGCTGTAGTTGCTCTCCACGGTGCAGGTGGCGGAACAGCCGTCGCCGGAATCTACGTTGCCGTCGTCACACTTGTCCGTGCCCTCGAGGGTGCCGTTGCCGCAGGTCTTCACGCAGATACTCGGGGCGCCGGTGCAGAAGTAGCCCGCCTCCTCCGTGCAGGTGGACGAGCAGCCGTCGCCGGTGACGGTATTGTTGTCGTCGCATGGCTCACTGGTCTCCATCAACCCATTTCCACAAACTTCCGCCACCTCGATTGTGACGGCGTAGGACACTGGAAACAGCGATGGGGATGAAAGCAGCGGGTCCAAAGACACCTTCAATCGATAAGTCCCCGCGGCAAGCCCGCGCACACGAGCATCACCCAATCCACTAATGAGCCCGCAACTTTCCGGACCACTCAAGCTTGCAGAGGCAATCGCCGTCGCACAGTCCCCTGCCATCAACTCCATCCCCAAAAAGGCAACCTCGCACGATCCAGGACCACCGGGACCGAACGCCTCAATCCGCAACGAGGCTCCCTGCGGAACAGCGAACGAGTACCAGTCGACATCAGAACTGGACGCAATGCCACCAGCAATCTGAACAGCCGCCCCAAGAGAACCGAGAAGGACTGACGCCCCCCCGCCACAGACGTTGTTCGGTTCCACCTCCACACTCGCCACCACCTTGCAGGTGGCATCACAACCATCACCAGAACTCAGGTTTCCATCATCACACTGCTCCACGCCCGCTTGGACAACCCCGTCTCCACAGCGAGCGATCTGGCAGGATAGGGTGCAGGTGTCAGACGCAACGGCGTTTCCGTCGTCACACTGCTCGGAACCGGCAAGGACGTAACCATCTCCGCATCGGGCATTCTGGCAGGAACCCGTGCACGCGTCCGTGTTGCTCGCGTTTCCGTCGTCACATTGCTCAATGCCCGCATAGGTGATGCCGTCGCCACAGCGCGCGGTCTGGCATGCCGCCGTGCACCCATCCGTGGCCACGGTGTTCGAGTCGTCGCACTGCCCCACCCCCGCCTGGATGAACCCGTCCCCGCACGTCGAGGTGACGCAGGTGTTCAAGCAGCCGTCGGTGTTGGAGGTGTTTCCATCGTCACAGGCCTCCGTTCCCGCCCGGACGTACCCATCTCCGCAACGCGCGTTTTGGCAGTTCGTCGGGCAGGTGTCGGTGTTCGTTGCGTTCCCGTCGTCGCACTGCTCCACACCGGACTGGACGTACGCATCACCGCACCGGGCGTCCTGGCAGGTGCTGGGACAGGCGTCGGTGTTGACCTGGTTGCCGTCGTCGCACTGCTCGACGCCCACTCGCACGTAGCTGTCACCGCAGGAGGCGACGACGCAGGTGGCGAGGCAGCCGTCGGTGTTCAGGGCGTTTCCGTCGTCACACGCTTCGACTCCTGCCTGCACGAACCCGTCGCCGCACCGCGCAGACTGGCAGGACGAAGGGCACGCGTCCGAATCCAGCGCGTTGCCGTCATCACACTGCTCGCCCGACTGGAGGATGCCATCCCCGCAGCGAGGGGTGGTGCAGGTGTTGGTGCACCCATCGGCGTTGACCTGGTTGCCGTCATCGCATTGGTCCACACCTGCCTGGACGATTCCATCTCCGCACCGGGCAACAGCACAGGCGCTCGTGCATGCGTCGGTGTTGACGGTGTTTCCGTCGTCACACTGCTCTACGCCGGCCTGCACGAAGCCGTCCCCACAAGCAGCCAGTGCGCAGGTGTTCGTGCACCCGTCCGTGTTGCTCGCATTCCCGTCGTCGCACGCCTCGACACCTGACTGGGCGTGCCCATCTCCGCACCGTGCCGTTTGACAGCCGTTTGTGCACCCGTCGGTGTTGGACGTGTTCCCATCGTCACACTGCTCACCCGCCTGGACGATGGCATCACCACACGTCGGAGAGGTGCAGGCATTGGTGCAGCCGTCGTTGTTGACCTGGTTGCCGTCGTCGCACTGCTCCACGCCGGCCTGGGTCACGCCATCCCCGCACCGCGCCACCTGGCAGATGGCCGTGCATCCGTCCGTGGCGGTCGTGTTCCCGTCGTCGCATTGCTCGACGCCGGCCTGGACGAACGAGTCACCGCACGACGCCACCACGCAGGTGGTCAGGCAGGCATCCGTGTTGGCGCCGTTCCCGTCGTCGCACTGCTCGACGCCCGCCTGGGTGAACCCATCGCCACAGCGCGCAGTGGCACACGCCACACATCCATCCTGGCTGGAGCCATTCCCGTCGTCACACTGTTCCACGCCCGCCTGCACGACGCCGTCGCCACAGTTCGCCGTCGCGCACGAGTTGAGGCAGGCGTCCGTGTTGACCTGGTTGCCGTCGTCACACTGTTCCACGCCGGCCTGGACGAACGCGTCTCCACACCGAGCCCCGAAGCAGGAGTTGAGGCAGGCATCCGTGTTGGACGTGTTTCCGTCGTCACATTGTTCCGTCCCCACCTGGACAACCCCATCACCACAGCGGGCAACGGCGCAGGTGTTGGTGCAGGCGTCGCCCGTGTTGGAGTTCCCATCGTCGCAGGCCTCGCCTGACTGGAGGATTCCGTCTCCGCACCGGGGCAGCGAACAGGTGTTGGTGCAACCATCGTCGCCAACGGTGTTCCCGTCGTCGCAGGCTTCGTTCGCCTGGACGAAACCGTCCCCGCAGCGAGCGGTCGTGCACCCGTTGGTGCAGGCATCCGTGTTGGCGGTGTTCCCGTCGTCGCACTGCTCCACCCCCTGCTGGACCGAGCCATCGCCGCAGCGCTGCACGGCACAGGCGTTGGTGCAGGTGTCGCCGTCCACGCGGTTGCCGTCGTCACATGCCTCCACGCCGGCGCGCACGAAGCTGTCACCACAGGAGGCGTTCTTGCAGGTGTTGAGGCAGGCGTCGGTCTCATCCTGGTTTCCGTCGTCGCACTGCTCGCCCCGGTCCACCCGCCCGTTGCCACACTGCTCGGCCCGGCACTCGGCGTCGCACCCGTCTCCTGCGAGTGCATTGCCGTCGTCACACTGCTCGGTCGTGGTGTTTCGCTTGCCGTCCCCACAGATGTTGTTGGCACACTCCGCGGTACACGCGTCGGCGTCTCGGGTGTTCCCGTCGTCGCACTCTTCCCCCAACTCCAAGGCGCCGTTGCCGCAGACGGCGGGGCCCGTGCCACCGCCTGCGTCGATGGGATCACTCCCTCCGCCGCCACACCCAACGAGCGCAACCAGCACCCATCCAGCGAGGATCTTTCGAGCATACGACGCCATGACTTGTCGCTCCGATTCTTGTCGGTTTGCGACTGTCTATTCCCTCGACCCGCGCCACTGACAGATGTCGCCCAATGTTTGATTTGTTCGAATGATTATCAATTCGATCAAATCAAAACCCATGTCGGATGCCCGTGAGATGAAACTCTCCGTGCCGGAATGCGGACGTCCTGCGAAATCCTCGGCGAAATCGTCCGGGTCTCCCGCCGGCGGCGGAAGCTCACCCAGGGGGAGCTCGCGCGCATGGCCGGCGTGGGGACGGCATTCCTCTACCAACTCGAGGCCGGCAAGCCGACGGTGCGGATGGACAAGGTCCTCGCCGTGCTCGCGGCGCTGGATCTCTGCTTCACCGTCGAGAAGTCGGACGGCAGCAGCCCCATCCAGACCCGGCTGAATCCCTGGGACTGACGCCCCTCACTCCACCGCTGATGGCGCCTCGAGCACCGGCGCGCGCTCCACGCGCCGGAACACGCTCACCTCGAACGGGTAGCGCTCCTCGCGCGTCCCGCCGCGCAGCACCACCCCGCCGCGGATGGACAGCTTCAGCCGCTGCGGCTCGCCCGCCACCGGCACCTTCGGGAAGTGCAGCGGGAACTTGAGCAGCAGCGGCGTCTCCCCTGCCACCGGCAGCTGCCGCGTCACCTGCTCCACCCCGGCCGCGAAGTACCGGTTGTCCAGCCACACCTCCCAGTCCACCGCCTGGGCCTGGACCGGCTCGCCCACGCCCTCCATCACCAACTCGAGCGTCAACTCCCCGCTCCCCGGCTCGTCGAAGGCCACGTCCAGCCCCTGGACCAACACCTCCCCCGGCTGCAGGGTCGCCGCCTGCAGTCGCGACCCCGCGCAGCCCGCGGCGAGCAACCAGAGGAGCGCCAACTGGACACGGGAACGCGGCACGGCCCCGCACGCTACCGGCGCTGTGCGTCCCTCGCCAGCCGGGGGCGTCAGCGCCCCTGCTTCGCCGAGACCTCGCGGCACAACTCCGCCACGCCGAGGACTTCCACGTCGTCCTTCAACGGCCACCGCTCCGCCCCGGGGTACACGATGAACCGCCTCGCCGGGGCCAGGTCCGCGCACGCCTCGTAGAACCCCCGCTCCGCTTTCGGCGAGAGGCTCCGCTTCACCTCGATCGCCCACAGCGTCCCATCCGGCCACGCAAGCACCAGGTCCACCTCGGCCCCGCCCGAGGTCCGGTAGAAGTGACACACCGCCGAGGGCGCCGCCGCGGCCACGTTCTCCACGACGAACCCCTCGAAACTCGCGCCCACCACCGGGTGGCCGAGCAGCCCATCCCGGCTCCCGATTCCCAGCAGCGCGTGCAGGATGCCCGTGTCCCGCACGTACACCCTCGGGGACTTCACGAGCCTCTTCCCCACGTTCGCGTGCCACGGCGGGAGACGACGGACCAGCAACAGGTCCACCAGGAGGTCCAGGTACCGTCCCGCCGTCCTCACGTCCAGGCCCAGCCCACGCGCCAACCCCGCCGCGTTCAGCAGGCCCCCCTGTTGGTGCGCCAGCATCGTCCAAAGCCGCCGCAGCGTCTCCGCCGGCACCCGCGGCCCGAACTGCGGAATGTCCCGCTCGAGGTAGGTCCGGATGAAGTTCTCCCGCCAGCGCAGGCTCGCTGCATCGCCCTTCGCCCCGTAGCTGTCGGGAAATCCTCCCCGCAGCCACAGCGCCTCCAGGTTCTCGGCCCCCGTCTCCCGGAGGAGCAGCGGACCCAGCTCGAGGTAGGCGATGCGCCCCGCCAGGGACTCCCCCGACTGCGCGAGCAACTCCACTCCCGCGGAGCCCAGCAGCAGGTAGAGCCCCGCCCTCCGCCCCTTGCGCCGCGCCCGGTCAATCAGCCCGCGCAGGACGGGGAACAACCCCGGCGCCCGGTGCACCTCGTCCAGGATGACCAGCTTGTCCAGGTGCGCGGGGAGGAAGAGCTCCGGCTGCTCCAGGCGCGCACGGTCCCCCGGGGACTCGAGGTCCAGGTAGAGGTTCGGCTGCCGGCTCCCTACCTCCAGCGCAAGCGTCGTCTTTCCCACCTGCCGAGGCCCCAACAGGGCCACGGCGGGGGATTCACCCAGCTCCTCGAGGAGGCGAGGCTCCAGCGCGCGCCTGAACATCCTTGCATTTCATGCATGCAGATGCCTGTTTTGCAAGGATGTTGGACCGGTCCGCTCAGGTCGCCCCGAGCGCCCGCTTGGCCCGCGCGTAGTAGGCGGCGCGGTCCTGGAGGTTCCGGAGGCCGGGATTGATGAGCCGCGTCGCCCCGCGGAGATCTCCCCGGTCCGCGGGGGCGTTGATGCCCCGGTCCTTCCAGTACCAGGCCGCGGTGCGGAACCCCACGTCCAGGTCTGCCACCCGCTTCGGGTTGTTCACCAGGTCCAACCCCAGCTCGGAGCCGGCCTTCTTGTAGTTGGCCCGCCCCGTCAGCTGGATGGGCCCGCGCCCCTTGAAGCGCGCACCGTCACCGCGCTGGGTGTTGCCGAGATCCCGCCGCCCCTCGTACTGCCGGCCCGACGAGAGCTCCTCCATCCACTTCAGCCCCCCGCTCTCGTGACCCAGCTGCGCCAGGAACATGGCCTGCCGCCGCGGCGTGGTGATGCCCGCCTCCTTCATGGCCCGGTTGAGGTGCGGCAACACCTCCTGCGCCCGCCGGTCCGACACCCCCGGCATGATGGCCTTCAGCTGCGACGCGCTGATGCCGCCCGTCGTCCCGTGGTTTCCGTCCCCGACCGGGGCCGCACCGCCTGCCCGGGCCATCGGGCCCGCGTCGAAGCCGTCCCGCATCTGCTGCGGAACGAAGCGCGGGGCCGCAGAGGGACCTGCCACCCCCACCGGCGGGGCGCCTCCGGGACGCGCCCCGTTGAGGGCCGGGTGACCCAGCGCGTGCGGCGCGTGGCCGTGGGCGCCGTGGATGGCGCCGTGGCGTTGGAAGCTGGGGCCGTGGGTGCGGATGTGGGTATTCACGTTCACGTGGACGTGGGCTGTTCGGGACATGGTTGCTCCTTATTGATGGATGACTGCTGATCCACTTATCGCCCCGACGCCCGGAGAGTTTCCTCGTCCTCCCCGGCCCGGTTGCGGTGCACCGGCCGTCCCACCTAGAACCCCAGCCCGCCGTCTCACTCACACCCCCTGGGGGAAACACCATGCGCGTCACCCGCCTGTCCTGGATCGTCCCGGCCCTCGCCGTCTCCGGCTGCGCCACCACGTACAACGCCAAGTGGGACGAGAAGCCCGTCGTCGCCGCGGCCGCTGCCGCCCCGACTGAAGTGGACGCCACGAAGGCGCTCCAGGAGAAGGCGGACGCCCTCTGGGCCAAGCGCTCGGACAAGGACAGCCTGGTCGCGGCCATCGCGGCCTACGAGGCGCTCGCGGAGAAGGCCCCGTCCGCGGACCTCTTCGCCAAGCTCTCGCGCGCCCACTACCTGCTGGGTGACGGCTTCTACGCCCTCGAGGGCAAGGCCACCGAGCGCGACGCCGAGTACCAGCTGGGCCTGGACTGGGCCACGAAGTCCCTGAAGGCCGCCGCCCCCGCGTTCGCCGAGGCCATGGCCGCCGGCAAGAAGCACCCCGAGGCCATCCAGCTCGCCGGCAAGGAGGCCGTCCCCGGCATGTACTGGTACGCCACCAACCTCGGGAAGTGGGCCGCGTCCAAGGGCTTCGCCACGCGCCTCCGGTACAAGGACGACGCCAAGTCCACCATGGACCGCGTGAACGAGCTGGACCCGGCGTTCTTCTACTCCGCCCCGCTCCGCTACTTCGGCAGCTTCCAGGCGCTGACGGCCGGCATCGCGGGCGGTTCGCTCGTGAAGTCCGAGGAGTTCTTCACCCAGGCCGTGGCCACCGCGCCGAACTACCTCGGCAGCAAGGTGCTGTGGGCGGACTACCTGGCCACCAAGAAGAACGACCGCGCCACGTTCGAGAAGCTGCTGAAGGAAGTGCTCGCCGCGGACCCCAACGTGGACCCGGAGATCGCCCCCGAGAACGCCATGGAGCAGGCCAAGGCGAAGAAGCTGCTCGCCGAGGTTGAAGACAAGTTCTAGGCCCGCCGTCCCACGGACCCTGCACATGACCCTCTCCCACGCACTGAAGACGGCCGTCCTCGCCCTGTCGTTGTCCTCGCTCCCCGCCCTGGCCCAGACCGTGGCCAAGGTGGGCTCGGTGGCCCCGGAAGGCACGCCCTGGGCCGAGTGGCTGGACGGGGTGAAGTCCCGCATCGAGAAGGACTCGGGCGGGCAGCTGAAGCTGAAGGTGTTCCTCGGCGGGAAGCTCGGCGGCGAGAAGGAGATGGTGGAGGACGTCAAGAACGGCACCCTCCACCTCTTCGGCGGCTCGGCCGCGGCGGTGGCCTCCTACGTCCCGGAGCTCGCGGCACTCGAGCTGCCCTACCTGTTCTCGTCCGACGCCGAGGCCGACTTCGTGCTCGACAAGGTGCGCGGCCGGTTCGAGCAGCTGGTCGAGGCCAAGGGCTTCAAGATGATCATGTGGGCCGAGAACGGCTGGCACGGCTACGGCGTGAAGGGCAAGTGCGTGCAGTCCCCGGACGACATGAAGGGCCTGAAGATGCGGAGCCAGGAGTCCATGGTCCACATTGAGACCTACAAGGCGTTCGGGGCCTCCCCGGTGGAGATGGCCGTCCCCGAGGTGCTCGGCGCGCTGCAGACCGGCACCGTGGACGGCTTCTCCAACACCCCGCTCTTCGGGTTCGCCACCAGCTGGTACAAGGGCGTCACCCACTTCACCTACACGAAGCACATCTACCAGCCGGGCATCCTCATCATCTCGAAGAAGTGGTTCGAGAAGCTCCCGCCCGAGTCGCAGAAGGCGCTGCTGGTGCGCTCCGACGAGCGGGCCGGCATTGCCGGGGTGCGCGCGCTCACCGAGCCGCTGCTCGACAACTTCACCGCCGCGGACAAGAAGGTGTGCAAGCTGACGCCCGAGCAGACGAAGGCGTTTGCCGCGAAGGCGCGCCCGGTGTGGGACGTTTTTGCGAAGAAGGGCAAGGCGAACAAGGAGATCCTGGACGCCCTGCTGGCCGCGAAGAAGGAGTTCGCGGCGGGCAAGAAGTAGCGCGCACACGCGAGGCGACATGGACAAGCTCCGGGGGGCAGCGAAGCGGCTGGACGAGGCCGTGTTTGCGGGAGAGCGGCTGCTGCTCCTTGTGAGCGTGGCCATGATGACGGTGCTGGTGACGCTGGACGTGGCCCAGCGCACCTTCAGCCGGCCGGTGGGGAAGACGGAGGAGCTGCTGCTGGCTCTCCTCTACAAGTCCCCCACGGCCGACCAGCGCGCGTTCGTGACGGGCACGCTCGGCCCCGTGGTGTTCGGCGTGGGGTCGCTGCTGTTCCTGGTGCTTGCCGCCCATGCGCGGCGCAGCATGGCCGCCGAGAAGGCCGGCCAGCCGTCACCGGGCTGGGGTCCGTCTGCACTCCACGGCGCCCTCACGTGGGCCGCGGTGGCGGGGTTCATCAAGCTGCTGCTCTGGCAATTTCCTTCCAGCATCCCCGGCGCGCAGAAGTTCGCGCTGGGGTTCATGCTGTGGAGCGGGCTGCTCGGCGCGTCGCTCGCCACGCGGGAGCGGCG
>JBDLRJ010000222.1:0-6133 GCA_039800145.1 Pseudomonadota bacterium | reverse complement strand
GATCTCCGCGCCTTCGCCACCGGGCCCTGGCCCGCGCCAGCTGTGCCGGGTGCCACGACGCGGTCTCGAGGTACCGGTTGAGCAGTTCCAACGCGCGGTCGTCCTGTCCCAGCTGCACCAGCACCACGCCCAGCTCCGCCGCGAGGCCCATGTCCGAGGG
This sequence comes from Pseudomonadota bacterium, assembly GCA_039800145.1. GTDB lineage: Bacteria > Myxococcota > Myxococcia > Myxococcales > Myxococcaceae > VGRA01. The sequence continues at coordinate 5,973 of JBDLRJ010000222.1, read as the reverse complement.
CGCCCGCCGCAGCCCCTCCTCCAGGACCGGCAGCGCCTCTTCGAAGCGCCCCCGGGACCGGAGCACGCCCCCGTGGACGAGCAGGGGCTCGTGCTCCCAGGGCTTCGCCCGCTGCGCAGCCAGGGCCGCTGCGGCCAACGCCTCCTCCGCCTTCTCCGGCATCTCCCAGAGGATCCGCGCGCGCGCGACGTGCGGGCCGGACTCGCCCGGCTGACAGCGGGAGGCCTCGCCCAACGCTTGCAGTGCCTCCAGCGTGCGCCCGAGTGCGGACAGGGCGCGGGCGCGTGACTGGTGGACGGTGCCGTCGTCGGCGAGCGGCTTGCCGGCCCGGCCCGGCGGGGCCACGGACTCCCACTGGACGAGGGCCTCCTCGTGCTGTCCCGCCTGTGCGTGTGCGCGCGCGAGCTGGAGGCGCGCAGCGCGGACCTGTCCCGGTTGGGTGCTGGCGAGCAGCGCCCGGCGGAACGCGGGAATCGCCTCGGCGGTGCGTCCGAGGTCCAGCAGGCACGAGCCCATCCCGTCCCAGGCCGAGGGGCTGCTGGGCGACAACCCGCACGCATGGGTGAAGTCCGCCAGCGCGCCGGCCACGTCACCGTGCGCCGAGCGGCGCCGCTCGGCACGCAGGACCCAGGCCTCGGGCTCCAGCGGAGCGAGGGCCACCAGTCGGTCGTAGTCCTCGAGATCCCCCACCCGCGCCGCCGCACGTTCCTCCTCCGTGCCCGGGGCCGCACTGCTGAAGGAGGGGACCCCCTTGCTCGCACCCGAGGGAACGGGCCGCACCCGCAGTGCCGCGAGCAGCTCCCGCTGCGCCGCGGGTGGCCCACGGTCCAACGCCGCCAACGCGTTGCAGACCCGGCTGAACAGCGCACGGTCCGTCGTGCGCCACGCCCCGGCGAAACACGACTCCAGGTTCGGGAACCGGGCGCTCAGCCAGTCTTCCTGCGGCTGGGAGACGGCGACCGACTCCGGGCCGCGGTTGATGATGGGGATGGTGATCACCCCGGAGTCCCCGGACCAATCGCACGTGAAGTGGAAGGGGCCGCCCTTGGCGACGAGTCCCGGAAGCTGCTCGAGCGTGAATCCGAAGGTTCCCACGGACGCAGAGGTTAGTGCCTGTGCAGGGCGGCATGCACCCGGAGGGGCCGGCGGCGTCTCCACCGGGCATCCAGCAGCACCGGCCGATTCCCTTGCAGCGGGTATGGACGCAGGGCTAACCCGCGGCCATGGGCAAGCTGAGAAGGGCCGTGGTGGAGCGGGACCTCGTCGAGGGTCGGCGGGTCGTGGTGACGGGCGCCAACTCGGGGCTGGGCCGTGCCACCTCGGAGCTGCTCCTGGGGCTCGGGGCGCGGGTGGTGATGACGGCTCGCCGCGCGGATGCGGGCGAGGCCGAGGCCGCGGTGTTGCGGCACCGGTACCCCTCGGCGAGCGTGGAGTGCGTGCGGCTGGATCTCTCCGACCGTGCGTCGGTCGCCGCGGCCGCCCAGCAGATCCTCGCAGGCCCCGTCGACGTGCTGGTGAACAACGCCGGAGGCATGGCAGACGGCACGCTCGAAGCGATGTTCGTGGGGAACGTGCTCGGGCACTTCCAGCTCACCCGGACGCTCCTGCCGGCACTGCTCGAGGCGCGCGGGAAGCTCGTCGTCGTCTCCAGCCTCGGACACGCGGGCGCAGTCCTGCCGAGGCCCGGCGAGAGCCTGGCGGCGCTGCTGGCATCGGGGCGCGGCAGCAGCATCGGAAAGTACGGGCTGACCAAGCTGTTCGGCATCTGGCACGCGATGGGCCTTCACCGGCGACACCATGCCGAGGGACTGCGCACCTACGCGCTGCACCCGGGCGGCATCGCCACCGAGGGCTTCGACAAGACGCAGGGCCTGCCCTTCTACGAGCGCTGGGGGGCGACCCTGTACAAGCACCTCTTCGCCGAGAAGGACGTGTCGCTGGGGGCCCAGGCGGCATTGCATTGCATCGGCAACCGCGACGCGGACCGCGAATCAGGCCGCTACTACGACAACTGCGCACCGGCCTCGCCGAGGCATTGTGACGACCCCGCGAGGATGGACGAGCTGTTCGCCCTGTGCGACGAGCGCCTCTCCTGGGCTGCCCGCAACCTCCGCCTCCAACACCCGGTCGCGGGTGACGTCAGGAGATTCCCGGACCGTACGTCCGGCGGTGCTCCTTGACGCCGAGGTACTGGAACGGCGCGGGCGCAGTGGCCTCCGGCTCCCGCGAGTCCATCCGCTCGCGCGCGGCCATGAGGTCTTCGTACTCACCCACGGTCAGCCTGCGGCGCGCGGCAAGGCGCTCGGGGAGCCGCAGCGACTGCATCCGCGCGGTGGCCCCGGTACACACCGTCCCGCTGAAGAACTCCGCGCAGCTCCCGCTGCCGTAGCTGAAGAGCCCCACGCGCTGGCCCTCCAGCCCTGAGCCGGAGGTGGCGAGCAGGCTCGTGAGCGCGAGGTACAGCGAGCCCGTGTAGACGTTGCCGATCTCGGACGGGAAGCGGAGAGACGCGCCCACGAGCCGGTCGAAAGACGCGTCGGGGGAGGGGTCACCGTCCAGGCCGCGCAGGTGCCGGTGGGCCTTCACGGCCATCTTCCCGTAGGGCACGTGGTACGCCAGTGCGGCGAACCGGTCGCTGAAGAACCCCTCGGCAGCAGGCCCGGTCAGCGACTGGTAGTCGCGGTATGCCCCTTCCAGCGCTTCCAGGTAGCACTTCACCGAGTAGTGGCCATCCACCACCGCGTCCCTCGAGTAGAGCGGGCGCCAGAAGTCGTTCACGTCCTGCGCGAACACCCCGGACTGGCCGGCATCCAGTCGCAGGATGCGGGGCTCCTCGGACAAGAGCAGGGCCACGGCGCCGGCCCCCTGCGTGGGCTCGCCCGCCGTGCGCACGCCGTAACGCGCGATGTCCGAGCAGACGACCAGCGCCTTTTTCCCTCGCGCGCTGCCGGAGCGGATCCAGTCCAGCGCGAGCTGCAGGGCCGCGGTGCCGCCGTAGCAGGCGTGCTTCGTCTCGAACACCCGCATGGCGCGGGGCAGCCCGAGCAGCCCCTGGACGAACGAGGCCACCGGCTTGCTGTGGTCCACCGCCGTCTCCGTCCCCACGGCGAGCAGCCCCACGTCCTCCCCCGTGCTGCCTGCAAGCTGCAGCGCCTCGCGGGCGGCGCGCGCGGCGAGCGTCACCGTGTCCTCGTCCTCGGCCGGGACCGCCATCCGCCGGATGCCCAGACCGTCCACGAACTTGGAGGGGGCAACGCCGCGCGCCTCGGCCAGGTCCGACAGCTCGAGGTACTGCGCGGGGAAGGCCACGCCGATGGAATCGATTCCGACACTGTGGGCGAGAGACATGGGTGTGCGGGTAACCCGGACACGCTCCTATTCGCTACGGAAACCGCACTACCCTGCGGACGTGGATCATTCATTTCGCGGGAGACAGCCATGGGCCGGATGCTGGAGTTCCTGAAGGAGATGCTCGACGACGCGACGGCAGGGCTCCCAGGAGTCGCGCCCCGGAGGGCGTTCGGCAGCTGGGGCTACTACGTCAACGGCCGGATCTTCGCCCTCGCCTACGCGCGCGAAGACCGACTCGGCGTCAAGCTGCCCGACAGCGGGACCTACGCGGCCGCCCGAGGGCTCGCGGGCTCGAGCGAGTGGGCACCCCACGGCTCGCCGATGTCCGACTGGGTCTTGTTGCCCGCTGACCTGCACGACGACCGCGATGCCGTGCAGGAGTGGGTGCTCCGCGCCTTCCACCTGGTCCGCGCGGCACCAGCGGTCGCCGTCCGCAAGGCCGGGGCCGGGAAGAAACGGTCGACACGCAACGAGGCCAAGCCACGGGCGAGCGCCGCCACGAAGTCCGCGACCCCGGAGCCACCGAAGAAGACGTCCGCCGCCCGGAAGGCCGGTACGACGCCCGCAGCGTCCCGGAAGCCCCCGTCACGGCGGAGCGGTCGGTAGGTCCACGGGGACGGGATCGCCGCGGCGCTCTCGCCGTCAGCAGTACATGCACGCCGGGGTGGGGGAGCAGCGGAAGACGCACAAGCCGTTGGCGCAACGGTCCCCGCAGCCGGTCCGGCCGCACGTGGCGCCGTCCGTGTCACGGGTGCACGACCGGGACTCGTTGGACGTCGAGTCGCCGCAAGCCCCCGCGGAGCAGACCTTCTGCGTGACGCGGCGGGACTGGACGCCGGTCTCGTCGCAGGTGCTCGCGTATCCGCCGCACGTCGACCAGCTCCCATACGTCGTGGTCCCGCAGCCGTTGCCGTCCGTGTTGCGCGAGCAGGAGCGGGTCTCGTTGGAGGTGGAGTCCACGCAGCTGCCGGCGGCGCACGCCCTGCGCGTGACGCGGCGGGACTGGACGCCGCTCTCGTCGCAGGTGCTCGCGTAGCCACCGCAGGTCGACCAGGCCTCGTAAGCCGTGGTGCCGCAGCTGTCCCCGTCCGTGTTCCGGGCGCAGGCGTCACGCTCCGTGCTGGTCGTGGCCGTACACGCCCCGGCCTGGCAGGCGTAGCGGGTCACCGTGCGGGTCCGGTCTGCCGCGGTCTCGTCACAGCTGTTGCTGTAGCCGCAGCTGCTCCAGGCGCCGGCCTGGGTGGTGCCGCAGCTGGTGCCGTCCGTGTCGCGGGTGCAGGTGCCGGTCTCGGTGGTGGTCTGCGGATCCGTGCAGCCGCTGGCCGTGCAGGTGAAGCGCGTCACCGTGCGGGTGCGCGTCCCCGCCTCGTCGCAGGTGCTGGAGAAGCTGCAGGTGCTCCAAGCGCCGTAGGTAGGCGTACCGCAGGGGGCGCCGCTGGTGTTCACGGTGCACGCCTCGGACTGCGCGGTGTCCGAGGGGGTGCAGGCGCCGGCCTGGCACGTGGAGGTGGTGACCGTCCGCGTGCGCGTGCCCGAGCCGCTGCAGGTGGCCCCGAGCACGCAGTCGCCCCAGGTTCCCTCGACGACGGTGCCGCAGGCTGCGCCGTCCGGCTGGAAGGTGTCCGGTGGACACGCCGTGGAGGTCCCGTCGCAGGACTCGGGCACATCGCACGCAGTGGCGGCCGGGCGGCAGCCAGCCCCGGCGGGGCTGGGGACGCACGTGCCCTCCTGGCCCGGGGCACTGCAGGTGGCGCACGGGGCGTCGCAGGCGGTCGTGCAGCAGGTGCCGTCCACGCAATGGCCGCTCCCGCAGTCCGCGCCTGCCGAGCACGGGGTGCCCGGCGCGGCCTTCGGGGTGCAGGCGCCGTTCGCGCAGCGGTAGCCCTCCACGCACGCGGAGTCGTCCGTGCAGTTCTGCCCGCACGTGCCGCCGGACAGGCAGGTGTACCCCTGGCACTGGGCATCCGCGGCCCCCGCCGGCAGCGGGGCGCAGGAGCCGCCTGCGCAGGTGGAGCAGGGCCCGTTGCAGGCGGCCTCGCAGCAGGTGCCGTCCACGCAGTTGCCGGAGCCGCACTGGTAGTGGGCGGTACAGGCAGTCCCGGCGTCCTGCTCCGGCTCGCAGGGGGCCCCGTCACCGGGCGGCCACGTTCCCGGTGCACAGTCTGCGCAGGTGCCGCCGAAGCACCTCTTGTCGGCGGGGCAGACAACCCCCACGCACGCCCGCTCGGTGCAGGTGCCCTCCAGGCAGAAGCCGTCGCCGGGACAGGGCTCCGCGCCACAGGACCGCTCGAGGCACAGCCCCTCGACGCACGAGGTGCCCTCCGGGCAGGCCACGCCTGCGCACGTGGCCTCCATGCACGTGCCGTCCGCGCACACCTCGCCCTCGGGACACGGGGGGCTCCCATCGCAGGCCTGCTGCACGCACAGGCCGATCGCCGTGCAGGTGGATCCTGCCGGGCAATTGATGCCTGCGCAGGCCTGGGGGCGGCAGGTGCCCCCGATGCAGGCCTCGTGGGGAGCGCACCGCTCGGCGGCGCATTGCCGGGGAACGCAGCGGCGCTCGAGGCACACGCTGTCGTCCGCGCAATCCGCGCACGGATCCCGCGGCGGCGTGCTGCCCCC
>JBDLRJ010000221.1:0-8676 GCA_039800145.1 Pseudomonadota bacterium | reverse complement strand
GATTTCGAGCGAGCCATCCTCGTCGAGGGAGACGGACTGCGCCGTGGCGATGGGGGCGTCGTTGACGGGCGAGACGGTGAGGGTGACGGTGGCCTCGAGGCTGTCGGCGAAGCCGTCGTTCGTCTTGAAGGTGAAGCTGTCGGTGCCGGAGAAGTTGGCGGCAGGCGTGTAGGTGAGGTTGGGCGGGGTGCCGGAGAGGGTGCCGTTGGACGGTGGCGTGACGACGGCGAAGGAGACGGTGTCGCCGTCCGGGTCAGCGCCTGCGAGGGTGACGGAGACGGCGGTGTCCTCGGGCGTGAGGCGGCTGCCGTCGTTGGCGACGGGGGGCGTGTTGGGCTGGGCCCCGCAGAGGGAGGTACAGCCATCCGAGTTGATGCCGTTCCCGTCGTCACAGCCCTCGCCTGCGGCCTGGTTGACGAGGCCGTCGCCGCAGACGACGGGGGTGCAGTCGGAGTCACAGGTTGCCGGGGAGGTGGCCTGGGGGTCGCAGTCTTCCACGCCGACGTGGACGACGCCGTCGCCGCAGCGGGCTGCCTCGCAGGCGTTGCGGCAGGCGTCGAAGTCGTTGCCGTTGGTGTCGTCACACTCCTCGACGTTGGCGTGGACGAAGCCATCACCACAGGAGGCAGCAACGCAGGTGTTGAGGCAGTCGTCCGAGTTGTCCTGGTTGCCGTCGTCGCAGGCCTCGTTGGTGGCGTGGCGGAAGCCGTCGCCGCACGTGGCCACCGTGCAGGCGGTGGTGCAGTCGTCGGAGGCGTCGGTGTTGCCGTCGTCGCAGGCTTCGTTGGGGTGGAGGATGCCGTCGCCGCAGGAGGGCAGGCGGTAGGTGTTGGAGCAGCCGTCGGTGTTGACCGTGTTGCCGTCGTCGCACTCCTCGCCGGATTGCTGGAAGGCATCGCCGCAGGTGGCCCGCGTGCAGGCGTTGGTGCAGGCGTCCGTGTTGGAAGAATTGCCGTCGTCGCACTGCTCCACGCCGTCGTGGATGAGGCCGTCGCCGCAGACGTTGCTCAGGCACGTGTTGGTGCAGGCGTCGATGTTGGAGGTGTTGCCGTCGTCGCAGGCCTCGCCGGACTCGACGATGCCGTTGCCGCAGCGGGGCGCTGGAGTCCCTGCGTCGGGCATCGTGTCGGGCTTCGTGTCGGATGTCGGGGGTTCACAGCCAACTGCGAGGGCAACCAACAGGGGGAGAAGCTTGCGCATGGCGGCGGAACTTCTTCTTGCCGGTGGGGGGGGGGGCCAGTACCCATTCGAAGAAATTCAGATGGGGCCTCGGCTGCGGCATCCTGCCTCCCCGGCCATGGAAGGCCCCGGTTTCTTTGGAGACATGATTTCCGCGGTTCCCAGTGTGTACCTGGGTTGCGCCGGAGTCCTGAGGGATCTCAGAGTTGGGAATGCCCTCCAGTCCTTTGACGCCCCCGCCCTTCCTCTTGCGCTTCTCGTTCACCTTCCCGAGGCGGAGCGTCACCGGCCGCATCCACGTGTTCTCGGACGGCCGCGTCGAGGACCGTGGGCGGGGTGTCCGGGAAGTGCTTCATCCGCCCCCCGGCTGGGTCTCCGCCCAACAGGTTCAGCGTGCAGTGGAGTTGGCGGCGCGCATGCTGGACGCCAGGAGGAAGATTTCCTACTACGACAACGATCCCTCTCACATTCTCGACCTGGACGTGAACATCCAGGGCACGCTCCACTCGGCGAGGTTCGACTGGGAGCGGGTGAGCAATTACGACATTCATTACGATCCGGTGGAGGGCGCAGAGGCGCTCGAGGAGTTCGGAACCCTGGTGGACTTCCTCGAAGAGTTCGAGAAGGTGGCCCGCGCGGCTGCTTCGCGGTAGCCCGGCCGGACTGTGTCCCCCAGGCGAAATATCCGGCATCTCCTCGAACGCCTGCGTCGCAGGCGGCCGGCGCCTCCCGCCCCTCGGGGTGAGCGGGGATGATCCGGATGTTGTTCAATCCAGCGGCAGGAAGTCCCCCGAGACCTGGAAGCCCACCCCCACGAGGGGAAGTGCCTGGGGGGTGTCCGCCCCGGTGCGGAAGCGGTGCTTCACCCACCATTGGAGGAGCAGGAACGCCGTGGGGTTGTTCCAGCGCGCGCCGTCCTCGCTCCTGAAGGTGTAGGCGAGGAAGGGGCCTACGCGGTGCATGGCGTTGTCAGCGGACGAGGGACCGGAGGGGTCGAAGTGCTCGGGGCCGTAGAGCGGCTGGGTCCAGGTCCAGCGCGCACCGGCGAGGAGCTTCCCCTCGGCGCCCTGCCAGAGGACGTCCACGTCGTTGACGACGAACCAGCCGTTGTTGGGGGCGCCCACGTCATAGAACTGGTCGTAGTAGACGCGATCCCCCTCGCGCAGGGCGTAGGCCCCATAGACCGCGCGGGCCATGTCCCGCAGTACGAGCGGCCCCGCCTTCAGCTGCAGGTTCGCGCCGAGGGTCAGTTCCCACCCGGACGTGGGCAGCCTGCTGTCCGCACGCGCCCGGAGCGTGGTGTCGTCGAAGTCCGAGGCTGCCGAGGGGAAGCCCTGGAGCAGCCCGAAGGTGCCGAAGTACTGGGCCCGCTGGAACGCAGCCCAAAGTCCCAGGACGGTCAGAGGGTTGAACTCCACGTAGGGACCCACCTTCAGGAAGGCGGGGCTCGCGGTGGGGGCCAGGCCAAACCCGACGAAGTTGTCCCGCAGCGCCACCGAGGAGGACTCGTAGAGCCGGAACCGGTAGGAGAAGCGGCCGTCGTACAGCAGGCCGAGCGGGTTGTAGCGGAGGGCCACCGTGCTGCGGTGCACGAAGCGCTGCGGAGGAGGGCCGCGGTCCTGCAGCAGCTGGGCAGAGGCTGGCAGTGCTCCGAGGAGGGTCAACAACAGGACGGATCTCATGGACCGAGCTTACCCTGAGGTTCGGCGGGGCCGATGGGCCCGCGAGTTTCCGGGAGATCCTGCAGGCGGCGCCACCCGCAGACGACACAGCGCATCGACGAGGTGGATGAGACATGGATCGCCCCCTGTTGCTTCGTCGCCTCGCGTGGTGCGAGCCGTGGAGCGCCGTGGCCAGCAAGCAGACCGGGCCTCGACCAGGGGCGAGCCCGTTGTCACCCATGGCGACGGAACTGACGGCGGTTCCCACGTCGTCTTCCGGTGCACGCCGGCCGGGCTTATGGCCTCGCTGCGCCTTCGTGGATCCGGGACGCCAGCCGTCGTGTCCGAAGGCCCATCCAGACCTGTTCACCCTCGCGGCGTTGTACCCTCTTGTCATGACGAACCGGGACGACCAGGGCGGCAGGGGGCACTCCGCGGGTGTCGTGTCGATCGACGAACGCCGCAAACAGCGGGCTGCTCACGCCGAGGCGCGCAGTGCCCTGCTCGCGGCGGTGCAGTCCGCGATGAATGCGCTCTTCGGGCCCGCGGTCGGCGCCGCGATGACCTGCCCATGGCGAGAGTGGTCCGACGAGCAGGCCGTCGGATCGGTCGTGGAGATCAGCCCGGTCGCGTTGGCGGAAGTCGATGATCCCGCACTTGCCGCGGTGGGCAGGGCGCTCATGGACCTGGAACGGGCAGCGGCGGCGCTGAAGCCGCCGTCGTGAGTTTGGACCCCTCGGTCAGAACGGTATGTCCGGCATTTCGCCGTACGCCTGTGGCCTCGGCGTGGTCAGCCCGTGCGCCCGCGCCACGCGCTCCCACCATGCAAGGACGAGCGCCCGTCTCTCCGCGTCCACCGGCCGGTTCCGATGGCCCAGCACGACGTGGAACCAGGCCTGGTCCTCGGGTCCCCTGATCTCGATCGTCAGCGCCATCCCCCGCGCCACCGCGTGGAAGAAGAACGTTTCGCCTGTCACTGCCGACTGCAGGTACCTCGCCGCGCAGTGCTGCATGGACCGGCCCTCCTCGCGCAGCTCCGAGGCGCGGCCCAGTGGCCGAACCTTCAGCCCGGTCTCGTCGCACCCGGGGAAGGGGGTGTGCAGGTACAGGTCCAACTTCCCCCGTGCGTCGCGCGTCTCCTGGTCCGGGTACTCCGCTGCCAGCCGCTTCAACATGTCCGGCCACGGCATCCTTCGGATGTGCGGATCCAGCGGGAGCCGCTCCGGGGGGCCCTCTCCGTCGATCACCTCGAGACCGTTCACCTCCGGGAGGTCATCCGGTGGCGGGAGTCCCGCGCCCGCTGCCTGGAGCGCCAGCTCCTCCGCCCACCAGCGGTCCACGCGCGCAACGAGGCCTTGCAAGGTCATGTCCGGCGCCATCACGTGTCGGTGGCGAACCACCGCGAGGTACAGCGCTCGGGGAGACCAGTCCCTGAAACCCGGGTTCTCTGCGTGTGCCGACAGCCACCGAAGGAACGCCGCGTGGACACGTGGCTCCGGGCCCGGCCGCGCGAAGTAGGAGGTCATGCTCGCCATGACCTTGAACCACCGCTTCTGCGCACGCGCACGCGACGGGATGTGCTCGGGGACGAGGTACTCTGAGACCGGTGCCCACAGGTGCTCGGGCTCCACCCCCGGCAGCGCACGCTTCAAGATCAGCCGTTGACGCAGCACCTGCTCCCGGCGGCCGGACTCGGGCATCGCTGACAGCCGGGCGAGGGCCTGCCATGGGCTGCCTTCCCGCCCCTGCACCCTTCCTCCGAGGAGGCTCCAGTCCTCGAGCAGGGGTGCCACCGCACGCCGGAAGGGGACGCCCTCCAGCACCTCGGAGAAGAACTCAGAAACAACCTCCTGGCTCCGTTCGTCCCCGTGCAGGGCGTGGGTCATGGCGAAGACCATGGCCCCTGGAACGGACGCGGCCAGCTGGGCGAGCCGCCCAGACGTGTCGTCCTGCAGGGCGCCCAGCACGAGCGCGCGAAGCGTGCGGGGGAACCTGCGCGCGAGCGCGGCGCATGCCGCGGGATCACGTGGATCCGGGGCAGTGAGGGGCTCTTCCTTGCGCGCCTTGCCGGGGCGCGCACCGGGACGTCGCTGTGGCACGGAGGCTCCTGGGTAGAGGTGGGGGGGAGACGGCTTTCGCACGCCCATCTGACACCCCGCCGCGCGCTACCCGAGGAAGGCCGCGGCGCAGGCCCGGAGCGTGTTGTCGTGGATGTCCAGGACCTTCTGGATGGAGCTGGGCCACGGGAGCGCCCGGTCCTCCTGGTACCCCCCTGCGAGGTTCCACGCGACGGGCAGCCCGAGCCGTGCGCACGCCTCGAACACGGCCACGTCACGCCGGAGCAGCTCCTCCGTGGTGAGGAACCGGCACCCGACCCGGTCGTCCACGTGGGGATCTGCGCCGGCCTGGTACAGCAGCATGTCCACCCCCGAGTGCTTCCACTGCTCGAGCAGCACGGGGAGGTGGGCGAGGAAGGCGGGAACATTCCTGCGGTCGCCGGCGTAGGGCTCCATGCCGCGGGTGAAGTGCAGCACGCGCCCCGCGAGGGCCGGCACCCGCTCGAGGATGTCCTCCGTGCCGTCCCCGAAGTGGGCATCGCAGTCCAGGATCCCCACCTTCTTCGCCCCGGACGCGAGCAGCTGCCGCGCGGCCAGCGCGAGGCCGTTGAACGTGCAGAAATCTCCACCGTCGTCGTAGCCCGCGTGGTGGAAGCCGCTCGTGGGAGACACCGCGGCACCGCCGTTCTGGAACGCGTGGAGCGCCGCTGCGACGAAGCTCCCGGAGGTGTACGGCAGCGCCTCTGCCACGGCCTCGCTGAAGTTCCCGAAGCCGTTCCGGGTCTCGAGGTTCAACACGCCGTGCACGTAGAGCGTGTCGTGGACGGTGGCGAGCTCTGCCCGCGTGACCGGCTGGAAGCCGTGGATCTCGATGGGGATGCCGAGTTGCCTCCACGACGTCACGACCGCCTCGGGCTTCGCAGCGGAGGGCGACAGGCCGGCGGCCTCTCGCGGCGCGACCTGCTCGGGGCGGAAGAAGACGGGGAGTGTAATCATGGATTCCTTCCAGGCACGACGGGTTCCTCCGCGGCGAAGGGCCGCGGCGGTGAAGCGGGATCGTGGGACGTTCTGCCGGGGAGATGCGGCAGTCGGAGGACGTCTTTTCCGCGACTCCTCGACCCATACCAGGAGGAGCGCCGGCAACCTTCGACGCACGACTGCTGGGCTTATTCAACCGCCGTCGTTCGCACGGCTACTTCGTGCCGACGAACACCGCCTCGTCCCGGTCGTCCACGGTGCAGACCAGGGACTCGAAGCCCGCGTCGCGGAACCACTGCTCGTACTCCGTGGGCGCGTAGACCCGTCCCTCGCCGGTCGCGATGCACAGGTAATACAGCGCGAGGAACGCGGCGGAGAGCGGGCCGCCCCCGTCGTCGTTCGCGACCATCGCGGGGTAGACGACCAGCTTCCCCCCCTTCGGGAGGGCCGCCGCCGCACGCGAGACGAAGTCCGCGTTCTGTTCCGCGGAGTAGATGTTGAAGATGCGGCTGAAGAGGATGGCGTCGGCGCCGCCCGGGAAGTCCCCCGCTCGGATGTTCCACGGAACGGCGCTCACCTGGTCCGAGAGGCCCTCGCGGTCCACCCGTGCCTCCGCCTGTACGCACACGCTGGGCAGATCCAACACCGTCACCTGCATGCCCGGGTGGGCGCGCGCGAGCAGCACCGCGTTCGTCCCGTCTCCGCCCCCCACGTCCAGGACGTGGCGGCATCCTGCGAACGACTCCACCAGCCTCGGTGGAAGACCCTGGCTGCTCAGGTTGGACATCCACGCGTGGAAGACGTTCTCGAGTGCGGGATGTGCGGTGAGCCGCTCGTAGAGCGTGTTGCCCGGACCGGGGATGAGCTCGAGCCCCGTGTTGGTCCCGGCCTTCAGCGACTCCTCCATCCGGCCGAAGGGGCGGTAGAGCAGCTGCTCGTACGCCTCCAGCACCGAGGGCAGTTCCTGCGCGTCCCCCGTGAACGAAGGTGTCACCCACGCCTGGTTCGAGTAGCCGCCCCGCTCGTCGCGCGTCACGAGTCCCAGCGACTGCGTTGCCATCAGCAGGGCGCGGACGGAGATGTCCGGGATTCCCAGCGAGGGGGCGAGCTCCTCTCGCGTCATCCCCGGATGCGCAGCGAGACGACGGAAGAGCCCCAGCCGGTGAGCGGACACCAACACCTGGAAGAACGCCGGGCCGCCGAACAGCAGCATCAGCTCGCGGTTGAGCGTCGTCGGCTCGCGGGAGAGAGAGAGGCGCATGCGGATCTCTCAGCGCGTGCAGGCAGCACGCGATTCGGCGAGCAACAGCGTACGGCGGCAGACGTGGAGGGACACGGGCTCGGGCATGGGCATCACCCTAGCGGACTTCGCCCCTGCATCCGCCCGTCGTCCACGCGGGGCAGTCGCCTCCGGGCCCTCACTCCTCTGCGGGAGGGAGGAGATCCCAGTACACCCGGATGGAGACGTACCCACCGTGGAAATACCTCTCCAGCGTGTCCTCCAGGTACGACTCGGCAGCGCCCCGGAGGGGGGTGAACGCCTCGCGGAGTTCAGGCCTCTCGAACAACCTGAGGTCACTCTGCGCAGCGAGGGTATAGAAGCCGCCGAGCGCCCACTCGATCCACAGGTGGCGCACAGGCCGGAAGCGGAAGCCGAGTTCGAGTCCCGCCTGGTGGAGCGTGGCCGAGGTGTCCACGCTCACGCGGTCCAGCAGGGGCGAATCCGACGTTCGCCCCGTCACGCTGCGCAGCAGCTCCGTGCCCGTCAACTTCCCGCCGAGCGTGAACACGGAATAGCCGCCGCTCACGTAGAAGCCCGAGTTCACGAAGGGGCGCCAGCCCACCTGCAGCCGTCCCACCAGCGCGTTGTCCATCGCCGCCTCGACGAGGTCCGCCGTTCTTTCTCCGTACGCATCCAGCGCGACGAGCGCCGTGTTGATGGTGCGCAGGTAGGGGCCGGGAAAGAGCCCCACGCTGGCGCCGAGCTGGATCCTCGGACCCACCTCGCTCCTCGCGTGGACGCCGGCGGCGACGGGGAAGTCCGTGCCCACGCCCAGCCCGAGCCGTGGCCCCCGGGGAACGGCTGCAGGTTCGGCTCCGAGCACCGTGGCGAGCGAGAGGACGAGCAGGACCATGGCCGACAGGTGGGCGTGCGGGGCGACGCGTGCCAGCAGGACAGGGGACCGTGGTGGATGTCGGCCACCTGTCTCACCTTGGGGTATGCGCCTCTTCGCCTGGATCTTCGCCGCTGCGCATGCGCCCTTCGCCATGCGCTTCGTCCTTCAGCCCGTGCTCGCGTTGGTGCTCGGGATGCGCGACGGGAGGTGGGACGCGCGGGACGGGCGCCCCCCGTTCGGAAGCGAGCTGGTGGCGCGGAAGGGACAACGGGCCCGGCTCGCACGCGAGGCGCTGGGACGCGTGGCAGTCCCTTTCACGCTCGCGGTGGTCCTCGACGGCGTGGTGCAGTGGCTGGTGGAGGGGAGGGTGCGCCTGCTGGATGCAGCCGGGGTGGGGGCGCTGCTCGTGGCGTGCCCCTACGTGCTCGCGAGAGGCCTCGCCAACCGGTGGGTGGTACGCGGGAGACGTTCCCTGCGCGCGGTGCGTTGACGCCGCGGGCAGCCGTCTCCACCTGACCGGCCCACCCGTCACCGGAGGTTGCCTTCATGCCTGCTCGCCGCCCGTTGCCCAACATCCTGGTCCTGTGGGGAGACGACATCGGGCTCTGGAACCTGAGCTTCTTCAACCGCGGAACCATGGGGTACCGGACGCCGAACATCGACCGAATCGCCGAGGAGGGCGTG
>JBDLRJ010000220.1:0-2847 GCA_039800145.1 Pseudomonadota bacterium | reverse complement strand
GCTCACTTCACGGTGAACTTGTGCTCGATCACCGCCACGTTGCTGCCCGGGTCCTTCCGGACGAAGAAGTTGATCTTGTAGTCGCCCGGCGGGAGGTAGGCCGACGGGTGGTCGTAGAGGTACTCCACGCTGTCCACGAGGTTCGTGCCCGGCCCGATGGCAGGGAACGCGATCTCGGTCACCCAGACGTAGCCGGAGTTGGTGATGTCGTAGAGCCCCAGCCAGTACCCGGAGGGAGGGGCCTCGAACTGGCTCGTGGTGTTCCACCCGTACTTGAAAGAAAGCCCCCCGTTGGGCGGCTTGCCCATCACGACGAAGGCGCCGTTGTTGGTGGTGGCGCCCGTGGGCGGGTAGGCGTGCGCGGCCAGCGGGAGTGCGGCAACGGCCACCAGCGCGGCGAGGGCCAGGACACTGCGGACAGGGTTCTTCATGGTGTGTGTGCTCCCTTGGAGTGAGACGCACCGGCGAAGAGCAACCCCCGCGCCACGCCCGGCCCCAGCAGGCACGGGGCACGCCGCTTCCCAGCCGAGGCAACGGCGTTCCCCTCGGGGAGCACGCACGTCGGAAACCCGTCCTCGACGCGCAGCGCCTGCGCATACACTGTCTTCCCGTCGTCCTTCCCGCTCACCACGGCCCCTCCCATGCCACGTCCCCTCCGCCGCCTCTCCCTGCTTGCGCTCGCCCCGCTGCTCGCGGCCTGCCCGTTGCCGTCTCCGCCCGCTGCCGACGCCGGTGCCGTGGACGCGGGCGCCCCCGGACGTGTGTTCGTGGTGATCTTCACGCACGTCGAGGACAACACCCCCGGCGGCACGATCCCCTCTCCGACCAGCCGCGCGCAGTACCTGGACGTCCGGCAGCAGCTGCTGGACACCGCGCGGGCCTTCCGCGCCCACGGCCACGCGTGGGTGTTCCAGCCGGACTGGAAGTTGCTGCTCGCCGCGCTCGAGTTCGAGGACAGCTCGACGCGGGCCAGCACCGGCGGCAAGAACGTCCTACGCTACCTGCGTGAAGATCTCGGCGTGGTGGTGGACCCCCACTCGCACGAGAAGAGCGGCTACAACTACACGGACGTCGCCGCCCTGCTGGACCAACTCGGCGTGGGGGGCAGCACGGTCATCGGCGGGCACGTGTGGGACCCGGGGCTCTCCCAGTTCGCACACTGGGACCGCTTCCGCACCGCGCAGCCGGGGAGCAAGTACCCCGCTTTCTCCTGGCGCGGGGACATCCTGATGGGCCACGGCACGCCCAACCACGTGAACGATCCCACCGTGAGCGGCGTCTGGCGGCCGAGGGATCCGGACCACTTCTTCGAGGACGAGCCCACCGGCAACATCACCGCCGTGGGGGACTACACCCACGAGATCTCCGGGATCTCCACGCTCCTCGGGCTCTACGATTCGGGCGCCGTGTCCCCGTCCTGCATGCTCACCTCCACGTACCACCTCACGCCCGCGCAACTTGCGAACCCCGCGGCGGTGGAGACGGACGTACTCGCCCCGCTGGACGCCCTCGTCGCGGGTGGCCGCGTGGTGGTGACGGACTTCACCTCGCTCGTGGACACGTGGAACGGCCCGTACGGTGGATCGGCCTGCATCCACCGGGAGTGACGGAGGCTGCGCACCGAACTGTTCGAGCATCCGCCGGGGCGCGCCCGTCTTCAGGGGCGGTCGGTCATCCCCGCGTACTCGGCCTCCCATGCGCGCCCGAGCGCCTCCAACATCCGCGCGCGGTGCGGCATGGCGGGGTGGGTAGGGTCCTCCAGGCGCTGCAGCCGGGCGATGAGTCCCTTCACCACCGGTCCATACTTCGCCCGCAGCTTCTGCCGGAGCGGCCCGTCCTCCACGGCGTGCAGCGACAGCGCGTTCTCGGAGAAATCCTCGAACTTCACGAGGAAGGCCTCGGGCGCGTGGTCCACCAGTCCCACGACGTGCTCGCAGTAGAGGGCGCGCTTCGCCTCCGCGCGTCCTGGCCCCGGCAGGTGTGCCACCGCGGCGTCGAAGTCCGGGTTGGTGAGGTGGCGGATCCACTCGGCGGCCCTGGGGTCCACGATCTCCGCCAGGGCACGGTACGCCGCGTCCGGCGTCGCGTCCCCGGCGGGACTCCCCCGCAGGAAGGAGACGAGTGCCCCGGGCGCGTCCTCCACCGCGTCGTGGAGCAGCGCGGCGACGACGTGCGAGGAGGTCCGGGCAGCCCCGGACGCGAGCATCCGCAACGCCACCGACAGCGGGTGGTCGGGGTACGGAACGCCCCCGGGGCGAAAGCTGCCGTCGTGCACCGCGAACGAGGCCCGCACCGCCAGGTCCACGCGCGCGCGGTCGTCTGCAGCCAGCCGCAGCCCGTCGAGCCGGGAGGCGAGGTCTTCCTGCAGAGCGCGTGTCGAGGCGTTCATGGGTGTTCGTCCTGCCAGCCTTCGTCCGCCGGTGTCCGACCAGGGGGGGGCGCGCGACACCGGCTCCGCACCGCCGCGTGCACGACCGACAGGAGGGGCCCCCGGCGGGCGAGATCCCACCTTGTACCCGCCGTGAGACGAACGTGCCTTCGTGCATCACGGGAGGACAGCCACCTCCACCCGCCGGTTGGCGGCACGCCCCGCCGGGGTGTCGTTGGGCTGGGCGGGCTTCGCCTGTCCATGGCCCTTCGTCTGCAGTCGGGTCTCGGGGATGCCCGCGCGCACGAGCCAGGCCTTCACGCTCGCGGCGCGCTTCTCGGAGAGCACCTGGTTGGACGCCGCCCCGCCGCGGTCGTCCGTGTGGCCCTCGATGACGTAGCGCCGCTTCGCGTCCGCGCGCAGGGCCGAGGCCAGCGCCTCGAGCACGGGGACGGACTCGGGGCGGATGACGTCCAACC
>JBDLRJ010000219.1:0-2518 GCA_039800145.1 Pseudomonadota bacterium | reverse complement strand
GGAGGTGGTCCAGGGCGAACTCGAACGCGTCCACCGTGGGAGGCCGCAGCCGCGGGTTGCCGATGAAGCGCCCCTGGTTGAGCGAGGTCTCGGGGATGGACTCCGTCAGCTCCTGGAGTGTGGGGGCGCGGAAGGCGCGGCCGTAGAGGAGCTTGAGCACCAGCTGGTTCGTGGCGGAGAAGACCACGCCCGCGCGCGGGTTGAAGCTCGGCACCAGCGTGAGCCCCGTGATGGCCGTGTCCGCGCCCTCCCCGGTCGTGGTGGGCAGCTGCACCGCGTCCAGGCGCAGGCCCAGGGTCAGGCTGAGCCGCTCCCAGGGGGTCCACTGGTCCTGCGCGTGCAGCGCGAAGCTGAGCCGCCCCGTCGCCACGCCGCCCGCCTGCTCCTGGGGGTAGACGACGCCCTCGGGCTTGCGGAACTCTGGCACCGGTTCGCTCGTGCGCAGGTAGTTGGTGACGTACTCGTAGCCGGGCAGGGACTGGTGCTGGACGCTCGCGCCGGCGGAGAGCCGGTTCTGGTCACCGAGCCCCAGCTCCACCCGCCCCTCCAGTCCCAGCGTCCGCGTGGTGAACACCGTCTGCTCGAGCAGCCCGGACTCGGAGGTGGGCCCCCCGTTGGTCGTCTGGAAGTTGCGCGGCGTCAGCTGGAAGAGCCGGTTGGCCACCTGCTGGTCCGCCCACGCGTGCAGCCGCAGCGTGGCCCCTGCCCCCAGCTCGCGGTCGAACGTGACGTCGCCGAGCAGCACGTCCCAGGTGAGCCGGCTGTCCGGGCCCACCACGTCGAACAGTCCCACCAGCGCCGCGCGGTCCTCGCGGAGGTAGCGCAGCGCCACGCCGACCCGTCCCACGTCCATCTCGCCCGCCGTCGCGGAGACGCCTGCGTTCACCAGCAGGCGCCGGTCGTTGGTGGTGCCGGCCGGCCCTTCCGGCTTGACGAGCCCCTGCACCACGCTCGTGCGGAAGAGGTTGTCCGTGGAGATGGGCTTCTTGTAGCCGGCCTGGTTCCAGCCCTCCGCGTCCACCGAGATCTTCCAGCCGCCCACGCGGGCGCTGCCCTGCACGTGCCCATCCAGCGTGTCGTAGGCCCCGCCGGCGAAGGTGGCGCGCAGCCCCTCCGTGGTGTCCGTGATGATGTTCACCACGCCGAGGAAGGCGCCCGCGCCGAAGATGGCGCTGCCGGGCCCCCGGATCACCTCCACCCGCTCGATGTTCTCCACCGGCAACGCGGCAAGGGCGCGCCCGTCGAACACGTTGTTCATGGGGTGACCGTCGAGGAGGAAGAGCACCTCCGGGTCACTCCGCAGCCCACGCACGCCGAGCCGGTAGAAGCCCTGCACGTCCCTGCTGACGGAGAAGCCGGGGAGGAAGTCCAGGAACTCGAAGACGTTGCGGGCCCCGAGCGCCTGGATCTGCCCGCGCGTCCACGAGGAGGCCACCGCGGGCACGCGCGTGACCGACTCCTCGTGCCGCGTGGCGAGCGCCACCGTGTCCTCGGCGCCGTACAGGAGCAGCTCCTCCTCGAGCTCGGAGCGGACCTGGGCCACGCGCTCGGAAGCGCGCCCGCGTGAAGGTCCGCCGCGGCGAGCCGGGGCCTGGGCGGGCTCGCCCGCGGGAGGACGGCGCGGCGTTGCACCCGGCTCGGGCTCGTCGTTGGCGAGCACCGGGTCCGCGTCCTCGGGGGGGGGCCGCTTCCCCGGGTTGCGCGGCGAAGGCGGCGCATCTGCAGCGGGCTCCGCGCGGGGCCGGGCCCTCGGTCGCGGGGGCTCGGCCGCCGCGGATTCCCGGCGGACCTCTCCCGTCACCGCGAGCCGCACCGGCTGCGCGTCGGTGGTGAACAGCGTCACCACGCTCCGGTCCAGCCGCACCCCTTCCACGTAGTAGTCCACCCACGGGGCGGAGACCTCTTCAGCCGGGATGAACCCCCGGTAGAGATCCCCGTACTGGAGCTCCAGCGGGGCCTCTTTCCAGTCCGTCCCCTGCCCCCGGTACTTCACCCTCACCCGCTCGACCCTGCTTCCGCCGAGCAGCGAGCCCTCCACCCGGATGGCCTGGCCCGCCCGGGCACTCGCCGCCGGCGTGTGGAGGAAGGTGGCGCGGGACTGGGCGGCCGCGGCGCCGGCGAGCAGGAGGAACAGCCCGGCAATGGGGAGGGGTGCGCGCGCGTTCATTCGGAATGCAACAGATGGTCGCGGTGCCGATCCGCCGAGTCAAGCATTGGCCGCCACGGCCCTTTTTTGCCGACCGCGGCTGCGCGTGCCACCTTGTCCCGCGTCCGTTCCCATGTCCGGCTCGCTCGCCCTCCAGATGGCGCTGTACCGCATGCAGTCCGCGCGCATCGCGGACGCGGTCCAGGGCCACTCGCCCGCGTTCCGCGCGTACGAGGCGCGTTACCAACGGGCAACGTCCGGGCGCTTCCGGGTGGTACCGCGCGGGGAGATCACCGCGGCGGTCCGGGACGCAGACGTCGTGTACGTGGGCGACTACCACACGCTGCGCCTGAGCCAGCGGACTTACCTGGA
>JBDLRJ010000218.1:0-2934 GCA_039800145.1 Pseudomonadota bacterium | reverse complement strand
CACGGTGGCGCGCCATGACGGACGCCATCCTGGTGTGGGGCACCGCCCCGGACGAAGAGACCGCAGCACGCATCTGCCGCACGCTCGTCGAGGAACACCTCGCGGCGTGCGGCAGTGTCGTTCCGGGGCTCCGCTCCCTCTACCGCTGGGACGGCGCCGTCCAGGACGAGCGGGAAGTCGGCATGCTGCTCAAGACGCGCGCTGCGCTGTTCGAGCCGCTGCGCGCGCGGCTCGTGGCGCTCCACCCGTACCAGGTCCCCGAGGTGCTCCGCCTGGACGTGGCGGACGGCCACGCCCCGTACCTCGCGTGGCTCACCGGCTCGGTCCGCGGCGCCCCGTGAAACCTGTCTTTCCTTGTCACGAGCGAGTCACGAAACAGGGAAGGACCGGAACACCTCTTTGGATTGCGGGTCTCAACCGGGACATTTAAATCCCATGGCATGGCTCGCACACCCGGCGCTCGCAACCACGACTACGCAGAGCAGCGGCTGGCCCTTGCACGCAAGGTGCGGGACGGGGTGATGGCGGGCTCGGGCGTGCGCTCCTCCCTGAGGGAAATGGCCGCGGCAGCCGGGACATCGGTGACCACGCTGCGCCACTACTTCGGGGACCGGGAAGGGGTGCTGCACGCCGTGATGGAATCTGCGCGGTTGGATTTTTCGCCGTACCTGGTGCGGGGCACCACCATCCTCACGGGTGACGTGAAGGGCTCGCTGCTGCAGTACCTCGCGGGCTTCCAGATTGCGTGGAGCCGCTTCGGCGTGGGCCGGCTCCAGGCCTTCTCACTCGCGGCGGGCCTGTCCGAGCAGAAGCTGGGTCCGAGCTACGTGGAGCAGCAGCTCGAGCCGCTGCTGCAGACGGCGGAGTTGCTCCTGCAGCGCCACGTGGAGCGCGGAGAGCTCGCCCCCCTGGACACGCGCGCGGCGGCGCTGCAGCTGCTCTCGCCCGTGGTGCTCGCGCTCTTCCACCAGGACTCGCTCGGCGGGAGCAACTGCCGCCCTCTGGACGTCCCGGCATTCGTGAGGGCGCACGTGGAGATGTTCCTGCGCGCCTACCCGCCCACGCCCCAGGGGCCTCGGAAGCGCGGGCGCGCCACGGCTTAGCGGGCGCCCGGGCCGTTACGCTGTTTCACGGCGGGAGAGCCCCGCCGCCGTGGTGAAGCCCCCCACGAGCAGCGGCAACGCGGTCGCCAGCGCGCCCAGGTAGAGAATGTTGCTCGCCTCTTCCCTGCCCTGCTTCCGCATGAGCGCCTGGTCGTCCGGGCGGACGTGGGCAATGGCCTGTTCCACCGATTGGAGCGCCAGCCCGTCGCGTGCGCCCGCGGTGAGGGCCGTCAGCGCGGCAACCCCGAGGGTGGCGGCGAGCAGCGCCCGGACGCTGGCAAACGCACCCGCCACGCCCAGCAGCATCAGCGGCACCACCAGGTACATCACCCCGCCACCCTCGGCGAACCGGTCGCGGAACGACAATCACACGTTCCCGCTCATGACCGCCTCCGCTCAGCCGCTCGGCGGCGGAGTGCGTGGAACACGAGCACCAGCGGCAGCAGCAGCCCCGCGGGCGCAGCGTGACAACCCGTGACGGGCGCAGGCGGGGCGGGTACGTCGCTGCCCGCGTCCGGCCCGTCCGTGGGGGACCCGCTCCCTGCATCCTCGAATCCGAAGTCCGGCGTCCCGGCATCCGCCTCTGCCGGTGCGCCTCCGTCCTGCAAGTTTGTTCCACTTCCTCCATCCGGCGTGACGGCTCCGGGACACACCTTCGGGGCGGGGTTCGGCTCGAGCGGGCACTCGTCGTCTTCGTCGAAGTGGCCGTCGCCGTCGTCGTCGCCGTCGCACGCGTTGCCCTCGGCGTCACCGTCCGTGTTGAGCTGGTCCGCGTTGGCCACCGCAGGGCAGTTGTCCTGCGCATCCGCCACGCCGTCCTGGTCCAGGTCCGTGGGGGCGGTGGACTTCGTGAGCGCCATGCTGCCCCAGGTGGTGTTGCCCGCGGTGAGCGTGCGCGTGACCGAGCCAGGGCCGTAGCCGGTGAAGGTGGCCGTGGCGGTGTGCGCGCCGGGAGGCAGGTTCAGCACGTAGAGCCCCTGGGCGTCCGTGGTGTCACTGGCGGTCCCGGACGTCACGGTGACGTTCTGCAGCTTCGCCCCCGTGGCCGAGTCCGTGATGATGCCCTTGAGCGTCCCGAGCGCGCCGCTGGCGGTGGCCTTGATGCCGAGGTGGTTGGCCACCACGCGCACGCTGCCGTCCGAGGGGGAATTCACCACGCCGGTCCCCGCGAGCCACATGGCGGAGCTGCCACCGCCATCCAGGTTGAGCGCGTTGTACGCGCCGAGCCCCTTCATGAGGGTCCCCACTTCGCTGCACTTCATCCCCACGCTGAAGCCCGTCTGCCGCCCGTCGATGACGGCCACGTAGAGCGTCTTGCCATCCTGCGAGAGCCCCACGGCCGTGCGCGGGTGGCGCGTGGTGCAGAAGGAGCTGTTGGGCGGATCCTGGTACGAGACGCCGTTGGTCACCACCTGCGGCTTGCCGGACACCACGCCCTTCATCCACGCGCCATCGAACGGGACGATGGCGGAGAGAGACGTGATCTCCGCGCGCCCGGGCCCGAACGCAAAGGTGCCTGAGCCCGCGGTGTCGTTCGTGTCCGTCCACTGCGCACCGTTGCCCGCGGCGAGCCCCGTGGTGCCGTAGGTGCTGTAGCTGAAGAAGTCCCCATTCACCGCGGCCTGCGCACCCACCTGCGCACCCCAGGACGAGGGCGTCTTGCGCCGGTCCGCGCTGGCCGTGCTCACGAGCGACACGCCCTGGGCGGTGAGGTCCACCACGAGCACGTTGATGTTCCACGGGGTCGAGGTGGTTCGGTGCAGGCGCCTCACCCCCACGAAGGGCGTGGTCCAGGTGTCCGCAGCGGAGGCCACGGTGGCGAGCAGGCACA
>JBDLRJ010000217.1:0-11591 GCA_039800145.1 Pseudomonadota bacterium | reverse complement strand
GCGGTCCATGCCCTCGTGGGACGTCTCCTGCCAGGCGATGCGGGAGGCGTCCGGGGACCACCAGTAGCCGGAGAAGCGGTTCATCTCCTCCTGCGCGGCGAACTCGGCCAGCCCGTGCGGCGTGGCCCCGGTGCCGCCCCGCGTGAGCCCCCGCACCTTGCCGGTGCGGAACTCCAGCACCTGCACGTCGTGGTCGCGGACGAACGCGAGGAAGCGGCCATCCGGGCTGATGCGGGGATCCAACACCCCGGCGCCCGTCTCGAGCAGCGACACCGCCCCCGTGGCGCGCTCCACGGCGTACAGCTTGCCGGAGAGCCCCACCACCGTGCGCGCCCCGTCCGGGGACACCTGGAACTGCGTGAAGCCACGGGCGCTGATGCGCTGCCGCTCCAGCTGCGCGCGCTCCGCGGCCGAGAGCCCCTGGGATGCGCCCTTCAAGAGCGAGTCCGCGTCCAGCAGCTGCGCGGCGGCGCCCGTCGCCACGTCGAAGCGGAAGAGCGCCTGGACGTTGCTGCGGGGCCCGGAGCGGAGGAAGAGGAGCTCGCTCCCGTCCGGCGTGAAGGCCGGGCGCGCGGGGCGGCCGGCGAGGAAACGGCGCGTCTCGGCGTAGTCCTTCAGGAAGGCATCCGTGTCCATGGGGGGTGACGCTGCGAGCGCAGCCAGTAGGAGGAGGGTAGGCACTCGGTGGGGGCTCCGGGTAGAAGGCCGGCCGAGACTAACCCCGGAGACGCCCCATGACGCCTCGCCACGCACTGCTTCTCGCCGCCACCCTCCTGTCCGCCGCCGGCTGCGGCAAGGGAGGTGGAGGGACACCGGACGCCGGCCCCACCTGGTACCAGGACGTCCAGCCGCTCGTGCAGGCGCGCTGCCAGTCCTGCCACGTGGCAGGGGGCATTGGCCCCTTCGCGCTCACCACGTTCGAGGAGGCCAAGCCGAGGGCCGGGATGATGGCCGCCTCGGTGCAGTCCCGCGCCATGCCCCCCTGGATGCCGTCTGACACCTGCAGCCTCTCGGGCAAGCCCGCGCCGGCCTACAAGGACAGCCGCGCGCTGACGGACGCGGAGATCTCGGCCTTCGTCGAGTGGGCGGCTGCCGGGGCCCCCGAGGGGGACAAGGCCACGCAGGTGACGGTGGACGCAGCCATTCCCTCCTTGAAGGACGCCTCCGCCACGCTCGAGCCCTCCGAGGACTTCATCCCGCCCTCGGATGCCGCGGGGGACGTCTACCGCTGCTTCCCGCTGGGGACGCTGACGGAGCTCACGGACGTCACCGCGCTCGAGGTCCTCCCCGGCGTCGCGGCCCAGGTGCACCACGCCATCCTGTACGCCGGCAAGGCGTCCGAGGTGGCGGCCCGCGACGCCGAGTCACCGGGCATCGGGTGGCCCTGCTACGGCGGCCCGGACCTGCCC
This sequence comes from Pseudomonadota bacterium, assembly GCA_039800145.1. Taxonomy (GTDB): domain Bacteria; phylum Myxococcota; class Myxococcia; order Myxococcales; family Myxococcaceae; genus VGRA01. The sequence continues at coordinate 10,182 of JBDLRJ010000217.1, read as the reverse complement.
TCCGACGGGATGTTCGTGGGGGCGTGGGCCCCGGGGACGCCGCCCACCGAGTACCCGGTCGGCACGGGCGTCCGCATCGGCTCCAACGGCTACGACACGTTCGTCATGCAGGTGCACTACAACCTCGCCAACGTGGGAGGCGTGGGCAAGCCGGACCGCACGAAGGTGAAGGTGCGGTACGCGGAGCAGCTGGTGTCCCGGCCGGCGTACCTGGTGCCGGTGACGAAGCACAACTTCAAGATTCCCCCGGGCGCCATGAACTACACGGCCTCCTCCACGGACGACAACCCGCTGGGGCTGCCGCTCTACGTCTGGGGCGTGTTCCCCCACATGCACCAGATGGGCAAGAGCATCTCCGTCTACGACGAGGCGGACAGCCAGTGCCTCGTGGACATCCCGCGGTGGGACTTCCACTGGCAGCAGGGCTACATGTTCAAGCAGCCCATGGAGGTTTCCCCCACGCAGAAGGTGCGCCTCCGCTGCACCTGGGACAACCCCACGGACCGCGAAGTGACGTGGGGTGAGAACACCAACGACGAGATGTGCCTCGCGTTCCTGTACCTGACGCTGTGAGCGCAGGCGGGGACGACGTCCACCTGCGGCTCGCCGGCATCACGCGGCTCTCGCTGTCCGGGCGGGGGCCGCGCGACGCGTTCCTGTTCGACCCGCACCGGCTCGCGTTCCCCGCGTGGGCCTGTGCACTCGGGGACGGTCCGCCGGCGCTGCTCGTCACCCTGGACCGCCACTTCGACCTGGTGCCGAACGCCGCCCCTGCCCCGCCGCGCACCGCGGGACTCCGGGCGTTGGACGAATTTGAGCGCTGGGAGCTGGACGTCCGGAACTACGACCACGTGCTCGCGGCACTCGAGTGCGGGCTGCTCACGGACGTCGTGTCGGTGGCCCGGGCGGTGCCGCGAGGGGCCGTCACCGGGCCGGACTGGACGGACCGGCACGGCGTGCGGCACGAGCTGGTCACGGCCCCCACGGTGGACCGGCTCTCGCACGGCTACGGCACCGACGAGGCGGAAGCAGCCTCCGAGCGCACTGCCGCGTTGCTCGCCCAAGCCGAGCGCGTGGTGCTGGACGTGGACCTCGACTGCTTCACCACGCCCATGGACGCGGAGCCCACCACGGTGGTGCCGTGGCCGCGGGGGCTCATCCGGGAGTTCCTCCTCCCGCAGGGCAGCGAGGCGTTCTGGGACGCGGTGCTGGGCAAGTGCGTGGCGCTGACGTTTGCGCGCGAGCCACACCACTGCGGCGGCGTGCTCGCGGGGGACGCGCTGTTCGCAGACGCCTGCGAGGTGTTGTTCCGGGAGCTGCTCCGCACGGACCTGCCCTGAGGTCCGGGGCGGGGCTTCGCGTGCTTGCAATAAGTTGCACCCACCGAGGCCCTTCCCGGGTGCAACTTCTGTCCGCCCCGGACACGGCCACGCCCGGCCCCGTCAGAGCGGCGAGTCCAGCATCCCCGGGAAGAAGTCCGTCACCTGCCCGAAGCTCGCGCTGAAGCGGTCCTGCAGCGGCGTGGGTGGGCCGTTGAGCGCCCAGCCGAAGTCCAGGCGCAGCACCTGCGTGTCGAACTGCGGGAAGCGCAGGCGCAGGCCCACGCCGACGGAATGGATGGGCGCAGGGTTGTCCGTCCACGCCGCGCCCACGTCGTAGAAGAGCACCCCTCCGAATTGGACGGTCTTGAAGTTGAACGCCGCGGTGCGGACCTCCAGGTTGCCGAGCCACTGGTTCTCACCGGACAGCACCTCCGCCGAGAGCCCCCGCAGCCCGTTGTCCGCGCCCAGCTGCAGGAGCCGGGACGACAGCGGGTCCTCCCGCCAGAGCCCGTACACGCGCGCCACCAGCCGCAGCGGCCCCAGCGGTCGGGAGGCGGCGTACAGCTGCACCGCGGCGCGGCGGTCCACGAGCACCCGGCCGAAGCGCGCGTCCCCCGCCGGCGTGTAGCGCGCGGCGGCCGCGGCGGTGGCGGCGAGCAGGTTGCCGCCGAGCAGCGCCCGGTGACGGAAGCGCGCCCCGGCCTCGAGGAACTGGACGGGCGAGCCCAGCCACGGCGCAGCCCAGCGCGCCTGCAGCAGGAACGAGGGCCCCAGCTGGACGTCCTCGGACAGCCCCAGCGAGTCCAGGTTCTGCATCACCGTGTACCGGCGCTCGAAGGCGCGGAAGCTGCCGGAGAGGTACGCGGCCGTCTCGCTGCGCGGGAGTTGCTGGGACTCGAGCCAGGCCGCCGCGTCCGGGGCGAGCGTGTCCGGCGCGCGGAAACTCCGCGTGTACGCCCCCAGCCCCAGCTGGACGTCCCGCAGGAACGCCTCGCCGTCGCGGCGCGTGGCGTTGACCTCCACGCCCGCGTAGTCCGAGTCGTAGACGAACGGCACCGTCCCGCCGGGGATGTCCGACGGGAGGGGCAGCTGCCACACCTCTGCGCCGGAGAAGACGCGGGTGCGCTGCGTGCCGTAGCTGCCCCACGCGCCCCAGCCCCAGTGCTGCGAGAGGGTGTAGAGCGGCTCACCCACGCCGAGGCTCGCGCGGCCACCCTCGAGCTTGCCGGTCTGGTGGTTGAGGACGAGCGCCGCGGACTGGTTGACCGAGACGCGCGTGCCGAGGAAGCGCCGCTGCTCGAGCCGCTCCCCGAGCGAGAGCGTGTCCCGCTTGTAGAGGAAGTCGAGGCCCACCACGGCGTTGCGGCCCGCCACGTTCCGCTCGTGCGGCTGGTTCCGGTAGTACGTGAGCACCGGCCCCACGAGCGTGAAGGACTGGTTGAAGCGGATGCTCCACAGGTCCTTGGTGACCACCAGGACGGTGACGGCGCCGGGCCGCTCGCTGCGGACGGGCAGCACGCGGGCCACGGAGAGGATGCCCAGGCTGCGCAGGATGCGGGCGCTCTCCTCGGCGCGGGCCGTGTCCCAGGGCTCGCCCGGCTTCAGGAGCAGCTCCTCGTCCACCACCGCGCGCTTCGTCCGCACGTGGGGCCAGTTCACGAAGGAGGGATACGGATCTTCCGGCCCGACGATGTCCTCGGAGAAGACCAGCACCTCGTCCACGGTGCGGCCTTCCGGCTCGGGTTCGACCTCGCGCTGGACGGCGGCGAGCGCGCGCTGGACGAGCCGCTCCTCGTAGTCCCCGTCCGCCCCGGCGAGACCGGGCACGGCCAGCAGCAGGGCGAGGGAGAGCAGGCGGAGCACGGGAAGCCCCGCAGTGTGCCAAAGGTCAGGGCCCTCCACCGCTTTCTTCGCCGCGATGGCCGCCGCTGGTTATCGTCCGCACGCCGTGGCCACCTCGCTCCTGCCCATCGCCGACATCGGCGGCTACACGCGGTCCATGCACCCGGACCGCAGGACGCTGTCCCACGCGCAGCAACGGTTGACAGGCGCACCGCTCGCGCCCCGGACCCTACGCCGAGGGCCGGGGAGGAGCTGACCATGGGACACGTTCCCTTGTTGGACGAACTTGCAGTCATCGCCGCGCTGGCCGTGGGGGTGACGCTGCTGCTCGCGCGCCTCAAGCTGCCCACGGTGGCGGGACTGCTCGCGGCGGGGGCGCTCGCGGGGCCGTTCGGGCTCGGGATGGTGCACTCGGTGGCCGCCATCGAGGTGCTGGCCGAGGTCGGCGTGGTGCTGCTGCTCTTCACCATCGGCCTGGAGTTCAGCCTGGCACGGCTCGCGGTCATCTTCCGGCAGGTGGCCGTGGGCGGGCTGCTCCAGGTGGTGCTCACGGCGGCCGCGGTGGCGGGCGTGGCGGTGTCCGTGGGCGAGCCACCGGGCCGCGCGCTCTTCTACGGCTTCGTCTTCGCGCTCTCGAGCACGGCCATCGTGCTGCGCGCGCTGTCCGAGCGGCGGGAACTGGACGCGCCCCACGGGCGCTTCATCGTGGGCACGCTCATCTTCCAGGACCTGCTGGTGGTGCCCATGGTGCTGGTGGTGCCGCTGCTGGGGCCGGCGGGCGGACAGGACGTGCTGGGCGCGCTCGGCGGGGCCCTGGCCAGGGCGGCCGGCGTGGTGCTGGCCACGCTCGCCATTGCGCGGCTGCTGGTGCCGCGGGTGCTGGGCTTCGTGGCGGCGGCGCAGGGGCGCGAGGTGTTCCTGCTCGCCATCCTGGGGCTGTGCATTGGCACCGCGTGGCTGACGTCGCTCGCGGGGCTGTCGCTGGCGCTCGGGGCCTTCCTCGGCGGCATGGTGGTGGCGGACACGGAGTACGGCCACCGGGCCATGGGGGACATCCTCCCGCTGCGCGACGCGTTCGTGAGCGTGTTCTTCGTCTCGCTCGGCATGCTGTTCGACCCGGCGGTGGTGACGGCGGAGCCGGTGCGGGTGGCGGTGCTGCTCGCAGGCTTCCTGGTGCTCAAGGGGTTCCTCGCCACGCTGTCCGCCCTGGCCATGAAGTTCCCCTCGCGGGTGGCCTGGCTCGCGGGCGTGGGGCTGGCGCAGTTCGGCGAGTTCGGCTTCGTGCTGGCGAAGCTCGCGGAGAAGAACGGCGTGGTGGGGACGGCGGACGTGAAGCCGCTGTTCGCTGCGGGCATCGCGAGCATGTTCCTCACGCCGCTGCTGGTGCGGGCGGCCCCGCACGTGACGGCGGGGGAGAAGCTGCTCGGGCCCCTGGAGCGGCTGCTGGGCGTGCGCGGGATGGACGAGGCGAGCACCACCGAGGGGGCCCTGGAGGACCACGTGGTGGTGGTGGGCTACGGCGTGGCGGGGCGGCTCACGTCGAAGGCGCTCGCGGCGTGCGGGCTGCCCTTCGTGGTGGTGTCCCTCAACGCGGAGGCAGCGCGGGCGGGCAGGGCGGAGGGGGTGCCCGTCTACTACGGCGACGCGACGAGCGAGGAGACGCTCTCGCACGCGCACCTGGCAGAGGCGCGGACCCTCGTGGTGCTCATCAACGACGCACTCTCGGCGCAGCGCATCATCGACACCGCGCGTCGGCTCGCGCCCGGGGTGCCGGTGCTGGCGCGCACGCACTACGTGTCCGAGCGCGAGGGGCTGCTGCAGGTGGGGGCGCGCGAAGTGGTGGCGGAAGAGGTCGAGGGTGCGGCAGAAATCCTCGTCCGGCTGCTGCGCTGGGCGGAGTGCCCGCGCAACGTCATCGACGAGCGGCTGCGCGAGCTCCGCGCGGAGTCCCAGCCGAGCGACCGCAAGCGCACCCTGCCCCGCCCGTCTCTCGGCGAGATGAAGGCGCTCTCCGACCTGAAGATAGAGGTGGTGCAGGTGGTGGCCGGCGCAGAGGGCGCGGGCCGCTCGCCGAAGGCGCTGTCCCTGCGCTCCCGGACCGGGGCGCTGGTGGTGGCGGTGCGGCGCGGCGAGAAGCTGCTCGAGCAGCCGGACCCGGCCGCGCCGTTCGAGGTGGGGGACGTCGTCTACCTGGTGGGCACGTCGGAGGCCTGCCGGGCTGCCATGGCGGTGCTCTCGGACGGCGAGACTTTCAATCCTCGACCAGCGTGAGGTTGAAGCTCACGTCGCGCCCGCCCACGAAGCGCAGGAAGGCGTCGTAGTCCTTCACGTTGAAGCAACCGGAGGAGGCGGTGGAGTTGCTGCCGCCGCGGTGCAGGCGGATGAGGTCCGAGTCGTAGCCACCGTTCATCTCGCGCTCGGAGTACCGGCCGTCGCCGTTGACGTCCCGCGCCACGTCCACGGACATGCCGCCGTTTGCGTTCTTCAGGAGGAACGCGTCGTTGTTGAACTTCCCGTCCCGCCAGCGGGGAGACAGTTCGTAGTTGCCGGGCAGCACCATGGCCTTGCCGTAGGCGCCCAGGCTGGTGGGGCGCGTGGTGGCCTCGAAGACGGCCATCTTGCCGCCGGGCTTCAGCACCACGAAGAAGTCGTTGTAGCTGGAGGTGCCGCCGTTGGCCGTGCGGACCGCGAGCACCGTGGGCTTGCCGCCCGGGTTCACCTGTCCACCGCGCGAACGGATGATGTCCGCGGCCTTGTCCCACGTCAGGTCCCTGATGTTGCCCACGTTGACGCGCTCGGCGGGGGCCGGACGGGGCGTGGGAGTCGGCCCGGTGGTCCCCGAGCTGCCTCCGGTTCCCGTCGTGTCGGTCTTCCGGACGCGGCCCGGCTCACCGGCGAGCGCGCGGGCCAGGGCCTCGCGGGCCTTCGGGCCATAGACGCCGATCTTCTTCAGACCGTGCGCCGCCTTGAAGTTCGCGAGCGCCCGCCAGGTGCGGGGACCGAAGATGCCGGGGCCGGTGGCCATCTCCGCCTTCGTCATGTACCCGAGCTTCACCAGGGACTCCTGGAGCTTCTGCACCTCGGGGCCGCGCATGCCGTACTTGAGGCCGGACTTCGGCGCCTCGAGGGTGGGCTGCGACGTCTGCGTGCTGCTCGGGCGCTGGGTACGCGAAACGGAGTGCATGCTGAGATTCTCGCAGATCAGGAAAAAAGGTTGCGCGCATGCTCCATGTCGGAGGCATGCGCACATCCGCGCGGGCACGAAAAAGGGGAGCCCGGTCCTCGGGGCTCCCCTCTCCCATCAAGCCTCTCGGCTGGAGGCTACTGGCAGTACAGGAACAGGCCGAGGAACCCATCCGGCTGGCACGTGGTGCCGGCGCCGCAGGCGACGCACGCAGACGACGTCCCGGAGACGGCATCGATGGCCGCGTTCAGGTCCGCGAGGCAGTTGGCGTCATCCGCCAAGGTGACGCAATTGCCGAGAGCGTCCGTGCAGCCGAAGCAGCCACCGAGACCGCCGCCCAGGCCACCGCCCAGCCCGCCGCCCAGCCCGCCGCCCAGCCCGCCGCCGAGACCGCCCCCGAGGCCGCCGCCGGTGCCACCGCCCGTGCCACCCGAGCAGGTGCCGTTGGTGGTGTCACACGTCGCGCCGTTGGCGCACGCCACGCAGGAGGCCCCGCCCAGCCCGCACTGCGACACGGACAGCGTGGTCACGCAGGTGTTGCCGCTGCAGCAGCCGTTCGGGCAGGTGGAGCTGTTGCACGCGCCGCCGGTGCAGGCGCCCGCGGTGCAGGACTGGCCGTTGGTGCAGGAGGTGCAGGCCGCGCCGCCCACGCCGCACGCCGAGATGGCGGTGCCGGGCTGGCAGTTGCCGAGGAGATCCTTGCAGCCGTTGCAGGTGGCCGGCGTCTGGCAGACGCCCTGCGCGCACTCCTGGCCGCCGGGGCAGCTGGAGCACACCTGGCCCTGCTTGCCGCACGCGGTGGCCTGGGCGCCGCTCACGCACTGGCCGTTCTGGCAGCAGCCCGTGCAGGTGCTGGGGCCACACGCCACGCCGCCGTCGGTGCCGGTTCCGCCGCCCGTGCCGGAGCTGGTGCAGGCGCCCGAGGAGGAGCACGCCTGGCCGGCCGTGCACACGTTGCACGCCTGGGCGTCCACGCCGCACGCGTCGGTGGTGTTGCCGAGCTGGCAGACGCCGTCCGCGTCACAGCAGCCGCTGCAGTTGCTGCGGGTGCAGCGCGTGGGGGTGGTGCCGGACTGGCCGCACGCGGGGACGAGCAGCAGGGAGGAGCCTGCGAGGAGGCCCACCAGCAGGGCGCGCGCGGCGTAAGGAGACAAGGCGGTCTTCATGGATGGAATCCTCGGGGGAAACGGGTTCGGCCCGGCGCGGCTCTTGGCACGCCGCGTCAGGGCCCAGCAAATGATCGAAACCCGCGGGTGTCACCTCCGGGCGTCGCCGCGGCCCCCCCCTGTCATTCCCCTCTGCGCGCGGGCAGTGTGCGCGCCCGCCTGACGCCCCCTCCTGGAGGAAGCACGTGATCCAAGTCCCGCGGAACCTGGCCTTTGCCGCCTTCGCCCTGCTCGCCGCCGTGTCCGCCTGCGACTGTCAGCGCGGAGGAGGCGTGACGCAGTCGAAGGGGGAGCTCGGCGTCCGCTGGAAGGACGGCACGCTGGAGGTGACGAGCCGGGATGCCGTCTATGACTTCGGCAAGGCGGCTGTCGGCGACCGCGTCCCCAAGCAGCTCATCATCAGCAACCAGGGCTCCGGCCCGCTGACGGTGCAGGGGCTGGAGCTCACCGAGGGCGACAAGGTGAAGGTGGGCGAGGCGGCCGTGGAGGGCGCCGCGTTCGAGGTGGAGTTCGCCGAGACGGTGGTGCCCGCGGGTGAGGAGAAGCTGTTCCAGATGTACTACGCGCCCCCCATGGCGGCGGACGCGACGCAGCTGAAGTCCTCGCACCTGTCGAAGCTGCTGCTCACCGCGGCCAACACCCCCGAGGGCGAGAACACCGCGGTCGTCACGCTCAAGGGCGAGGCCGAGCAGGGCAGCTGCGCGCTCCCGGCCGAGCTGGACTTCGGCAAGGTGACGGTGGGCGAGACGTTCCCCGCGGTCATCGCGCTGACCAACGGCATGTCGCTGGACGTGACGGCCACGGCCGGGAACCCGGAGGGCACCAACGGAGACCAGCTGGCCTTCGGCTTCGCGGACGGCTCGCCGCGTGGAACCTTCACCATTGCCGGGAACCAGTCCGCCGCGGTGACGTACACCTTCTCCCCCACCGAGGTGCGCGCCTACACGGCCACCGTCACGCTGCGCGCGGGGCCCAACTGCCCCCCCGGCACGGTGGTGCTCAAGGGCGAGGGCACCACGGACGAGGTGCTCACCTGGACGCCGTCGTCGCTGGACTTCGGCTACGTCTCCCCGGGGACGCAGTCGCTCCGCAAGGTGACCTTCACCAACAGGGCCACCGCCCCGGTGGTGCTGACGCAGCTCCTCCCCTCCCTGCCGTCCGACTACTTCACCCAGACGGAGCCCGGCCAGGCGCCCCAGACCTTCACCGTGCCCGGCGGCGGAACCCCGGTGGAGATGACGGTGGTGTGCCAGCCCTCCACGCTGGGCTCGAAGAACGGGACGCTCACCTTCAAGACGGGCCTGAAGAAGACGCCCACCGGCACGCTGCAGCTCGCCTGCTTCGGCGGCGGCCCGGACATCAAGGTGGTGCCTTCCCCCACGCTCGCGTTCGGCAAGGTGGGCTTCCAGGCGGGCACCTCCGTCACGCGCCGCCTCACCGTCAGCAACGTGGGCACGAGGCCCCCCACGACCACCAGCACGGACGCCAACCTGAAGCTCGGCGGCGTAGACGCCAGCGGCGTCCCCGGCCAGGCGCCGCTCTTCGCCATCAACGCCGCCAACGGCAACACCGCCCCGAGCGAGTTCTCCATCTCGTGGGCCAACGGCGCGTACGATCCTGCCAAGGGCATCGAGGCCACGGTGGGGAAGAACACCCTCGACCTGCAGGTGGTGGTGACGCCGAACGCGGTGGGCTTCAAGGAGGCGGACCTCCACATCTTCAGCAACGATCCCGACGAGGCAGACACCGTCATCCGCGTCACCGCGGACGTGCAGGCGCTGCAGCCCTGCACCTACACCGTGACGCCTTCCAACCTGAACTTCGGGCTGGTGACGCCGCCCTCGTTCAAGGAACTGCCCTTCACCATCAAGAACGTGGGCGCGGCCGGGGCCCCCGCGTGCGAGGTGTCCGGCGTGGACCTGGCGCTCGGCGGTGACCCGGCCTACTCCATCACCGGCGGCGCCATTGCGTCCAAGACGCTCAACCCCGGCGAGTCGCTGCAGGTGGTGGTGAAGAGCAACCCGCTGACGAGCCCGCCCAACAACGCCACGGTGAACCTGGCCGGCACGGTCATCTTCAACATCAACGGGACGCCCGCGCAGGGCGCGGTGAACCTCACCACCAGCGTCGGCCCCTCCTGCCTCACCGTGGCCCCGGACGTGCTGGACTTCGGCACCGTGAAGACCGGCTGCAGCAGCGGGCCGCGGACCTTCACCGTGTACAACACCTGCTCGAGCAACATCAGCGTGGGCGCGGCCTCCGTGGTCGTGGGCGCCCCCGAGTTCGCGCTCGTGTCCGCCCCGCCCTCGGGCAACCTGTCCCCCGCGCAGAACCCGCCCTGGACGTTCCAGGCGAAGTACTCGCCGCAGGACATCGGTCCGGACCAGGGTGCAATTTCCATCAACGTCACGCAGAACGGCGTGCCGGTGGTCTACCTGGTGACGCTGTCCGGCACCGGTGACGCCACGGGCCTGCAGACGGACACCTTCGTCCAGGACCTGAAGCCGAAGGCGGACATCCTGCTCGTCATCGACGACTCGGGCTCCATGCAGGACAAGCAGAACGCGCTCTCGAACAACTTCAGCAGCTTCTTCCAGTACGCGAACGCGGCCGGCGTGGACTACCAGCTCGGCGTCACCACCACGGACGTGGACGACCAGTACTGCCC
>JBDLRJ010000216.1:0-16291 GCA_039800145.1 Pseudomonadota bacterium | reverse complement strand
CGCACCATGGCCGAGAACTTCATCTTCACGATGCAGGACCTGAGGAAGGTCAAGAACGGGAAGGACATCCTCAAGGGCATCTACCTCTCGTTCTTCCCCGGCGCGAAGATCGGCGTCATCGGCCCGAACGGCGCCGGCAAGTCCACGCTGCTGCGCATCATGGCCGGCGTGGACAAGGAGTTCTTCGGCACCGCGCGGCCGGACCCGTCCGCGCGCGTGGGCTTCCTCCCGCAGGAGCCGCAGCTGGACGCCACCCGCGACGTGCGCGGCAACGTGGAGCTCGGGGTCAAGTCCATCCGGGACACGCTGGATCGCTTCAACGAAATTTCCGCGAAGTTCGCCGAGCCCATGGACGACGCGCAGATGGAGAAACTGCTCGCCGAGCAGGCGCGGCTGCAGGACGTCATCGACTCCACCAACGCGTGGGAGCTGGACCGGACCCTGGACATCGCCATGGACGCGCTGCGGCTGCCGCCCGGCGACGCGGACGTGACGAAGCTGTCCGGCGGCGAGAAGCGCCGCGTGGCGCTGTGCCGCATCCTGCTCGAGAAGCCGGACCTGCTGCTGCTGGACGAGCCCACCAACCACCTGGACGCCGAGTCCGTGGCTTGGCTCGAGAAGGCGCTCAAGGACTACACCGGCACCATCGTGTCCGTGACGCACGACCGGTACTTCCTGGACAACGTGGCCGAGTGGATCCTGGAACTCGACCGCGGCGAGGGCGTGCCCTGGAAGGGCAACTACTCCTCGTGGCTGGACCAGAAGCAGACGCGGCTGAAGATGGAGGAGAAGCAGGAGTCGTCCCGGCAGAAGTTCCTGCAGCGCGAGCTCGAGTGGGTGCGCTCCTCGCAGAAGGCCCGCCAGGCCAAGAGCAAGGCGCGCCTCGAGCGGTACGAGGAGATGGTCAACGAGGCGGACCGGGTGAAGGAGGTGACCGGGGAGATCTTCATCCCGCCGGGGCCGAAGCTGGGTGGACTGGTGGTGGAGGCGCGCAACATCAAGAAGGGCTTCGGGGACCGCCTGCTCATCGACGACCTGTCCTTCAAGCTCCCTCCCAACGGCATCGTGGGCGTCATCGGCCCGAACGGCGCCGGCAAGACGACGCTGTTCAAGATGATGACCGGCGTGGAGAAGCCGGACGGCGGCGACTTCCGCGTGGGCGAGTCCGTGAAGGTGGCCTACGTGGACCAGTCCCGCGAGGCGCTGGACGGGGAGAAGACGGTGTTCGAGGAGGTGTCCGGGGGGCTCGACTTCATCGACCTCGGGCAGGGGCGCCGCATCGCCAGCCGCGCGTACCTGGCCAACTTCGCCTTCAAGGGTGACTCGCAGCAGAAGCGGGTGAAGGACCTGTCCGGCGGCGAGCGCAACCGCGTGCACCTCGCCAAGGTGCTCAAGATGGGCGGCAACCTGCTGCTGCTGGACGAGCCCAACAACGACCTGGACGTGGAGACCATGCGGTCGCTGGAAGAGGGCTTGTACGGATTTGCAGGCTGCGCCGTCATCATCAGCCACGACCGCTGGTTCCTGGACCGCGTGGCCACGCACATCCTGGCGTTCGAGGGGGACAGCAAGGTCGTCTTCTTCGAGGGGAACTTCCAGGACTACGAGGCGGACAAGAAGAAGCGCCTCGGGGCGGACGCGCTGCAGCCGCGGCGCATCAAGTACAAGCCCGTCACGCGGCAGTAGCCACCGTGGGTCCGGGCCGGAAGCTCCTGCTGTTCGGCATGGTGGAGGTGGTGCCGCTGCTCGGCGCCGCCGCCTGCCTCGCGCTCTGGTGGCAGCGGGGCGTGGGCGTGCTGGACGTGGGGCTGCTCGCGGCCCTGTACGTTCTTGCCATCCTCGGCGTGGAACTGGCGCTGCACCGGTACTTCTCGCACCGGGGCTTCGAGGCCGGGCCGGGGATGACGCGGGCGCTGCTGGTGCTCGGTGCTTTGGCAGGGCAGGGGCCGGCGATGCTGTGGACCGCCATGCACCGCACCCACCACGCGCACACGGACGTAGAGGGAGATCCCCACTCGCCGGTGTTCGCGGACGGGAAGCCGCGGAGCCCGCTGTCGAAGTTCCTCTGGGCGCACGCGCTCTGGTACCTGGACCGGCCGGAGGTCACCTCGTGGCGCGCGCGCGCGGACGGGACTGCGCCGTTCGACAGGCTGACGGCGGACTGGCGAAAGGATGCCGGTCTGCTCGCGTGGGACCGGGCCTATCCGCTCTGGTTCCTGCTGGGCTTCGCGGCGCCGGCTGCCCTGGGCTTCCTCCATTCAGGAGGAGACGGTGCGCTGAGAGGCCTGCTCGCCGGAGGCTTCCTCCGCCACTTCCTCGTCACGCACGCCATCTACGGGGTGAACTCGGTGTGCCACCTGTTCGGCACGCGCCCTCACGCCACGCGGGAGAACTCCCGCAACAACGCGCTCATGGCGGCGCTGACGCTCGGTGCGGGATGGCACAACACGCACCACGCCTTCCCCGCTTCCGCTCGGCTCGACGAGCACTGGTGGCAGGTGGACGTGACGGGTTGGGTGGTAGCCACGTTGGAGCGCGCAGGACTCATTTCGCAGGTGCGCGGCCTGTCGAGACGCTGAACGTCGCCGGTGGTTTCTCGGCTACCGTTTGCTTCCTCTTCGGGACGAGGGAATCATGCGCAAGGTGATGTGGGTGGTGCCGCTGTTGTCGCTCTTGACTGCGTGCGGAACGGCGGGGAACTGCACGGTCACGAAGGTCACTGCCACGGGCGTGGCGACCATCTCTTGCCCGGATGGCACCTCGGTGGACGTGACGCCCGGTGCTCCCGGCAGGGACGGGGCAAATGGCACGAACGGCATTAACGGCACGGATGGCGCGAGCGGCGCTGCCGGTGAGAAGGGCGACACGGGCGAGGCGGGCGCGGCCGGCACCAGCTGCACGGTGACGCGGAATGCAGACGCGGGGACCACCACCATCGCCTGCGCGGACGGCACGCAGGCCACCATGCTCGATGGCGCGGCCGGGACGAACGGGCAGGATGGTGCGGACGGCAGCAACGGTGCGGACGGCGCGAGCGGCGCGGCTGGCACCAGCTGCACGGTGACGCGGGACGCAGACGCTGGGATCGCCACCATTTCCTGCGCCGACGGCACGTTCGCCACCGTGCACGACGGCGCAGCCGGGACGAATGGGAAGGACGGCGCGAACGGCAGCGACGGCGCGGCGGGCGCAGCCGGCACCAGCTGCACGGTGACGCGGGATGCAGACGCGGGGACCACCACCATCGCCTGCGCGGACGGTACGTCCGCCACCGTGCTCGACGGCGTGGCCGGGACGAAGGGCAGCGACGGCGCGGCGGGCGCAGCCGGCACCAGCTGCACGGTGACGCGGGACGCAGACGCGGGGACCGCCACCATTTCCTGCACGGATGGCACCACCGCCACCGTGCTCGACGGCGCGGATGGGACGAACGGCGCACCCGGTGACGCGGGGGCGCCGTGCACGGTGACGCGTGACGCGGACGCGGGGACCACCACCATCGCTTGCCCGGACGGCAGCTCCTCCACGCTCGTGGACGCCGCGGCGCCGCGCGTGGAGCTGCTCCCCGAGCCCCCCGGCTCCAACTGCCCCGGTGGAGGCGTAAACGTCCTCACCGGGCTGGACACCGATCGGAACGGGAGCCTGTCTCAGTCAGAAATCACCCACTCGGAATTCGTCTGCGGCATGGGCGGCTGCACGGTGCTCGAGGGCGCCTACACGGTCCGCAACACCGTGGACTGGCTCCTTCTCGTCCAGGCCGGATGCACGGAGATGACCGGTGAGCTGGTCATCGAAGCGCCGGGTGTCACGGCGCTCACGCCCCCGTCCCCGCTCGTGAAGGTGGGCGGGCTGCGCATCCTCAACAGCGGCCAGCTCACCTCGCTCGGGGCCGGCCTTCCCGTGCTGGCGCAGGTCACCGGATCCCTGCAGCTCCTCGCCGGCAACAGCAGCCTCGCCAGCGTCTCGCTGCCCGAACTCACCACGGTGGGACAGGACCTCGTCGTGCGCGAGAGCCCTGCGCTCTCCACGCTCTCGCTGCCGAAGCTTTCGACCGTGTCCGGCTCCTTCACGGCGAATCAGCTCGGTGCGCTCCAGGTGCTCTCGCTGCCCGAGCTCACCAGCGTCTCGGCGTCATTCGGCGTGGGGGACAGCGCCAACCTGGGGACCTTCTCCTGCGCGAAGCTCCGGACGGTCGGCGGCCAGCTCACCGTGGCCATGCTCCCCGAGCTGTCTACCTTCTCCCTGCCCGAGCTCCTCTCCGTGGGACAGGACGTGGATCTCTACGGGCTCGGAAAGGTCCTCTACCTGGTGCTGCCGAAGTTGGTCTCGGCGGGAGGGCGGCTCTACGTCTCCAGCAACGCTGCCATGCTGCTGCTCTCCGTGCCCGAGCTGACCCTGGTCACCCTCCAGCTGACTGTCTCGTCCAACCCCGCGCTCATCGTGGTCGATACCCCGAACGTCGGCGTGGCCGGGGGGGTGGCCATCAGCAGCAACCCGGAGCTGCCCTCGGTGTCCTTCCCTGCGCTGGTGGCCATCGCAGGCAACCTCGTGTGCGACATCAACGCGAAGCTCACCGCCGTGGACATGCCCAACCTCGTCAGCATCGGCGAATACCTGTTGCTCTATGACAACGGCTCCCTCGTCATCCTGACGCTCCCTGCACTGCAGACCGTCCAGCACGTCTTCGTGTCCGGGACGCCTCTCCTTGCCGAGTGCATCGTGACGAACCTGGTCAACCAGCTCACCACGCCGCCGGTGAGCGTGTTGGTCAGCGGCGCGAACCCCTACATCACCTGCCCGTAGGCCCGGGACATGCCCAATCCCCCTGTTGCTTTACGTTGGACGTCCTTGCAGGTCCGCCTGCCGGCGGTCCTGCTCGCAGTCTCGCTGTCCGCGTGCGGGCCGGGTCCGGGTGGTGGCGGCGCGTTGCCCCCGCCGCGCGACGCGTGCGAGACGGCCGCGGGCTGGGGGGAGCTCGCCTGCGGCCCGGTGGTGGAGAGCCTCGCGCAGGACGAGCAACTCCACCACGGACTGGTGCTGGTGATCGGCAGGGCAGGGGTGGAGGCGGGCGAGCTCAGCGTCACGGCGGACGGCGGGGCGCCGCGCAGCTGGCCGGTGGTGGGTGGCCGCTTCAAGGCGCTCGTGCCGCTGAGGGAAGGGGAGAACGTCGTGCTCCTCCGCGACGGGTCCTCCGCGCCGGCCCGCACGCTGCGGCTTCGGCTGGAGCCGCACCCGAACCCGCGCTTCATCCGGCTGGTCTGGGTGCAGGCCGCGGACGGCGACGGCGGTTTCGAGGGGCCAGTCGGCACCCCGCGCGACGCGGAGAGCGCCCGAAAGCGGCTCGCGCTCGGCGGGCTGCTGCTGCAGTCCTTCACCGCCGAGTCCCTGTTCCTCATGGGCCACGGGCGACGCACCTTCCGGCTGGAGTTGGAGCCGGATGGCATGCCGCGCGTGGAGACCTTCAGGAGCGCGCTCACCCTGGCGGAGGCACGCGCCAGGACGGGCAATGAACTGTGGTCGCACTTCTACGGCGAGCTCGCCTCGCTCCCCCGCCGCGAGGACAGCATCGACCTCGTGCTCATGACCATGACGGACTGGGACGGCGCCACAAAGACGGCCACGGCCCACACCGCGCTCGGGGGCGGTCGGCTCGCGCTGTTCGGCTCGGGGACGCTCTACAGCTGGCCCGAGACGCTGGACGGCGTGGTGCCCGCGTGGACGGACGCGCGGGACGTAGACACCTCCCTGCTCATGGACGACAGCGCCTACCGCGACCGGTACTGGGCGAACTTCGCCACGGGACTCGGCGCGTGTCTCCACGAGCTCGGCCACACGCTCAGCCTGCCGCACCCCGCGAGCGGCCGCGGCGTGATGGCGCGCGAGTTCGACCACGTGAACCGGCTCTTCATGCTGGAGGAGCCGCCGAGCGCGCGCTCTCCCGGACTGTCCCCGGTCCGGCCCGAGGACGAGAAGTACTGGGACCCGAGCCACGGCCACCGGCTGCGCTGGCACGCGTGGCTCCGGCAGGACGGAGCGCCCACGCCCGCGGGCAGTGGGCCGTCGCTGCGGCTCGAGGGCGGCGCCTTCGTGGCCGAGTCCGCGGCGGGCCTTCGCCACCTCGAGTACTCCGTGGACGGGCAGTCCGTGGACTTCGACGCGTTCGACGGGGACGTCGCACCCACGCGCGTGGAGCACCCCCGCACCGAGCTCTCGGCCCGCCTGCGCGCCTCGAGCATCCGCGTCTCGGCCATTGATTCGCAGGGGCGCATCTCCGAGGCCGACCTGGAGCTGTGACGGGCAGTCCCGCGTGCACGCGGCTCCCGGTTTCGGGCACAGTGCGTGGCCATGCCCTCCCGCGCTCTGCTCGTCCTCCTCCTCGCCTCCGGTTGTGGGCTCACGTTCAACGGTGCAGGGTTCCAATGCGACCCGGACTGCCCCGCCCACGCCGTGTGCGACGGGGAGACCAACACCTGCAGGCCCCGCACCTGCAGCACGGACGTGGACTGCGGTGGCGCCTACGTCTGCAGCGGCGCCGACGCGGGCGCCCGCGGGACCTGCGCGCCTCCCGCCGGTATCTGCCGCTCGGACGCGGACTGCGACGACGGGGCCTTCTGCAACGGCCCCGAGCGCTGCCTGCCCACCTTGTCGAGCTCGGACGCCCGCGGCTGCGCCGCTGCCTCGGCGCGCCCCTGCACCGAGCCGGGAAGCACCGCCTGCGACGAGGTGGCCGACCGCTGCGCCGCCTTCACGCCCGGGGAGGCGGACAAGGACGGAGACGGCCGGTACGCGGTGGCCGCCGGCGGGGACGACTGCGACGACGAGGACCCGTCCCGCTACCCCGGCAACGCCGAGGTGTGTGACGCCGCCGGTCACGACGAGGACTGTGACATCACCACGTACGGCTTCCGCGACTCGGACGGCGACGGCTTCGGGGACTTCCGCTGCTTCAACACAGGCCCAGGCGGATCCGTCGTCCGAGGCCGTGACTGTGACGACGCGCGCAGCTGGGTGAGCCCGCTGGCCCCCGAGGTCTGCAACGGGCGGGACGACAATTGCGACGGGGCCGTGGACGACGAGGCGTCTGTCTCCGCCTACCCGGACGCCGACGGTGACGGCTTCGGCGCAGCAGGCTCCACGGCTGTCCGCGTCTGCTGGGGGACGACGGCCACCGCCTATTCTCTCAACGACAACGACTGCGACGACTCGAATCCCGCCATCGTCCCAGGCGCCTTCTCCTGCACCGGCGGACAGTGGAACGAAGTTGCGCTCTGCCTGTCAGACGGTGGGACGCAGCTCACCTCCTGTGCCGGGCAGATGGGCTGCTACCCCCAGCCCAACGGCACCGGCGTGTGCAGCCCCTGAGGGGAACCGAACGGCCGGCCGGGGGCTCGAGGTGCAGCCGGCCGATCCTCGCGCACCGCGCGCGCCGTGCACACGCTGCGAGTCAGCAGGAGGTTTGCACCGCCATGACGATGAACGAGGCGAACTGGGACAGGGTGCTCCGCGTCACGCTCGGGGTGGGGGTGTTGTCCCTGGCCTTCGTGGGACCGAGGACGCCGTGGGGCTTGCTGGGGCTCGTGCCTCTCCTGACCGGCAGCGTGGGCTTCTGCCCGGCGTACAAGCTGCTGGGGGTGAAGACGCGGCGGGAGTGAACCGGCTGGCGGCCGTCCATCCGTCACGGAGGTGAAGGTTGAACACTTCCTCGCCCGGCGCGACGCCCAGCCAGTCGCCGCGAGTCATGACCGATACCCGGTGAGTCATGACTGATACCCGGTGAGTCATGACTTGGTCCGGTGAGTCATGACTGACGCCCGGCTGGCACCTGGTCCGCGGTACGGCCGGGGAGGGGAGCCCCGGAGTCAACCCCGCTCGGTGCACCGTCTCCTCGCGAGCGCCAGTCCCGGCAAAACGCCCATGCCGCCGAACCAGGCCCCGCCACTCCCCGTGCTCAAGCACCCGAGACCGCCGCCTCCGGCCACGTTGTACCTGTCTCCGTCCTCGTCCAACGCGTCCAGGATGCGGTCGTCGTCCGTGTCCGCGTCACGGGGGCAATGGCCCTGGCTCGGTCCGCGCGAATCCCTGCATCAACACGTTGAATGTGTTGGTTCTTTCGTGGCGGCGGAACGACAGGGCCCGTGTGCGTGGAGTTCCTCCGATGGGGGCCCGGGCTAGGCTGGCTGCATGCCAACCGACCGCTACACGAAGGCCGTTCTCACCGTCATCGCCGCCTGCCTGGTCATCCTCGTCGTGCGCGGGACGCCGCTGGTGGGCGCCGCGCACGCGAACACGGAGAAGGTGCTCGCCGTGGACCTGGTCCGGGTCAACGGCCGGTCGCTCTTCAACAGCTACGCGCTCCCGGTGAACGTGCAGGAGGTCAGCACCCAGCGCCCGCTCGCGGTGAACGTGAAGGAGGTGGCCGGCTCCAGCTTCTACGGGGCTGCCATCCCGGTGGACATCGAGCGGGTGAGCGGTTCCACCGTCAGCGGCGCCGTCCCGGTCCGCAACCGCTGAAGCCAATTGCCGCCCGTGGTGGGGGCGTGCTTGGGTCCCCTCGGACGTTGACCCCTTTCACCGGAGGGATGCCCCCGTGAAGAACGCGCTCGCCGCAGCTGCCGCCACCCTGTTGCTCCTGTCCGCGTGTGGAGGCGTCAACACGCCCAACTCCGACGGAGGAACCCCGGATGCCGGTGGCACGTATGACGGGGGGAGCGGCGCGACGGCTGCAGATGCCGCTGCCGCGTATGCCTCCTTCCAGTGCGCCACGCTGGCGTGCGTGTTCGGGGTGAGCCCCGGCTCCTGCGCCACCGGCGCAGACTTCGGCATCTTCTCCGGCGGTCCGTTCGACCTGGAGCGCTCGGTCTCCGAGGGCCGCACCCGCTACGACGCCAACGTGGGGACCGCCTGCCTCGCTGCCATCCAGGGCGTCGAGGGGCTTGCCTGTGCCGGGGAGAGCTCTCCGTTCGCCACCGCTGCCGAGGGCATCATCGGCTCGGACGGGACGAGCCCGTGCAACGGGATGTTCAAGGGCGCCGTGGCCAACGGCGCGGCCTGCTACGACTCGCTGGAGTGCGCCGCGGGCTTCTGCGACTTCGGTGAGAATGCCTGTCCCGGTGCGTGCGCCCCGAGGCTCGCCAACGGTGCTCCCTGCGAGGAGAACGAGCAGTGCCAGGTGGGCTCCAGCTGCACCTTCGGATCTTCGGGCCAGGCCTGTCAGCCGACGGTGGTCCTCCAGCAGGGCGCCCCCTGCTCGTACTCGTCCGAGTGCGCGGACGGCCTGTACTGCGGCGACAGCGGCACCTGCACCAACGCGAAGGTGGCGAACGGCGCCGAGTGCAAGGTCGACGCGCAGTGCGCGGAGGGCTCCGCCTGCCTGAAGGCGGGCGCGTTCGACCCCACCGGCACCTGCACCGTGAAGGTGGGCGCGGGCGGTGCGTGTGCGACGGGCGGCGCCTTCATCTTCCCGTACTCCAACGCCTGCAAGGGCCTGCAGGTGTGCGCGGGGCTCGTGCTGGACGGTGGCTCCGTGGCGCAGCCCGGCACGTGCCGGTCCCCCGGCGGGCTCGGCGCCAACTGCTTCCCGGAGGCGTCGGGGACGCTCGGCGGCAGCGGCTGCTACGCGGACCTCGCCTGTGACCCGGCCAGCAGCAAGTGCGCGGCCCCTCCCGCGGCAGGCTCGCCCTGCATCGATTTCCGCTGCGCCCGGGGCGCGTACTGCAACGCCTCCGGCCAGTGCGTGGCCCAGAAGGCGGATGGGGCCACGTGCGAGAACTCGGGCGAGTGCGTGAACCGGTGTGACACCTCCGCCGGCACCCCCGGCGTCTGCGTGCCGGAGCAGTCCACGGAGTGCGTGCCGTAGCGGGAAGGAGGCGAGCGTGCCGGGACAGCCCGAGCTGGACCTGTTGAACCTCTTCGTCGCGGTCGCGGAGACGCAGAGCTTCTCGCTCGCGGCGAAGCGCCTCGGGCTGCCGCGCTCCACCGTGAGCCGCGGCATCGTCCGGCTCGAGGCGAGCCTCGGCACGCACCTGCTCCACCGCACCACCCACACGGTGGGGCTCACCACCGCCGGCACCGCGCTGTTCGACCGGGTGGCGCCGCTGGTGACCTCGCTGCGCCAGGCGGTGGACTCTCTGCCCGAGCAGGCCGAGTCGCCGTCCGGGACGCTGCGCATCACCGCGGCCAACGACGTGGGCTTCGGCTGGCTGTCGGACGTCGTCCCACGCTTCATGGCCCGGCATCCGCAGGTGAAGGTGGACGTTTGGCTGACCAACGCCTTCGTGGACCTGGTGGCCGAGGGCGTGGACGTGGCGCTGCGCATCTCGCGCGGGCCCCTGCGGGACTCGTCGCTCGTGGCCCGGAAGCTGACGGACCTCGAGGCCCAGCTCTTCGCGGCCCCGGCCTACCTCTCGCGCCGGGGCACCCCGCGCTCGCTCGAGGAGCTGTCCGGGCACGACCGCGTCGTCCCGCGCGGTTGGCGGGACACGGAATTGCTCGCGATGCTGTCCGAGGGCGCATCCCTGCGCGCGGACGACTTCTTCTTCGCGCGCGAGGTGCTCCGGCAGGGTGCGGGCGTGGGGATCCTCCCCTCCTTCGTGGCCCAGCCTGCCCTCGAGGACGGCTCGCTCGTGCGCGTGCTGTCGAAGTTCGCGTTGCCCACCGGGGCGCTGTACGTGGTCCACCCCAGGATGACGCACGTCCCCGCCAAGGTCGCCGCGTTCAAGGCGTTCCTGCTCGAGCAGCACGCCGTGCGGCCGCTCTCCGCGCGCTGAACCGGGCACGCGGCCCTTCAGCCGAAGTGGAACCCGGACAGCCTGTGCCCCAGGTTCGTCCCGGACCACGAGAGCACCCCGCGGTCCTCTCCGGCTGCCCCTGCAACAACGTGCAACGGGACGAGGTGCTCCTCGCGCGGGTGGGCGCGGCGCGCCTTGGGCGCGGACGTCCACTCCCGCAGCGCCTCGTCCCGCTTCCCCGGCGCGTCCGTCACCACCTGCTGCAGCCAGCCGTCGAACGCCGCGGAGATGCCGTGGGCGCGGGGATCGAAGAACGTCCGCAGGTCGTGGAACGTCATCCCGCTGCCGAGGATGAACACCCCTTCGTCCCGGAGCGGCCGCAGCGCACGCCCCAGCGCGAGGTGCTCGCCTGCGTCCAGGCCCGCCTTCAACGACAGCTGCACCGTGGGCACGTCCGCGGCCGGGTACAGGAGGGACAGCGGCACGAACGTCCCGTGGTCGAAGCCGCGGCGCTCGTCGGACGCGGACGGAATCCCCGCAGTCGTAAGCAGCTCCCGCACGCGCGCCGCCAGGTCCGGCGAGCCCGGGGCCGGCCAGCGCACCCGGTACGACTCGGGCGGGAAGCCATAATAGTCATACAGCATGGGCGGGGCAGGGGAGGCCTGCACCGTGGGCACCTGCTCCTCCCAGTGCGCCGAGATGACCAGCAGCGCGCGCGGCCGCTCGCGCGGCAACGTCGCCACCGAGCGGAGGTACGCCGCCATGGACTCGAGCTCGTGGGCCGGGAAGCCCAGGTCCACGAAAGGCCACGGCCCCCCGCCGTGGGGGAGGAACGCCACCGGCATGCGCGCGCTGACCGACATGGCTTCAGCTTGCACCCACCCGGGCCCCGGCTGAACCGGGCGCGTGGGCAACACGGTGTTGCGTGTCCGGACGTGCTAAGGCCGCGGGGAGGTCCGCACCCGGAGCGTCCATGCGTCAAAGCCTCTCTCTCCTCGCCGCCTGCACCCTCGCCGCGTGCGGTGCCACCCAGGACGCCACGCCGCGGAAGGCCGGCGAGCGCGCGCCGCTCACCGCCACCTGCGACGCCATGGACCCGGTCCGCTGCGCGCTGCCGTTCCCGTCCAACACCTTCGCCGTGAAGGACGCCTCCACGCGCACCGGCCTCCGCGTGGCCCTGGACGGCAACGCGCTCGCCACCCGCGAGGACACCTCCAAGCTCAACCACGCGGACGGCTTCTCCCGCGCCAGCCCCCTGCTCACCGCCTTCCCGCGCGCCGTGGACCCTGCCTCGCTCGGCAGCGGGGACTCCGCCGCGCTCCGCCTCTACGAGGCCCAGCCCGGTGACCGCTTCGGTCGCCAGGTGCCGCTCCGGTTCGAGCTCGCCTCCGCGGACCGCTCGCCGGAAGGGGAGGAGCTGCTCATCGGCTACCCGCGCCGCCCGCTCGCGCCGGCGTTCGACCACGTGGCCCTGCTGCTCGACGACGTGCGCGCCGAGGACGGCTCCCCCTTCCCGCAAGAACGTCCCACGCAGGTCGCCCTCGGCCTCGTGCCGCCGGCCACGGACGAGGAGCGCGCGCTGTTCGCGTACCACGCCCCCACCCGCGCGCTGGTGCTGGAGGTGGGCGTGGACCCGGCCCGCGTGCTCCGCGCGTGGGACTTCACCGTGCGCTCGAAGGAGGACGCCCGCGCGCGGATGGTGAAGGCGCGCACGCTGGCCCAGTCCGCCGTGGACGCGGGCCAGGTGGGCGTGGCGTGGGACCTCGTGCAGCCGGGCCCCGCCGGCAGCAGCGTGGAGCTCGTGCTCGAGGGCCGCCTCACCGGCGTTCCCTCCATCCGCGGCGAGGACGGCCAGCTCTCGCTCGGCACGGACGGCCTGCCCGTCGCCTCCGGCACGCACGAGATGCCGTTCCGCCTCATGGTCCCGCGCGGCACCGGGAACTACCGCATGGCCTTCTTCGGCCACGGCACCGGCGGCAACTACCGCGACGACCAGTTCGACCGGGAGCTCTCCGCGCGCGGACTCGGCAAGGCCAACGGGATGTTCTACGGCTGGAACGACGCCGAGGTGTTCCAGACGCTCACCGGGCTCGAGCGGATGTTCCGCGGGGTGGGGAAGTCCACCGCCGGGCTCATGCAGGGGCTGATGGATCTCTCCGCGCTCGAGCAGGCGCTCGCCGGCCCGCTGCTCGCGGACGCGCTCGCCGCGCCCACCTTGAACGGCCAGCCCAACCCCGCTGCCGGCAGGCGCCCGGACCTGGATGCGCCCGTGTGGACCGGCGGCTCGCTCGGCGGGACCATGGGCCTGGCCTACACCGGCATCTCGGAGCGCATCCGCACCGCGGTCCTCAACGTGGCCGGCGGCGCGTGGACGCACTTCGTCCCCGGCTCCGAGCTCTACACCGTGCTGCGCCCCGCCATGGCCGGCGGGCAGAAGACGCTGCTCGACTTCCGCATGGCGCTCGCCATGTCCCAGGCCGCCTGGGACGACGTGGACGGCGCCAACTGGGCGGACGAGCTCGCCGGGGGCGAGGGCCAGGCGCTCGTTCAGCAGAGCATGGGGGACACCGTCCTGCCCAACCCCGGCACCGAGTTCGTGGCCGGGGCCGTGGGCGCAACCCAGCTCGGCGCGGTGCTCCACCCCGTGCCGGGGCTGCCGCTCGGTGACGAGGTGCTGGCCCGCAGCGCCTACACCCAGTTCCGCGCCGAGGGCAGCACCCCGCTGGCCGTCCACGGCTTTGCCGCCCGCGAGGGGCCCGCCGGGGACGCCGCGCGCGAGCAGATCTTCGAGTTCATCTCCTCGGTGCTGGACGGCTCCCCCCGCATCAGCGTCCCGGACCTCTGCCGCGCCAACACCCCGCCGGGCAGCTGCGACTTCCGGGTGCCCTGATCCCCGCGGGCGCCTGTCCCCCCGGCCGAGGGGTTTACCGGCGGTCGGACAGTCGGATAGGGTCCGGCGCCGATTTTCCGGCCTGCCGCGCACATCCGGCAGACCGTTCACCGTCGTCTTTTTCGTGGAGGTCTGGACAGCCTTGAGTGACGAGCGCCCCGATGCGCTGCTGAAAAGCGCGCTGGAGAAAATCGTCTACTTCGAGGCCCGCGCCGCGAGCCTCTCCTCGGACCTTTCCACGGCGAAGGGCGAGCTGGAGAGGCTGCGCACCGAGCTGTCCGTGGCGGCGCAGCGGGAAATCGAACTCCGGCGCGAGGTGGCGGAGCTGGAGGTGCGGCTCGCCCGCGAGCACGCCGAGCGCGAGCAGCAGGCCCGCGCCATGGAGGCGCTGCGCGCCGAGCGCACCACCCTCGTGGGGCGCATCATCGAGGCCTCCCGCATCCACGACGCCGAGCGCACCGCGGAGCCCGAGTCGCTGTTCGATCTCGCCGGCTTCATGTCCGAGCTCCGCAGCGAGGCCTTCCGCCACCAGTCCCGCGCGCCGCTGGCCGCGGCTGCACCTGCCCCCGCCGCGGAGGCGGTGGCAGCCCAGGCCCCCGCGCAGCAGGCCGCCGTCTCTGCCGCGCCCGTCGTGCTGGCGCAGGTGGCCCTGCCGCCGCGCCCCACCTCCACCGTGGCCCACGCGCAGCAGTTCGCGGCGCAGGGGCGTCTCACCGTCACGGAGGAGGAGGTGCTCGCCCTCTCCGGGGCCACCTTCACCGGGCGCACCGAGGAGACGCTGTTCGGCTTCTCCGTGCGCGAGCTCTCCGCGCCGGACGCCTCCTCCCGCCTGCGCGCCGCCGAGCGGCTCAAGGCCCTGGCCCACCCGGCCGCTGCCCCCGCGCTCGCCGCGGCGCTCAACGCCGAGGGTGAGCCCCGCGTCCTCGTGGCGCTGCTGGACGCGTTCGCGGGCCTCGCGAAGGCAGAGGGGACGCCGCTCGTGCAGCGCCACCTCACGTCCTCCAACCCGGACGTGCGCGTGGCTGCCCTCAAGGCGCTGCTCCGCCTCGCGCCGGTGGACGCCCTCCCGCAGCTGTCCGCCGCGTTGAAGGACCCTGACCGCGCCGTGCGCCGCCGCGCTTCTCTCCTCGCCCTCAACGTGGGCGGCGAGGCGGCGCTGGGGCTCGGCGAGCAGGCGCTCCAGGACCCGGACGCGGACGTGCGCGCGCTCGGTGCCCTGGTGCTCGGGGCCGGTGCCGGCGAGCGCAGCCGCCAGCTCCTGCTCCGCGCGCTCGGAGACCGCGACGAGAAGGTCCGCAAGGCCGCTGCGCAGGGGCTCTCCCGCATCCTCGGCGAGGACGTCTCGGCCGTGGTGGGCCTGGACGAGGCGCAGCGCCGCCGCGAGCTGCGCCGCATCTCCGGGCTGCCCGAGCGCCCCGTGCGCGCCCCGCTCCAGGGGACGCCGCCTGCCCCCCGCGCAGTGGCCGTCCCGGTGGCTGCGCCCGCGGAGCTGCCCGCGCCTGTCGCCGCTCCCGTCGCCGTGGCCGCACCCGTCGCCCCGTCCCTCTCCGCCCCGGTGCACCCGCAGCCCGAACCCGTGGAGCCTGCGCCCGTCCTCCACGTGGCGCCGTCCGTGGCAGCCGCCGCCCTGCGCCCGCCTCCCGCGCCGGCTGCCCCGCACGTCACCGAGGCGGACTGCGAGTCGGTGCTGTCGGAGGTGCGCATGGCCATCCGCGGCAAGCTGCCCGTGGACATCGCCCGGGGGACCGGGCTTCCCCTCGACGTGGTGATCGAGGCCTGCGACCTGCTGGTCGCCCGGGGCCACGCCCTCCGCCGGGGCTTAAAGGTGTTCGTGGCATGAGCGAGGCATTCCCGTGGAAGCGCTGACCTACAGCCCGGCCCGCGCAGCGGAGCTGCTCGGCGTGCGCGAGAAGGCCGTCACCGCCGCGCTGGACCGCGTCCTCTATTCCGCCGCGGACGTGTGGGCGCTGCGCCAGAAGCTCGGCCGCCTCCCGCCCTCGCTCGGCCCCACGCGCAAGCAGCTGTTCCTCAACTTCAAGGGCGGCACCGGGAAGACCTCCGTCTCCACCAACTACGGCTTCCGCATGGCCGAGATGGGGTACCGCGTCCTCATCATCGACCTCGACTCCCAGGGCCACGCCACCAAGTGCCTCGGCTACGAGGGCGAGGAGTTCGAGCGCACGCTGCTCGACGTGCTGGTGAAGAAGATCCCGCTCGCGGAGGTGGTGCAGGCCACCCCCATGCCGAACCTCTCCTTCGTCCCGTCCAACCTCTCCATGAGCACCGTGGACCTGGCGCTCATGCCCATGGCCGGCCGCGAGTACAAGCTGCGCAACGCGCTGAAGGACCTGGAAGGCCAGTACGATCTCATCCTCTTCGACGCGCCCCCGTCCTTCGGGCTGCTCAACCTCAACGCGCTCGTGGCGGCGGACGACCTGTTCGTCCCCGTGCTCGCGGACTTCCTCAGCTTCCACGGCCTCAAGCTGCTGTTCGACACCGTGCGCTCGCTCGAGGAGGACCTCGGCCACGTGCTCTCGCACATCTTCATCGTGGTGAACGCCTTCAACCAGACCTTCAAGCTGGCGAAGGAGGCGCTCGAGGCGCTCCGCACGCACTACCCGGAGTACCTGCTGCCCACCGTCGTCCGGCAGTGCACCAAGTTCGCCCAGGCCTC
>JBDLRJ010000215.1:0-10210 GCA_039800145.1 Pseudomonadota bacterium | reverse complement strand
CCTCGCGGCCGGCCTTGGTGCTGTTCCGCTTGCGGAAACCGTGGGTGCGGTTGCGGCGGACCTTCGAGGGCTGGTACGTGCGCTTGGACACGGGACGACTCCTGCTTTGGGTAAAAAGAGGCCGGGCCACTAGCCCGGCTTCCGGGCGGTGTCAATGGATCAGCCGCGTCCGCCCCGCGCGAGCCCCTGCCCCACTGCAATATCCAGCACGCACCTGGGGCAAAGTCACGCCGGGCCCTGGCCCCCACATCTGGGGGTGGTTGGGCAGACCACCACAAGGCACCCGCGGGGCGCTCCGGCGCCGAGTTTCCGGCCCCGGATACAATCCCTCCGGGATCTGCACACTTGCCCGACACGCTTGATCGCCTGCAGGGCATCTGTTAGCCAGACCCCCCTTTTCCGCTTTCACCCGTTTTCGTCTGAGGGTGCCTTTGACGGCCGCCGCCCACACGGTCAACAACCTCCCAAGTGCTGAGAACATCTGGGAAAAAACGCTGTCGCAGCTGCGGCAGCGCGGAAACCTGTATGCGCTCTCGTTCCTGGAGCAGCTGCACTCGGCGCGCCTCGAAGGCGGCCGGCTGATCCTGGGCGTCCCGGACCGGTTCCTCCGGGATTGGATCGACGAGCACTACCGCGGGCTGTTGGTGGAGCTGCTCAGCGGGCAGGCGGGGCAGCCGTTGGAGTTGACGCTGGAGGTGTCTGCGGCCCGGACGCCCCTCCTGTCCTCCACGCCCACACCCGTAGCAAACCATCCCACCCGCCCCCACCGGCTCAACCCCCGCTTCACCTTCGACTCGTACGTGGTGGCGGAGAACAACTCGCTGCCCGCGGCGGCGGCGGCGGCGGTCGCGGACCACCCGGGGCGCCACTACAACCCGCTCTTCATCTACGGCGGCACGGGGCTGGGGAAGACGCACCTGCTGCACGCGGTGGGCAACCGGGTGCTGCAGAAGAACCCGCAGGCGCGCGTGCTGTACCTCTCGTCCGAGGACTTCACCAACGAGTTCGTGGAGTCGGTGCGAGACCACCGGATGAGCGAGTTCCGGCGGAAGTTCCGGGACGAGTGCGACCTGCTGCTCCTGGACGACGTGCAGTTCCTCGGGAAGAAGGAAGAGACGCAGAAGGAGTTCTTCCACACCTTCAACGCGCTGCACGAGCTGTCGCGCGGAATCGTCCTCACCTCGGACACGGTGCCGTCTGAAATCCCCGGCCTCGAGGAGCGGCTCCGCAGCCGCTTTGCCATGGGGCTCATCACGGACATCCACGAGCCCACGCTCGAGACGCGCGTGGCCATCCTCCAGAAGAAGGCGGAGCGGGACGACATCCCGCTGCCGGACAGCGTGGCCACCTTCATCGCCCGGCACGTGCTGCGGAACGTGCGGGAGCTGGAAGGGGCGCTCATGAAGGTGGAGGCGGTGCACAGCCTCACCGGGCAGCCCATCACCGAGGAGTTCGCCGCGCAGGTGCTGAGGGACGTGCTGCCCCAGGCGCGGGTGCTGGACGTGGACACCATCCAGAAGGAAGTGGCCCGCTTCTACAAGGTGCCCGTGGAGGAGCTGCGCCAGGACAAGCGCGTGAAGCAGGTGGCCCACGCGCGCGCGGTGGCCATGTACCTCTCGCGGAAGCTGACGCGCAGCTCGTTCCCGGAGATTGGCCAGCAGTTCCGGAAAGATCACTCCACCGTCATCTCCGCCGTCCGCAAGGTGGAGGCCCAGCGCGAGTCGGACGCGCGCGTTCGCTCGGAACTCGCGGAGCTCGAGCAGCGGCTCGGCGCCTGAACGTCCTGGCCGCTCGTTCTCCTCCCCGGTGCTGCACCCGCGCGGGCCCCTTCGGGGGCCCGTTTTCGTTTCCTGCACCCCGCGTCCTGTGGACTGTCCTGTGGAAGGCAGCGGAACTGTCCGCCGCGTCCTGTGGACCGTGGGGTGGTTCACGTCCCCCTGTGGAGGACGGTGGAACATCCAACGGTTTGTCCACACCGTCCGGCGCAAGACGGCCCCGTGGATCCGCGCACTTGTCCTGTTCTCCCCAACTTCGCGCCCCCTTCTACGTCTTCTTCAAATTCTCTCCTCTCTTGAACAGGAGAACCCGCAGTGCGCGACGGGGCGCGCCCGGGCTAGGATGCCCAACACCGTGAAAGCCCACCTTCTCCTGCTCGCGCTGATGGCCTTCCCCGCGCTCGCAGCCCCCACCGCCGCCGAGAAGCTCGCCAAGGCCCATGCCGCCTTCGACGCGCTCTCCTTCGACGAAGCCGTGCGCCACTACGAGGATGCGCTGAAGCTGCCCGCGAGCCGGGCAGAGCGCATCGCGGCGTGGAAGGGGCTCGGCCTCTGCCGCGCGTACACGGGCGACGGCCTGGAGGCGACGGACGCCTTCATGAAGCTGCTGCTGCTGGACCCCGAGGCCACGGTGGACTCCAAGCTGGGCGCGCGCATCACCCGTCCCATGGAGGACGCCAAGCGCTCCATGCGCAGCAAGCGCAGCCCGCCGTCGCTCAACCGGAGCCGCAGCGGGGACCTGCAGGCGAACTACACCGACCGTTCCGGGCTGGCGCAGGAGCTGCGCGTGCGCTGGCGCGTGAAGGGGACCGGCGAGTACAAGCTCGCGAGCGGCAACCTGGACAAGCAGCTCACGGTGAAGACGCCGCCGGGAGAGGACATCGAGGCGTTCCTCCAGGTGGTGGACGGATGGGAGGGCGTGCTGTTCGAGGTGGGCACGCAGGCGGCCCCGAAGGAGCTGGGCGCCGTGGTTCGCTCGGCCGTCGCGGTGAAGGCCGTGATGGACGACGTCAACGCGAAGACGGGACGCACCCCGAAGCCCGACGCGGCGGTGATGGAAGAGGAGCGCGCGCCCGCCTGGCCCTGGTGGCTCGTGGGGACGGCCGTGGTGGTGGGCGGCGGCGTGGCCGCGGCCTGGTACGTCACCCGCCCCGTGGAGCTGAACCTCCCGCAGGCGGACCGCACGGGGACGCTGCCATGAGGGGGCTGCGCGCAGGGCTGCTCGCCGCGGCCGTGGCCCTGGCCGCGGGCTGCTCCAGTCCCCCGAAGCCGCTCACGCCGCCGGACCTCTGCCAGGGCATCTCGTGCCCGGATGACCAGGCGTGCGTGGAGGGGCGCTGCATGGCCAACCACTGCGGGGACACCCCGTGCGGCGTGGGGCGCGTGTGCGAGCTCGGGGCGTGCGTCCACCCGCGCTGCCTCGGCGTCACGTGCGATCCGCTCCAGCGCTGCCGCGAGGGCTCCTGCGCCACGGTGCTGTGCAACGACGACACCGGGTGCGAGCCCACGGAAGGCTGCGTGGACGGGCGTTGCGTGAGGGACCTGTGCCGCGGCGTCTCCTGCCCGGCCACGTCCGTCTGCCGCCCCGCCGTGGGCTGCGTGCAGGTGCCCTGCACGGCGGACAAGCAGTGCCGCCCGGTGCTCGAGGTGTGTGATGCCGCCGCGGGCCGCTGCCGCCCCGTGGACCCCTGCGCCGGCATCTCCTGCCCGGAGAAGACGGTCTGCCGCACGGGCCAGTGCGTGGAGGTGCCGTGCGGCATGGATGCCACCTGCCGCGCCTCGGAGGTGTGCGCGCAGGGCAGCTGCCTCGCGTCCACGGACAGCTGCGCCGCGGTCACCACCTGCCCCGCGGGGACTGTGTGCCGCGGCGGCGCGTGTGGTGCCGTGTCCTGTGCGGACGGGGGAAGCTGCGCGCCGGGCGAGCAGTGCCGCGGCGGACTCTGCCTGCCGCCCACGCGCTCGGTGGCAGGCGGTCTCGTCCCCGCTGCGGACACGGTGGGTGGACAGCCGGGGGCGCTGGGGATTGGGTTCGTGGGCGCCGGGGACGGCGTCCACTAGCGTCCTGCTAAGGCCACCGGCAGCACGTCACCCACGCCTGGACCACGTTCCCGCCGCCGCCCCTGCCCCTGCAGACCATCCCCATCCCGCCCGTGCCCGAGGCGGTGGCGGTCATCCCACTGAAGTCCTGCTCCACGCCGCCTTCAGCCGTGCCGGTGTCCATGGCACAGCCGCCGCCCATCATGGCCTCGTTGGTGTTGCACAGCACGGTCGCCACCTGGGTTCCCGGCCTCGTCTCCCGCCGGTACACGCAGATGGGGTTCGGCGTGGTGTGCGTGTGGTTGACCGGGGCGTAGTTGGCGCTGTTCAGCCCATCCAACTTCGACTTGTCGGCCGAGGACATGAAGCCCGAGGCGGAGGTGGTGGCGTTCACATGGGAGTGCGAAGTTGCCGCGAAGTTCGTCGTATTCAGCCCGTCCAGCTTCGACTTGTCGGCCGCGGACATGAACCCTGGCGCGGAGGTGGTGGCGTTCGCATGGGAGTGCGAAGTTGCCGCGAAGCCCGTCGTGTTCAGCCCGTCCAGCTTCGACTTGTCGGCCGCGGACATGAACCCTGGCGCGGAGGTGGTGGCATCCGCGTGACCGTGCGCCGTGAGCGCGAAATCGGCAGCCTGCCGACCGTCCAGCGTGTGCGCGTCCGAGGCCTTGAGCGCGTACGGCACGGAGGCCACGCGCACGCGGGGCTGCTGCTCGGCACCGCCGTTGAGCGCGAGTCCAAGGTAGAGATCCTGTCCGTTCAACGCCGTGAGCGGGAGCGGCGTGGCCTGGCCCAGCACCACCGCGTAGTAGCCGTTGGAGACCGGAACGTTCTGGAGCGTCTCCTCCCAGAGCGGCGAGCCGCCGGAGGGGCTCGCGTACAGCGCGAACTTCAGCGACTGCGGGTTGGTCTCCGGCGTGCCGTCCGTGCGTGCGAGGCGTCCGTGCCACGTCATCCGGCGGGGAACGTCTCCGGCGGAAGCCACCACGGGGAGGAGCAGCAGGGACAGGAGGGTCAGCGCGCGCATGGGGCGCATACTAGCGCTACTCGCCGCCGGTGAGCGTCTTTCGCACCGCTGTCACCTCGCCGTCCCGGATGCTGACGGACAGGTTCGTCGCCTGCCCATCCCCGGCGACCAGGCGGAGTTGGTGGGTGCCCTCGGGCAGGGGGACCTTCACCAGGGGCGTCTCCCCGAGCACCCGGGTCCCGAGCATCACCTTCAACTCCGCCGGGACGGTGACGATGGTGAGGAAGCCCGAGCCGTCTCCCGTCAGGGTCGAGGGTCCGGGGCGCTTCGGCGTCCGGGGCGCGGCAACGGGGGAAGGCTGCTGGGGAGCGGGCTTCGGCCGCGGCGTGGCGGGTGGGACCTGGGATGGCGGCGGCGCCGGCTGGGAGGGGGTGGGCTCGGGTGGGGGCGCGGGGAGGCCCGCGTCCACGGGCGGCTCGGGGGGAGGAGGCGCCACCGGGCCTGCGTCGGGGGCCTGTTGGGCCTGTGCCCCGAGGGTGCCTGCGTCCGCCGGGGCCGGCTCGGGGACGGCCGCGACCGGGGGCTGGACCGGGAGGGGGCTGGGCTCCGGCTGCGCCGGACGGGCTGGGAGCGGTGAAGGCTTCGGCTCGGGCCGGGCAGGTGGCTGGGGCGGGCGAGCCGCGGTGGGCTCGGGGTCGCTGGAGAACAGCAGCCATCCCACCGCGCCGAAGACGGCGAGCACTGCCAGGCCGAGGCCCACGTAGAGCCCCACGCCCGCCTTCTGCTCCCCGGCGGGAGGCGCAGAGGCCGCTGGGGCGGCGGCAGGGGACGGGGGCGGGCTGTCGGCCCGCGCGGGCTGTGCCGTGCGGACCACGGGACGTGCCGGCGAGGTGCGGCGCTTGATGCCCGGCGTGGGCCGGTTGACCGGCGCCTGGGTGGGCCCCGTCACCCCGGAAGCAAGGGAGTTCTCCGAGGAGGACAGGGCCGGGCCAGCCCCGGGCTCCTCGGGCAGCTCGTCGTCGTCGTAGCCGCCGCCACTTCCGGGCTCCAGCTCCGGGTCCTGGCTGGGGAGGGGGGCCGTGACGGCCGCGGTTTCAGGGGCGGGCGCAGGCCTCGGCGTGGACGTACCGGGCACCGCGGCGTGCATCTCCGAGGGGCTCGGGGCGGCGCTCGAGGAGAGCAGAGCGCGCGTCTGCTCTCGGCGCTCCGCGAAGATGCGCTGCATGAAGGCAGCGGATTCCTCCGGGTGCCAGAGCGACCCCGGCTGCACGGCGCGCTCGAGCGCCCGCGCCAGCTCCAGCGCCGTCCCGTAGCGCGCGGCCCGGTCGCGCTCGAGGCAGCGCATCACCACGGCGTCCAACTCCGGACGCACCTCCGGGTTCTGCCTCGAGGGGGGCTCCACCACCTGCTGCAGGGGCGCCACGAGCGCCTCCTCCGTGGAGCGGGCGGCGAACAGGCGCACCCCGGTGAGCAGCTCGTGCAGCACCACGCCGAGCGAGAAGATGTCGGTGCGGGCGTCCAGCTTCTCGCCGCGGATCTGCTCCGGGGACATGTACCCGGACGTTCCCTTCACCATCCCCACCGAGGTGCGGGAGTGGCCCTTCAGCGACTTGGCAATGCCGAAGTCCAGGAGCTTGGTGACGCCCTCGTACGTCACCATGATGTTCTTCTCGGCGATGTCCCGGTGGATGACCGGCTGAGGATTGCCGAAAGGATCCGTGAAGGTGTGCGCGTAGTGCAGCGCCACCGCCGTGTCCCGAACGGACTGGAGCGTCAGCCCCATGGGGATGGGCTCGCGCGCCGCGCGGCAGGCCCTCGCCACCTCCACGAGCGTGGCCCCCGGGACGAACTCCATGGTGAGGAACAGCTCCCCCTCGGCCACGTCCAGGTCGAACACCTGGGCGATGTGGGGGTGGTTGAACGCGGCTGTAATTTTCGCCTCGTCCAGGAACATCCGGACGAACTCGTCCTCGCCTTTCACGTCCGGGAGGATCTGCTTGAGCACCACGTACTTGCGGAAGCCGCTCACGCCCCGCGTGAACGCGAGGAAGATGACGGACATCCCACCGGTGGAGAGCCGGCAGACGATCTCGTATTTTCCGAGCCGCCGGCCACTGAAGCTGTCAGGGACCAGCGGGGGGAGAGGGTTGCTCATGAACGAAGATGGACTGGCTGGAGAGCATAGCCCCAACCTGCGCCTCCGCAGAAATGATCAACCGTGTAGGATGCGCGCCGTGGCTCGCCCCGTTCTCCCGTTGACCCTGATGGCCCTGCTCGCGCTCGGCGTGGGCTGCCACGCGCCCTCTCCCGGTGGGGTGCAGGTGGAGGTGAACTCGTCGCTGCAGCCGGGCGTGGACCTGGACCGGGTGGATGTCATTGCACGGTACCCGAAGCTGCCGGGCAGCCCGGCGCTTCGCACCGAGGTGTTCCAGGGGCCGGAGCTGCGCTTCCCCCTGCGGGTGAACTTCGTCTCGGGAGAGTCCACGGCGGAGGGCACGGAGTTGGAGATCGTGGCGAGCGCCACGAAGGGGGGCGAGGCCGTCTCCACCGCGAGTGGCCTCACCGCGCTGAAGGGGGACCAGGGGGCTTCGCTCAAGCTGACGCTGGAAGCCGCCGAGGGAGAGAAGCTCCCGCCCGTCCGGGAACTCTGTGACAACGCGCTGGACGACGACGGAGACGGAAAGACGGACTGCGCGGACCCGGACTGCGACGCCCGCAAGTGCCAGTCCGGCGGGATGACCTGCCAGGCCGGGCGCTGCGGCTGCGCGGGGGGCGTGGTGGGGGTGGCGGCGGAGTGGACCAACTTCGCGCCGCGCGTGGACCCGAGCGCGGTGGTGCTCGCGGACGGGCGGCTGGCGACGCTCGGGGGCAAGGGGACGGACGGGGCGCTCGTGGGGACGGTGGAGCTGTTCGATCTCTCGCTCCCGCTGGTCACGCGTGCACTGGACGAGGTGCGGGACGGGTTCTCCGTGGTGGCGCTCGCGGACGGTGGAATGGCCGTGGCCGGCGGCGTGGATGCCGCGGGCGGAGACGTGGCCTCGATGGAGCTGCTGCAGTCCTCGGGGGACATGGCCGCCGTGCCGGTGTCCACCCCGCTGCACGCCGTGGGGGCGGGCGCGGTGGAGGCCTTCGGTGGCTTGGTCCTGGCGGGCGGCGAGTTGTCACTCCCGCCTGCGTCCGCGGGGCCGCTCTCCACGTGGGTGTCCCTTGAAATCTCCGGGAGCCCGGGGACGGCGAGCGGCTCGGGAGAGCTGTCTGGACGCCATGGGCGCGCGGCGGTCCGGCTCGGGGACGAGATCCTGTTCGTGGGCGGTCCTGCCGGGTCACCCACCGAGCGCACCTCGCTGCTGTCCTCCTCCGGCGTCGTGCGGGAGGGGCCGCCGCTGCCGCTCGCGCTCGCCGAGCCCGCGGTGGTGGCGCTCGCGGACGGCCGGGTGCTGGTGGTGGGAGGAAGCCGCGGTGGGACCCAGGTGTCGGCGCGCGCGTTCCTGGTGCAGGTGCGTGCCGGGGTGGTGGACCTTCGGGAGGTCGGCAGCATGCAGGTGGCCAAGGGGAAGCCCCGCGCCGCCCGCGCCCCCAACGACTGGGTGTACGTGGACGACGCGGGCACCTTCTCCCCCGCCCCCGAGTGGTTCGACCCGGTGGCCGAGCGCTTCGTCCCCGGCAGCGCCCCCGAGCGCCGCGGGTATGCCGTGGCAGGTCCCTACGGCTCGGGTGTGGCCCTCACGGGCGGTGGCCCCAACGGGACGCCGGACGGGAAGCTCGTCGTCCTGACGCCGTCCTGTCCGTAAGGCCCTTAGCCGCCCATCCAGGCCTCGAACGCGCCCATCCAGGCTGTTCGGTGGAGGGAAAGACTCACTCCTGTCCCCTCGAGCTGGGCGGGCAGTGCGCCGCGGACCACGCCCTGCTCGTAGGTCAGCCCGAGCGGCTGCAGGTGCACCCGGTACCCACGCTCCGGCACGTTCACCGCGCAGAAGGTGCCCCAGCCGCTCGCGACGGCCAGTGCTCCGCGGCGGGTGACGAAGGACCCGTCCCTCGGCTGCGGGGAGGCCCGCCATCTCCCGGTCCTCCGGGGTGATCACGATGCATCGGAATGGGTGATCACGTCGTCGGAACGACTGATCACGATGGGTCGGAATGCGCACTGACGGAGCGCGTCCCCCTGGACCGGCTTGCCGGGAGGGCCGTCACAGAGGCGTCCCCAGAGGTGGTTTGGGTCATTCCCCCTGTCGTCCTCCACGCAGCGGATCCGCAGCCGCTCCGCGATGGACCCGTCGTCCATGATGGAGGTCCAGCCGGTCGTGACGTGGCCACAGCGGGCGAGTGCAACGGAGGGCCCGGCACGGCGTGGATCCCCTCCGACGGCCCGGCATGCACCGGGACACGGCAGGAAGGTCTCCCGGAGCTGCAGGGTGAGGGGCTCCCCGTCGCAGCTGCAGGAGGTGAAGTTTCCCTCGGCAAGCCGTGCGCCGGGGGCGCGCCGCCGCTGCCCGAGCGGGATGATGGTCCCGGTCTCCCCCTCGTCGCCGTGTTCCTGTTCCATGCCCCGACCTGCGGCAGGGCGCGGCGGGATTTCCCGAGAAACTTCGAAGCCGCACGGCGGGCCGCGGAATCACCATGCCCTCGGAGGTCCTGTCTCGGACCGGGGGGCGCGATGTCCAGGACGGAAACGGGGCACCCTGTACCACGGGCACCCCGTTTGCCTGTCCCTGGCGCGGCGGCGGTTCAGCCCTCGGCCTTGGGGGCCTCGGCCGGCGTGGAGGACTCGAGCGCGTCCGCCACCAGCTCCGCCACGTCCTTCACCTTGACGGTGTCCTGGCGGTTGGTGTCGTTCATGCCGTCCCGCACCATGGTGTGGCAGAAGGGACAGGCCACGGCCACGAGACCCTCGGCGGGCCCCTTGTAGTCGCCCACCTGCCCGGGCTTCTGCTTGTCCGTGGCGCTCGGGAAGGGCGTGGAGGGGTCCTTCGCGTGCTGGAGCGTGAGCGCAATTTCGTTCACCCGCGCGTGGTTGATGCGCGTGCCCTCGTGCTCCTCGAGCCACATCCGGCCGCCGCCCGCGCCGCAGCAGAACGACTCGCGCTTGGACCGCTGCATCTCCACCACCTGCAGGCCGGGGATGGCCGCGAGCGCCTCGCGGGGCGCGTCGTACACGCCGTTGTGGCGGCCGAGGTAGCAGGGATCGTGGTACGTGAGCTGCGCGTTCATCACCTTGCCCAGCTTGATGCGCTTGGCCTGGAGCAGGTGGTTGATGAACTCGGTGTGGTTCCACACCTCGTACTTGCCGCCGAAGTCCGGGTACTCGTTCTTGATGGTGTTGAAGCAGTGCGGGCACTGGGTGATGACCGCCTTCACCCCGAGCGAGTTCATCGTCTCGACGTTGGTCTTCGCGAGCGTCTGGAACAGGTACTCGTTGCCGAGTCGCCGCGCCGGG
>JBDLRJ010000214.1:0-2772 GCA_039800145.1 Pseudomonadota bacterium | reverse complement strand
CGCTGTCGCCGCGCATCACGTTGGACGAGCGCGCGGTGGCAGACGAGGACGGTGCGCGCGTTCGCTTCTTCCCCTCGTTGGATCCACGCAACTCGGGTACGTCGTCCCTGCTCGCGGGTGCCCACGGCACGCGCGAGGACCACGCCCTCGAGGTGGAGACCGTCACCTTGCGCGCGGTGCTCGAGGCGCGCGGCATCCCACGGGTCCGGCTCGCCAAGGTGGACGTGGAAGGCGTGGAGGACCGCATGGTGCGGGGGATGGGCGAGGCGCTCGCCGCACACCGCGTGGAGGCGTGGTTCGTGGAGATGAAGCGCGGGGCCGAGCCGGAGAGGGCGCTGCTGTCGTTGGGCTACCGGGGCTGGATGGCGAACGGTGACGCGCTCGCACCCCTCGAAACCGCAGCGCCTGGCAGCTTCGGTGACTTTGTCTTCGTCGCCCCAAACGTGGAGTCGGAGTTCCGCCGACTGGTGGGCTCTGGCTGAGCACCGCGCATCGCTGACGTCAGCCGACGAGCCGCATCCGCCGCAGCAACCCGCGCTGCCGCTCGGACAGGGGCATCCCCTCCCAGAGTGAGCGCGTGAGCAGCAGGAAGGCCACGCCACAGGCGGCGCCCGCGAGCAGCAGCGCCGGGACGTCCCGCCGCTCCGACAGCGCGCGCTGCACCGGCCACGCGAGCCCGAGCACGGCCGCGAAGCGCCACGCCGCATGCATCCCCCACGCGCGTCCCTGGCCCGAGGAGGGAAGCCCCTCGAAGGCAGCCCTCAGCATCGCCGCCCCGGCAGGCACGGTGGTCAGCAGCGCACACCCGGCCGTGGCCAGCAGCACCGCGGTGGCACCCCTCGGGCCGGCCACGAGAGAGGCCGCGAGCACCGCCACGCCCCCCAACAGCGTGGCGACCCCAACGGAGAGACGATTGCCCAGCACCGCGGCGGGGGTCACCAGCGCATGCACCGCGCATTGCACCGCCACGTGCAGCGCGATGCCGGCGTTCATGGCATCCCCGCCGTAGCGCAGCGGTCCCACCCAGGCGCGCACGAAGGCCGGGTTGAGCGCGAGCACGAAGGCTGTCACCCCCACGGCCATGAGCGCCTGGAATTGCAGCAGTGTCCCCACGACGGACTTCGCACGCGCGCGGAGCCCTTCTCCCTTGAGCTGTGCCAGGCCCACGAGGGCGGCGTCCGGCAGCGTCCACGCCTGCTGCATCAGCATGAGCGGCAGCCGCGAGGTGATGGCGAGCTGCGCCACGGCCTCGAGGTTCCCTGCCCTGGACAGCGCGAGCGCCTGGGCCCCGGTGGTGAGCTGCCAGCCTGTCGTCGAGAAGGCCGCGGCCGCCGCGGAGCGCGCGAGCGAGAGGAACTCCTCGCGTCCGGGGCGCAAAGGAGTCAGCCCCTCGGTGCGTGCGACGGTGCGGAGGCGGACCGCGGAGGCGAGCCCCACGGCGAGCGGCGGGAGCGCGAGTCCGAGCACCGCTCCCGGGAGGCCCTGGCCGGCGAGCAGCAGCGCCGCGGTGAGCGCGCTCGTCCCGAGCACCTGCAGGATGGCCGCCCCGCCCACGAACGACACATCCTGCAGCCCCGCGAGCACGGCACCTGCGAGGCGCAGCGGAAAGCCCAGCAGTCCGAGCGCCAGTCCCACGGCCAGCGCGTCCCTCGCTGCGGCGGCCTGGGGTGGAGGCAGCTCCAGCAGCTCCGGCCCGCGGAGCCAGAGCCAGAGCCCCAGCCCCGCGTACAGCACGGTCCCCCCGGCCATCCCCCACGCGGAGGCTCCCACCATCCGCCCCAGTCGCACCTTGTCTGCGGTGGACTCCGCCACGAGCCAGGGCACCGTGGCGAGCAGTCCGAGGTCCGCGAGGCTGGCCCACCCGAGCAGGGTGCTCACGCCCACGTAGAGCGCGTAGGGCGTCTCGCCGAGCCGGTCCACCATCAACCGCGTGACCCAGAAGCCCGCGGCCAGCGCGGCGAGGGTCTGGAGCCACGAGAGCAGCGCGGCGCGGAGTGTGCGTTCCCGGCGAGACACGGAGACCGCGCAACTTAGCGTAAGGTCCCAGGGCTGCCATGCGCTCGCCAGCCCCCCCGTCGCACCGCCCCTGGCTGGACGTGCTGCGTGGGCTCGCCGTGCTCCTGGTGCTGTGCCACCACGCCTGCGCAGACGCGGGTGTACTTGAGCCGCTGCTTCGTCCGCTCCGCACCGTGGGTTGGGCTGGCGTGGAGCTGTTCTTCGTCTTGAGCGGGTACCTCGTCACCTCGGCGCTGCTGGAGGAAGCGGAGAGGGAGGGGCGCGTGGACGTGGGCCGTCACCTCGCCCGCAGGCTCGCGCGCCTGTTGCCACCGCTCGCCGTCCTCTGGCTCGTCACGCTCGCCGTGCGGGCGATCATCCACGCGCCGCTTCCGTGGAACCGCGTCGTGGGCGAAGTGCTGATGCTCCAGAACCAGCTCGGCCGGATGTGGCTGCACACCTGGTCGCTCGCGGTGGAGTTCCACTTCTACGTCCTGCTGCCGGGGCTCCTCTGGCTGAAACCGCGTGCGCGGCTGCCGGTGCTCGCCGTCGTCATCGTGGGCTCTCCGCTGCTCCGCGCGGTGGCGTTCCAGCCTGCAGTGGATGTGGAACCGCTGCCGTTCTCCACGCCGCTGCGGTTGGACGCCCTTGCACTGGGGGCCGCCTTGGCGCTCGTCGTACCGAACGGCGTGCCCAATCGCCGGACACTCCTTGCCGTGCTGGGCCTTGCGTGCCTGCTTCCGCTCATGGTCCTCGCCCCCGGTGCGTGGGGCGGCA
>JBDLRJ010000213.1:0-7614 GCA_039800145.1 Pseudomonadota bacterium | reverse complement strand
TGAACTGCTGCTCGCACCCGGCGCCGTTGGACACCGGGGTGATGCCGGTGCTCGGGACGAGGTTGTCCTCGAGGAAGCGGGGGGGGCGGTTGAGGGCCGCGGGGAGGGGGCCCAGGAGGGTGTCGTCCTGGGGAATGAGGCAGGCGCTGGTGCTGGCGGAGATCACGGCGAGCAGCGCGGGCGTCAGCAAACCCCTTGCCACGCGCGCTGCGCGCCAAGGGGCTGGAATTGCGGGGGGCGCAGGAGGCGGCCCCTCTCCGCGCCCTGACAGCGGTGTCATGGCGCGCCGTCCTCGTCGTACTCGGCACCGTCCGCGGGCACCGTGGCATCACCGCGCCGCTCCGCCTCGAGCTTCTCGAGGTGGCGGAAGATGGTGCGGGGGTTCACCCCGAGGTCGTCCGCCGTCTTGGTGCGGTTGTGATCGTTCAGCCGCAGCACCTTGTCGATGTAGCTGCGGCGGAAGTTCTCCATGGCCTCGGTGAGCGGGAGGATGCTGTCGAGCGACTCCGGTTCCAGGTCCAGGTCCGTGGCGGTCAGCTGCGCACCGTCCGCGAGGACGAGCGCCTTCTTGATGCGGTTCTCCAGTTCGCGGATGTTCCCGGGCCAGCGGTGCTTGCGCAGCGCGAGCAGGGCGTCTGACCGGAACCCGGTGATCCGCGGGTTGAACTCGGCGCTGAACTTCTTGATCAGGTAGGAGGCCACCAGCTCCACGTCGTCCCCGCGGTCCCGCAGCGCAGGCAGGTGCAGCGTGACGGTGTTGATGCGGTAGTAGAGATCCTCGCGGAAGGTGCCCTTCTTCACCTCGTGCTCGAGCGTCCGGTGCGTGGCGGCCACCACGCGGATGTTGACGGGCTCCGGCCGGTTCTCGCCCACGCGGTAGACGACCTTCTCCTGGAGCGCGCGCAGCAGCTTCACCTGGAGCGCCGCCGGCATGTCGCCCACCTCGTCCAGGAAGAGCGTCCCGCCGATGGCCGCCTGGAACTTTCCCTGCCGCGCAGCCACGGCCCCGGTGAAGGCCCCCTTCACGTGGCCGAACAGCTCGCTCTCGAGCAGGTTCTCCGGGATGGCGCCGCAGTTGATGGCCACGAACGGCCCCTGCGCGCGCGGGGAGCGGCGGTGGACTTCCCGGGCGATGAGCTCCTTGCCCGTGCCGGACTCGCCGGTGATGAGCACCGTGATGTCCGCCTGCGCGACTTTCTCGATCTTCCTGAAGACCTCGCGCATCCCTGCGCAGCTGCCGATGAGGTCCCCGAACCGGTGATCCTCCAGCCGCGTGCGCAGCGCGCGGTTGTCCACCATGAGCTCGTTGACCAGCAGGGCGTTCTTCAGGATGAGCGAGGCCTGCGCGGCGAGCACCATCAGCATGTCCCGCGCGCGCGGTTCGAAGCGATCCCTCAGCTTGTCGTTCCCCACGTAGATGAGGCCGATGAGCTCCCCCTTGTGCTTCAGCGGGACGCACATCACGGACAGCAGCCGGAGGTTCACCACGGACTCGGAGCTCTTGAACTCCGGGTCGTCCAGCGCGTTGGAGAGGATGACCGGCTGGCCCGTCTGGAAGACCTTCCGGACGATGGAGTCCGAGAGCCGCTCCAGTCCCTCCTCGAGGTTCTCGCGGTCCAGGTTGCGGGCCACGCGCACCCGGGGCTCACTGCCCTCGAGCAGGAGGAGGAAGCCCTTGTCCGCGCGGGTGAGTGCCACCGCCTCGTCCATGAGCGCTTCCAGCACCTGCGCCACGTCGTACACGCCGGCGAGCTGCTCGCTGAACGCGGCGAGGCGCGCCAGGAAGCCGTGCTCGCGCGCGAGCACGCCCGTCACCTCGCTGGTGTGGGCCTCGGGATCAGAGGTGCCCGCGGTGCTGGCAAGCGCGGGCACGGCGCGCGGGGCGTCCTCGCGCGAGAAGGTGAGCTCGGTGTCCGCCACGCGCACCGCGTCCGCGGGCGTGAGCAGGTGCTCCGTCTTGCGCTTGCCGTTGACCGTGAAGTCCACGTGGCCTGCGCTGCGGAGCAGGAAGCCCTGGCGGTCCCGGTGGACCAGCAGCGCCGTCTCCGGGAGGCGGGGATCGTCCAGCGGGATGTCGTTGCCGGGGCCACGGCCGATGACGGTGAGCGGCTTGACCAGCGTGACGGCCTTGATCCGTCCGTCCGGCGTCTTGAGCGTGAGCGAGGCCATGGAGAGATCCGAAGTCAGAAGCGCGCGGTGAGCCCGGCGGAGGCCCCCCCGGGGAGGGGAAGGAGTTGGAGGGTGACGGGCGGCGGATCACCGTGGTGCAGGACCGCGTCCACGGCGCCGGCGGCCCAGGCGGCGTAGAAGGCCACGCCTGCGCCCCACTGCATCCACCGGTACAGCTCCGCCTCGCCTGCCTGCGTGATGGGAATGCCCCGCTCGGCCAGGGTGTAGCGTTCCCCCGGCGCCTGGCGGTTGTCGATCACCACCGTCCGGGTGGTGAGCAGGGAGGCATAGCGCCAGAAGCCGTACGCAGAGACCGCGGCGAGCACGCCTTCCGTGGCGGCGAAGGCCACGCCGGCGCGGACGCGCCCCTGCTGGAACTGCCCCGCACCAAATGGAACAAAATTGACGAGGAAGCTCCGGTTCCCCACCGCGCGCGCCGCCGCCTCGGCCGCCCGGCTCTCCGCCGCGCGCCGGGCAGACTCCGCCTCCGCCGCGGCCCGCGCCTCGGCCTCGCGCTGGAGCCGCTCGGTCCGCAGCTTCCGCTCGTAGCGCACCGTCTCCAGCGTGGGGGCCAGTTCCTGGCGCAGCCGCTCGAACAGCTGGATGGCCGGAGGCGGCACCTGGAAGGGATCCAGCGCGTGGTCCGGGTCCAGGCGCAGCACGGCCGCGAGGTGGCGCTCGGCGTCCGCCTGCCGCCCGAGGTTGAAGGCGGAGAGCCCTGCAAGTTGGTTCAAGTCCAACTGCTCGGCTTCCGCGAGGTCCGACTGGCCCAGCCGCGCGCGCGCGCGCTCCAGCGCCTGCTCGAAGCGGCCCAGCTCGTAGTCGCCGCGGATGGACACGGCCTCGGGGCTGGTCGCGCCCTCGGCGAGCGCCGCGGCGGCGGAAAGGACGCAGCCGACCGCCAGGGCGCGGAGCAGGGCACTCACCGGGCCGGCCCTCCACCACCCGCTTGCAGCCCCTCGGCGAGCAGGGTTCCCTTGAGGACCCGGGGCTCCCCGGGCTTGAGCACCGTCACCCCGCGCTGGGTGGCGTAGCCGGGGCGGCTCACCTCCCACGCCACCTCGTGCTCGAGCTTGCGGGCGCCCACCGTGCCGGGGACCACGAACGGGGCTGCGAGTGACTCGCCCG
This sequence comes from Pseudomonadota bacterium, assembly GCA_039800145.1. Classification (GTDB taxonomy): domain Bacteria; phylum Myxococcota; class Myxococcia; order Myxococcales; family Myxococcaceae; genus VGRA01. The sequence continues at coordinate 4,317 of JBDLRJ010000213.1, read as the reverse complement.
CGCTCCGCGTTTCGCCCAGCACCGTCACGCGCGCGTCCCTGGGTTGAAAGTCGAACGAGAGCCGGGCCGCGCGGGGCCGTGCGCCGAGCAGCAGGGTCTGCCCCGGGTCGCCCGTGAGCTCCACGCGGTGCACCACGTCGTCACAGAGTTCAGGGCAGCTCACCCGGAGTTGGTGGACGCCCGGCGTGGCCTGGAGTTCGTGCCGTGCGAGCGCCTGCGGCGTCACCGGCCCCTCGTCCACCTGCACCGTGCCGAAGGGGCGCACCTGGACGGTGAAGGCCACGGGGCCGAGGGACGCGCGGCCAGGGCCGGGCGTGGGCGCCGGGACGGGGCGCCCCGGGGCCTGCTCGGTGCCCCCCGGACGCCTGCCGTCGGTGCTGGGCGTCGTCAACGGTGCGTCCGGGGAACGGGCGGTCGCGGGCGGCAGGGCCGGCGCCCGGACCGGGGGAGTCCTGGCACCCGGCGGTGGCCCCGCAGCCACAGGCGAGGCGTCCTTCGCAACGGGCGCCGGGGCCTCCGCTTGTCCCCCGGCGAGCACGATCACGGGTCCCGGCGCCGCCCTGGAAACCGCGGCCGCACCGGGCGCGCCCTCGGAGGCCACGGGCGCAGGGAGCGTGACGGCGGACCGGCCCACCGGCCGGGTGGCGAGGTACAGCCCGCCGAGCGAGAGCGCCACGCCCCCCGCGGCCCAGGCACCCCACCGCAACCGGGCGCGGGCCTTCCGCTCGCGCTCGCGCAGGCGGTTCATGGAGTCCAGCAGCGCGAGCGCCGGTGCATGCTGGGCGTCCAGCGCGAGCACCTGGTTGATGGCCGAGAGCGCCCGCGGCGTGGCGCCCTGCTCGAGGGCCTGCTCCGCCCGGCGGACGAGCGCCGTGCAGAGCCGCTCGCGGCAGCGGACGCGCCACGGGCCGGGATCCCGGAAGAACGCGGCGAGCTCTTCCCCGGGCCGCTCGAAGCCGAGCGGTTCCAGGTACGCCGCGAGGGCATCCCGCAGCGCCGGGGCGTCCGGGTACCGGGCGGACGGATCCCGCTGCAGGCAGCGCTGGATGATGGCTGCAAGATCGTCCGACACCGAGGGCTGGACCTGGCGCGGATCCTCGTAGGCGCAATCGAGGATCCGGTGCAGCGTGGCCGTGGTGTTGGGGGCGTTGAAGGGCAGGGTCCCCGTGGCGAGCAGGTACAGCACCGTCCCGAGCGAGAAGAGATCAGCGGCAGCCCCCGCCTCCTGTCCCTCGATGATCTCGGGCGCCATGTGGGCCGGGCTGCCCACGAGCGCACCGGTGACCGTCATCCGGTCGTCGCGGTCCAGGATCCGCGCAATGCCGAAGTCCATCAGCTTGAGGACGCCGTCCTCGCGCACCATGACGTTGTCCGGCTTGAGATCCCGGTGCACCACGCCGGCTGCGTGCGCGTGGGCCAGCGCCGCGGCCAGTTCGTGGGCACACAGCGCCGCCAGTTCCGGTGGCTCGAACGCCCCCTCCGTGGCCCAGGCGCGCAGCGTGCGGCCGCGGATGTGCTCGGTGACGAGGTAGCCCTCGGGGGCCTCCTCGCCCGAGAAGTCGTAGACCTCGAGGATGTTGGGGTGGTGCAGCCGCGCCACCGCCGTGGCCTCGCGCGCGAAGCGCCGGCGAGACTCCTCCTTCTTCGACAGGTGGGGGTGGAGCACCTTGACGGCTACCTGCCGTCCCAGCGCCGTGTCCGTGCCCAAGTAGACCACGGCCATGCCGCCCGAGCCGAGTTCGGACTCGAGGCGGTAGCGGCCGAGCATCTCACCCTGGCGGGATCCCATGGTCCTGGCTCAATCCCCGAGGCACGTGCCGATGCTGCGCGCGAAGCGCACCAGGTCCCCGGTGACGTCCACCTTCCGGTCCTTGGTGCTCGCCTGGAGCGCCACCGGGACGATCTCCCGTCCCTGCAGCCCCACCATGTGCCCCCACTGCCCGTCCCGAACGAGGTCCATCACCTTGGCGCCGAAGCGCGTGGCGAGCAGCCGGTCCGCGGCCGTGGGACCGCCGCCGCGCTGCAGGTGGCCGAGCACCGTCACGCGGATCTCCGCGTCCACGTGCTGGCTGAGCGCGTCCGCCACCTGCTTCCCTGCGCCGCCGAGCCGCACCACGCCGCGCCCCGGCGTCTCCTCGGCCGTCGACACCACGGAGACCTGGCCACCGGCGGGAAAGGCCCCCTCCGAGACGACGATGATGGAGAAGCTCCGCTTGCGCCCCTGCCGGCGCTTCAGCTTGGCGAGGATGGGATCCACGTTCCACGGGATCTCGGGGATGAGGATGACGTCCGCGCCGCCCGCCATCCCGCTCTCCAGCGCGAGGAAACCGGCGTTGCGCCCCATCACCTCCAGCACCATCACCCGCTCGTGGCTCTCGGCGGTGGTGTGCAGCTTGTCCACCGCGTCCGTGCAGATGGCGCGGGCGGTGTCGAAGCCGAAGGTCTGGTCGGTGCCGGTGAGATCGTTGTCGATCGTCTTGGGGCAGCCCACCACCTTCACGCCCAGCTGCGACAGCCTGTATGCAATAGAGAGCGTCCCGTCTCCGCCGATGGCGACGAGACCGTCCAGCCCCAGCTCCTTCACGCGGGCCACTGCCACGTCCGAGCGGTCCTTCTCCACCCAGCGGCCGTTCTCCTGCTCCGCCCAGAGGAAGGGGTTGGCCTTGTTGGAGGTGCCGAGGATGGTGCCGCCGCGCGGAAGGATGCCGCGGATGTCCTCGAGCCCGAGCGGGGCGGTGAGGCCCGGCTCCATGAGCCCCCGGTAGCCGTCCGCGATCCCCACGAACTCGTGCCCGAACTCCAGCGTTCCCCGCTTCACCACGGCGCGGATGAGCGCGTTGAGTCCGGGGCAGTCACCCCCGCCGGTCAGGACACCGAGTTTCAGCCCCTTCGTCCCGCTCCCCATGTACCCGACGCTCCTGTCAGGTGACCGCGCCGCAACCGTGACAGGCGCGCCACACCCGGCCGGATGCTAGGAGCCGGCCGTGCCATCCGCAACGCTGAAACCGTGACACCCGTGCCCTGAAACGCCGACGGGCGGCCTCCCCGTGGGAAGCCGCCCGCCAGGTCCTCGCCGGAAAAGGCCCCGGGATGCCTAGACGCGGACCTCGGGGGTGGCAGCCTCGGCGGCCGGCACCGCAACCACGTTCTTGAAGGGATCCGTGTCCATGGCCGCGCGGAGCACCTCGTCCATCTTCGTGGCGAAGATGAACTCGAGCTCGTTGCGGGCCTGCTCCGGGACGTCCTGGAGATCCTTGCGGCAGCGCTCCGGGAGGATGACGCGCTTGATGCCGGCGCGGTGGGCCGCGAGCACCTTCTCCTTGATGCCGCCCACGGGGAGCACCAGCCCGCGCAGGGTGGCCTCGCCGGTCATGGCGGTATCGCTGCGCACGCGGATGCCGGTGAGCAGGGAGGTGAGGGCCGTGAGGATCGTCACGCCCGCGGAGGGGCCGTCCTTGGGGATGGAGCCCGCCGGGAAGTGCAGGTGGATGTCCGTCTTCTCGAGGAAGGTGGGGGTGATCCCCAGCCGCTCGGCGTTGCTGCGCAGGTAGCTCAGCGCCGCCTGGGCGGACTCCTTCATCACGTCCCCGAGCTGGCCGGTGAGCGTCAGGCCGCCCTTGCCGGTCATGCGCGTTGCCTCGATGAAGAGAAGATCCCCGCCCACCGCCGTCCAGGCCAGCCCCGTGGCCACGCCCGGCACCTCGGTGCGCTCGGCCACTTCCGAGTAGTAGCGCTCGGCCCCGAGGATCTCCACGACGCGCTCGGAGGTGATCTCCTGCTTGTCCGTCTTGCCCGAGGCGAACTCCACCGCCACGGCGCGGCACACGTCGGCGATGCGGCGCTCGAGTCCGCGCACGCCCGCCTCGCGGGTGTAGGACGTGATGAGCGTCATCAGCGCCTTGTCACCGATGGACAGGTGGTCCGCCGCGAGCCCGTGCTCCTTGAGCTGCTTGGGGACCAGGTGCGCCCGGGCGATGCTGAGCTTCTCCTCGAACGTGTACCCGGACAGCTCGATGATCTCCATGCGGTCCCGGAGCGGGCCGGGGATGGGATCCAGCTGGTTGGCCGTGGCCACGAACATGACCTTCGAGAGATCGAACGCCACGTCCAGGTAGTGGTCCGCGAAGGTGCTGTTCTGCTCCGGGTCCAGCACCTCGAGCAGCGCGGCGGACGGGTCCCCGCGGAAGTCGGACCCCAGCTTGTCAATTTCGTCCAACATCATGACCGGGTTCTTCATCCCGGCCTTCTTCATGGACTGGATGAACCGGCCGGGCAGGGCGCCCACGTAGGTGCGGCGGTGGCCGCGGATCTCCGCCT
>JBDLRJ010000212.1:0-10799 GCA_039800145.1 Pseudomonadota bacterium | reverse complement strand
GGTGTTGAAGCAGTGCGGGCACTGGGTGATGACCGCCTTCACCCCGAGCGAGTTCATCGTCTCGACGTTGGTCTTCGCGAGCGTCTGGAACAGGTACTCGTTGCCGAGTCGCCGCGCCGGGTCACCGGTGCAGGCCTCCTGCTTGGACAGCGTCGCGAACTTGATGCCCGCCTCCCGGAGGATGCGCACCATGGAGCGGCTGACCTTCTTCATCCGGTCGTCGTAGCTGCCGGCGCAGCCCACGAAGAAGAGGTACTCGTACGGGCCGCCGCCGTCGCCCCACGTAGGAAGGTGCAGGTCCTCCGCCCACTCGTCCCGCTTGTCCTGGCCGATGCCCCACGGGTTGCCCTGGCGCTCCATCCCCTCGAACACGCGCTGTGCCTCGGGGGGGAAGTCGGCCTCCACCTGGACCTTGTACCGGCGCATCTCCATGAGCCGCGGGATGTTCTCGATGAAGACCGGGCACGCCGTCTCACACCAGCCGCAGGAGGTGCAGGCCCACACCGTCTCGGCCTTCAGCACCTCGCCGATGATGCCCGGCACCTCCCAGTCCTTGCCGTCCTTCGTCTTGCCTGTTGCGAGCTCCGACTGGTGGGACCAGGTCCACTGCTTGAGGTCCTGGTTCACCTGCTTGTGCGTGAGCGGCTTGCCCGTCAGGTACGTGGGGCAGTGGGTCTGGCAGCGCCCGCACTCGGTGCAGCTGTAGACGTCCAGGATGTTCTTCCAGTGCAGGTCCTTCACCGTCTTCGCGCCGAACTCCTCCTTCTCCAGGTTGGACGTGGGGAGGGCGCCGGAGGGGGTGAGCCGCTTGAAGAAGACGTTGGGCAGGCCGGTGATGATGTGGAAGTGCTTCCCGTACGGCAGGAAGTTCAGGAATACGAAGATGATGAGCAGGTGGATCCAGAAGCCCGCCGCGGAGAGCACGCCGAGCGCGCCGGGGGAGAGCCCGAGCGGCTTCAGCCCGGCAGCCACCAGCGACGTCACCGGCTCGGCCGCGTAGAAGGGCCGCCCCAACTGCACCATGTGAGCGGCGCCGAAGAGGAACTCCGTCACCATCAGCCCGCCGATGAAGCCGAGGATGAGCAGCGCCTCGTTGGACTTCGTCATCCGGTCCGGCTTCACCACGAGACGCAGGTAGAAGAAGTAGGCCACGCCCACCAGGGCGCCCACGGCCACGAGGTCCTTGAGCAGCAGGTAGACCTCGTAGAGCGAGGACAGCACCCCGTGGTCCTTCCAGAAGGCGGCTTCCGGGGTGGTGAAGAGCTCGAGCGCCCCGGAGGAGAAGCCCATCACCACGAGCATCACCGTGCGCAGCCCCAGGGTCATGAAGGCGCCGAAGATGAGGACGTGCATGAAGCCGGGGGTGCGCTCCTCCGGGTCCACCATGCGCTTCTGCCCGAGCCCGAAGGCGAGCAGCGCCCCGAGCCGGTCGGAGACGGAGTCGAACCGGTTCACCGGCTTCACAGCGGGGAGCACCCGCATGCGGCCGAGCATCGTGTAGGCGAAGAAGGCGAGCGCCGAGGCGACCAGGACGGACGTGACGATGGGATTCATGCACCCGTGAACATCCGGGAGGAACGCGCCCGCTGCAAGCATTCCGTTCACCCGCACGGCAGGGGCGTTGATGCGAGTCATCTGCTCCACGTGCATCAACTCCCATCCAACGAGGCCGAAACCGTCCCGGCCAGCGGACGGTTCATGTCCTGCAACGTCCGCAGCGCGCCGCGGCCGCCTCCGCGCAAGTCGCGCCGTGGCCCGGTTTCGCCTGCGCTGGCCGCGGCGCGGTCCTCGGGACGGGGCGGTGGTGGCACGGCCGGGAGGAGGCACGGGCGCCGTCCGCGGAGGTTGCCAGCGGCCTCGGCGCTGGTCGCCGCTCGCCTCCCGGAGGGCTGCGCCCCGGGGCGCCGGGGTCGTTCGGTGCAGGGGCTCCAAGCCGACGCCGGGCGTCCGCTCCCGCCCTTGGAGTCCAGGGCCGGCAGCCGTTGAACGGCTCCAGGGGAACCTGGGCGCTCGGGCAGAACCTGCCGGGGAACTGCGCCCGTGGATACCTGTCCCCATGCCGGGGACGCCCGCTGGCCGCTGGCATCGCCCCCTGCGGCCGTACGCGCCCGGGCCGGCGGGTTGCAGACCGGCAGGGGCCCCCGAAGCCCGAGCAGCCCGGGCAGACCTGCGCGCCGGCGGTTGCCGCCGTGTCACACCTCGTCGAGCAGCACCGGGGAGAACCCGGCCGCGTCACAGCTCACCAGCTTGTAGGGCACCCCGCCGTGCATGCCCTGGAAGCCCGCGGCGATTCCCTCTGCGTGGAGGTGGCCGTAGACGCAGATGCCCGGCTTCCACGCCTCGATGACGGCGGAGAACGCCGTGGAGGCCCCGTCCGAGTAGAGCGGCGGGAAGTGCACGGCCACCACCTTCTTCAGCTCCGGCCGGGCCTTCAGCTTTGCGTCCGCGTCCTGGATGGACAGCTGCAGCCGCCGCGTCTCGCGCTCCACGTAGGCCTGGTCCGCGGGCTCGTCTCCCATCTCGCCGCCCGGCATGGGCGGGGCCTCGGGGGTGGTCCACAGCCGCGTCCCGGCAATGAGCCACGGCCCCATCTCCACGGAGCAATTGTGCAGCACCCCCTCGAGCGTGGGGTACGGAGCGAGCAGCTTCTTCAGCCGCGTGAGGGAGTCTCCCCACCAGTAGTCGTGGTTTCCCTTGAGCAGCACCTTGCGGCCGGGGCGCGCCTGCAGCCAGGCGAGGTCCTCCTGCACCTCCGTGGGACGGGTGGCCCAGCTGATGTCCCCGGCCACGATGACCACGTCCGTGGGCGCGACCAACGCGTCCCAGGCCCGCTGCAGCGGGAGCGGGTGCTCCGCCCAGCCGAACCGGTGCATGTCCTTGCCGCGCGTGGACGGCAGGTGCGTGTCGCCGATGGCGAAGAGGCGCATCAGGGCGAGACGGTGACGAAGAGACCTGCGTTGGGAGCGGCGCCGGCGGCGTGCTGCTTGTACGCGGGACGTCCCTTCACGCTCACCGTCACCTGGTGGGCCTGGGTGTTGTTGTGGATGTAGAGGACGAGCCCGTGCGCCGCCGTGGCGCCGCCCTCGGCCTGGCCCGTGACGGACGAGAAGTCCGCAGACGGGTACTGGAGCTGCGCTTCCGTGGTGCGCACGCAGCCGATTCCGCAGCTGAACGACAGCTGCGCCCCGGACACCGGGTTGCCCGCGGCGTCCACCACGCGGATGAGCGCGAAGCCGGTCCCCTGCAGGGTGTCCCCGAGGTTGTCACTCGCCGAGAGGATGGTGGTGCTGCCCACGACGGTGGAGAGGTGGTCCACGAAGGCCCGTGGGAAGGCCCACGCCTTCGTCCCGGAGACGTCCGTGAGCGGGATGGTGCCCTCGCGGATCTTGTCCCACAGCGTGGAGGCGGACCGCGCCACGCCGGCATCCACCTCGTCCCGGAAGCCGGCCGCCACGCCCGCCACCACGTCTGCCGTGTCCACCGTATCCACGGAGAAGGTGCCGGTGGCGTCCAGCGCGACGCTGCCGAAGAGGGCGCGGGGATCCTTGTCGTTGAGCCCCATGAGGAACGGCTCTTCGACGCGCAGCGACACCCCGGTCAGCGAGGGCACGGGCTGGCCCGCGTCCGTGAGCCACGCCGCGGCCTCCGGCAGCACCGCCGCGGTGCCGGAGAAGGTGACAACCGATGGATCCAGGGGCGTCTCGCCCGCGTCCGTCCCCGCGTCGCTCTTGCTGGGGCTTCCGCTGCATCCCCACAGGGCAGCGGCACAGGCGGCGGCGAACAAGGCATGTCGCAACATGGAAGTCCTCGGGGGCAGGGTTAGTGTCCGGTCCTACGGCGAGACGGGCTCCTACCACGCCCGCTCCCCCCGAGGCACTTCCGTGAGCGTCCGCAAGGGCATCAAGTACGACCCGCACCACTGGTGGCTGCACCTCCTGGACGTCCGGGGAGGGCTGCTGCGGGAAATCTCCGCCCGCGTGCTCGGCATGGTCCTGTGGAGCGTGCTCGTGGTGTACGCGCAGAAGCGGTTCGGGGGCCTGGCGCTTCCATCCACGGAGCACTCTCTCGTGGGGGTGGCCATCGGGCTGCTGCTCGTCTTCCGAACCAACTCCTCGTACGACCGCTTCTGGGAAGGCCGGAAGCTGTGGGGTGGGATCGTCAACGAGACGCGCAACCTGGTGCGCGCCGCGCAGTCCACGGTGCCGGATGCAGCGCTCCGCAAGCGGCTCGCCGCGTGGACCGCCGCGTTCCCGTGGGCGGTCAAGCGCGTGCTCCGGGACGAGGGAGACCTGGGGCCGGCCACCGGTGCGCTGCCCTCCGCGGAGGTGAAGGAGGTGCTCGGTGCAGGCCACGTCGCGCTCGCGGTGGCCCGGAGGATGTCGGCCCTGCTCGCCGAGGCACGTGCCCGCGGCCACGTTGGCGAGGTGTGGCAGGCGGCGCTGGATGCCAACGTGCAGCAGCTGGTGGACTACCTCGGGGCCTGCGAGCGCATCCACAAGACGCCCATGCCGTTCGCCTACATGGTGCACCTGCGGCGGGCGGTGCTGCTCTACTGCTTCTCGCTGCCCTTCGTGCTGGTGGACGGCTTCGGCTGGGCCACGCCCGCGGCGGTGTTCTTCACCGCGTTCGTGTTCTTCGGCATCGAGGAGATCGGCGTGGAGATTGAAGATCCATTCGGCACGGACGACAACGATCTCCCGCTCGACGACATCTGCGCCGGCATCACCAGCACGCTGGACGGGATGGAGCCGTTCCTCCCCCGCGAGGATTGACGGGCGTCAGCGCTGCGGGCCGAAGTTCCCCCGCACGCCGAGCGACGCCATCCACCCGCCGGACGTGTACACGCCGTTGCCCACCACCTGGCCTGCCACCGCCGGGTTGTTCGTCACCTGCGTCACCGCGCTGTCCGTCACCGCCAGCGCCACGGTGGGCGTCCACGCGCCGGTCAGCAGCAGGTTCACCGGCCCCACCGGGTACTCCACGCCGCCGGTCACGAAGAGCCGCTGCGGGTTGGGGAAGTCGATGTTGAAGTACGTGTCGTCCGACGCCTGCTGCTCGAACAGGGCGCCCGCCCGCACCTGCAGGCCCATGGGCAGCGTGTACCCCACGCCCGCGCGCGCGCCGAAGGTGGAGCGCCACTTCTTGGGGATGCGGATGGTCTCGAGCGGCACGGGCGTGCCGTTGCCCACCTGCTGGGTGATGCCGTTGGGCTGGATGACCAGGTCGCTGAAGGCGTCCCAGCCCTCGTAGACCAGGTCCACGTTGACGGCGAGCGCGGGCAGGGGCTTCCAGTGGGCGCCCAGCTTGATCTCGAGCGGCATGGTCAGGAACAGCGAGGCGCGGTCCCCGTTCACCTTCGCCGTGTCCTTGATGAGGTCCCCGAGCGTGATGACCAGCTGCCCATCCGCCGCCACCGGCACCGGCGGCCGCACCGAGGCGCCCAGCTGCAGCGTGTCTGTCACCGTCGCCATCACGCCGAGGATTCCCGTGACGCCGGGGCGACCCTTCATCTTCACCTCCACCTTCGCGTCCAGGCGGGGATCTCCCAGCTCGGGCGCAGCGGTGAGGTACTGCTGGAAGTAGAGGTCGCTGAACACGTACTGCAGGGACGCGCCCACGGAGATTCTCTCGTGCACCCGGTACGCCACCGAGATGCCGGGGTAGGCGAGCAGCGTGTTGGCCTCCACGAGAGCGTACCGCTGGGGTGCGAACTTGGCCGGGTTCTCCACCAGCCGCCCGCTCTCGTTCAGCGCGTAGTTGGGGCTCGGGTAGACGTAGCGGCCCACCGCCGGCGGACCGTAGGCGCCCAGCGCCACGGTGAAGTCCTTCCCGCCCAGCTGGAGCCCGTACCCGAGCGCCACGAAGGGCGTGGGGAAGGGCCCGGCCGTGTTCGAGACCAGGTTCCCCTCGTCTGCGCCGGAGGCATTGCGCTTCTGGAACGTCACCTCCTGGTTGCTCAGCTGCCCGTCCACGAGGAAGGAGAAGCCCTTGCGCTGCAGCGCGAGCCCCGCGGGGTTGTGCTGGATGGCGGTGAGATCATCCGCCTGCCCCGCGAACGCACCGCCCAGGGACAGCGCGCGGGCGCCGTTCTCTCCGAAGGTGAGCCCCGAGGCGTGGGCCAGCGTGGGAAGGCAGCAGCAGAGCAGCGCGGCGCGGCGGATGGCGTGGAACACGGGTCCTCCCGGGGTGATCCTGCGGACGGAGGTTATGCCCCGACAGGCGCGCCATTGACCAGAAACGAACACCGGCCCGCGGGGCTGACCCGGGGCCGGTGCGTGGTTCAACCGTGACGTGAAGGGCCCTTCAGCGCCCCGGCATGCCGCGCGGAGGCATGGGCCTCGCCGGCGGGGGCGGCGGGGTCTGCTGCTGCGGCTGGGGTGCGGGCTTCTTCTGCGCGGCGGGCTGCGGGGCCACCGGGGGCGCGCTGGGTGCCGGCATGGGGGCACGTCCCCCCGCAGGCTGCGAGGGCGGCACCTGGAACTTCGGCGGAGGCGGGCTCGGGACGTCCACCTTGTACGGCATGGCCGGGGTGTTGGGCCGCTGCGGCGCCGGCACCGACGGGGCGTTCACCTGCGGCCGGCCCGGCTGCTGCGGATACCCGGGCGAACTGGGCATGGCCGGGGTGGACGGCCGGCCCCAGCCGCTGGACGAGCCCTGGGGCGCAACCGGCGCGCTCGGGGCCGACGGCTGTACGAAGCCGTTCACGTTCGGCGGGGCAACGGGGGTGGTGGGAGCCGAGGGCTGCACGAAGCCGTTCACGTTCGGCGGGGCAACCGGCGTGGTCGGGGCCGAGGGCTGCACGAAACCGTTCACGTTCGGCGGGGCAACGGGGGTGGTGGGAGCCGAGGGCTGCACCGTGCCGATGGCGGGGGGCAGCGCGGAAGAGGGGGGAATGACCGCGGTGCCCGGCGCCCGGGGCGGGCTGACCGAGCCAGGAGGAGGCGGGGAGAACGCGCCGCCCGGAGGGGTGGGCGTCCCGGACGGCGGCATCACCGAGCCGGACGGCGGCGTGGGGATGCCACCCGGCGTCGCGGTGCCCGGGGGCGGGCTGGCGTAGCCACCGCTCGGGGCCACCTGGCCCGGGGGCGGGGTGTAGGACGGGGCGCCGGAGGGCGGACGGCCGTTGGCCACGCCCGCGGGAGGCTGGGCGCTGTGCACGGGGCCATTCGGCCGGCCCGGGGGCGGGCGGTAGTTGGGGCTCGCCGGGTGGTAGTCCCCGCCGCGCCACACGTAGCCGTTGTAGTGGCCATCCCACAGGTACCCGTCCTGCTCGTAGTTCGGGAGGTAGTTGTGGAAGTGGCGGCCCGGCACGTGGCAGTGGCCCCCGCCCGGAACGCTGTGCATCCCGAAGTAGTAGATGTTCCGGGCGCCGCCGTAGACGTAGACGTTGGAGCTGTACGTGTAGCCGTTGTCCGGCGGGTAATCGTGGGCGTGGCGGCCGTCGAAGAGGCACCAGCCGCCGCCCCAGTTGTCCGGGACGGGGTGCTCGCCGGCGTACACGTACTGCACCGGGGCCGCGGCGTACTGGGGCGCGGGAGCCACGGGCTGCGGGGCCGCGACGTACGTGGGCGGGGGTGGGGCGTACCGCGCCCGCACCGTGTAGGCGCAGCCGGTCAAGGTGAGCAGCGCAGCGGCGGGGACAAGGACAAGTCGCATGGGGTTCCTCACGGGTGCCGGTCTGACGGCTGCAGCGGGCGGGTCATTCAACCACGGCTGGGTCGGCAGATCGTGAAATCCGCCCCCCGGTGCCCTAAGACTCCCGGCATGTATGCCAGGTTCTTCCTGATTCCGGTGCTTTGCGCGTTGGCGGCGTGTGGGCTGGAGGCCCCCGCGCAGGGCGAGTACCTCGGCGGCGGGCCGCTCGGGGTGGCGCGCGCGCGGTTCGAGGTGCGCGTCCGCCACGTGGACCTGCTCCCCGTGGACGTCTTCTACCCGGCGCAGCCGGACGGGACGGCGGTGCCCGCGGAGGGCGGACGGCCGGGGCTGGTCTTCATCCAAGGCGGCGCGGTGGACGCGGCCGACTACCACTGGCTCGCGCGGCGGTTGGCTGCGAGGGGGCTCGTCGTGGCGGTGCCGGACGTCCGGTCCCAGCTGGCGCTCTTCTCGGTGGACGACGGCGCGGCGGCGCGCGCGCTGCTGGCGGAGCCCCCCGAGGGCAGCCTGCTCGAGGGGCTCGTGGACGCTGGGCGGCTCGCGGTGGCGGGCCACTCGCTCGGGGGCGTGGTGGCGGGGAAGCTGGCGCTCGGGGGGGGCTTCCGGGCCCTCGCCATCCAGGCCAGCTACACCGACGGCGCGGACGACGGGCGGCTCGGGGAGCTGGGCATGCCCGTGCTGTCGCTCGCGGGCGGTTCGGACTGCAGCGCGCGCCCGGAGGCCGTGCGCAAGGGCTTCGAGAAGCTGCCGTCCCCGGCCGCGTGGGTGCTCCTGCCGGGCGTCACCCACTTCCAGTTCACCGCGGACGACGCGACCGACCGGGCCCGCGGCTGTCCAGCCGGCACGGACCTCGACTCGGCCCACGACGCCATCGAGCGGGTGATGGCCGGCTTCCTCGGCGAGGCGCTCGGGCCGGCAGGACGGCCCACGGTGGATGGGCTCTCGGTGGTGGCCGGGGCGGAGGTGGAGGTCCGATGACGCGCGCAGCCGCGGTGGGGATGGTGCTGGGGATGGCTGGTGCGGCGTGGGCGGAATTGCCGTCCGGGGTGTCCAGCCCGCGCGTGGAGGACCGCGCCGCGGCCTACGTCGCGCTGTCCGGGCGCACCGTGGGCGCCGGGGCGCTGCTGCCCACCGCCGGGGGCGAGGCGTGGGGCCTGCAGGCGGACGTGGCCCCCGCGGACGCCTTCCTGCAGCTGTCGGCGGCGCGGACGGTGCGGCTGCTGCCCGACGACGGGCGTGTCACCCGGGCCACCGCGCAGGTGGGATTGGACGTCCTTGCAACCACGCGCGGCCCGCTGTCGCTGGGCGTGGGGCCGAGCGTGGGGCTCGCGTGGGGGGCGGGGCCGAGCTGGCTCGGTGGGTTCGGCACGCTCCAGGCGGGTGCAGGCATCTTCCCGGTGGGAGGGGCGCCGCTCTTCAGGCTCCCGCTGCGCGCGGGGCTCGGGGTGCAGTCCCGCGTGGGCCCGGTGGATGCGCGGCTGCTGCTCCAGCTGGGGCTGGACGTGAACGTCGGCCAGCCGGCGACGGCCCGGACGGACGCGGTGCTGGTGCTCGGCTTCCTGCCGTGACCCGGTGAACGGGGCGCCCGGCCGGAAAATGGCGGAGTGCCGGGGCGCTGGTACGGTTTCCCAAGGCCGTCCCCCCGCACGCGCCCCGAGAGAGCCGGATGAGACCCAGCAGCCAGGACACACACCCTGCCGTGACGCCGCCGCCGTCTGGAGGCGTGTTCTCCTCCCTGCTCGAGGGGACCGCCACGCCGAGGAACGACGCTGAGGATCCGCTCATCGGGCGCACGCTCGGCGAGTACGTGGTGCGCAGGCGCCTGGGCGTGGGTGGCATGGGGCTCGTGTACGAGGGGGAGCAGCCGCTCATCCACCGGCGCGTGGCCATCAAGGTGCTCAAGCCGGAGCTGGCGCAGCAGCCCGAGCTGCTCCGCCCGCTGCTCGCCGAGGCGCGCGCGGTCAGCGCGGTGCACCACCCCGGCATCATCGACATCTTCGGCTTCGGCGACCTGCCCGGCGTGGGGCAGTACATCGTCATGGAGTTCCTGGACGGTGAGCCGCTGGATCTCGCCATCTCGCGCCGCGCACCGTTCCCGGCCGCGGACGTCATCCACGTGCTGGACCAGGTGCTCGCCGCGCTCGGTGCGGCCCACGCCGCGGGCGTCATCCACCGGGACATGAAGCCGAGCAACGTGTTCCTGGCGCGCGACTCTGCCGGGTCCACGTACGTGAAGCTCCTGGACTTCGGGCTCGCCAAGCACGCGGACGTGCCGCACGGGCTCGCCCGGCAGACGCGGCAATCCATCATGGTGGGGACGCCGGAGTACATGTCCCCCGAGCAGGCCATGGGACAGACCGTGGGCCCCATGAGCGACCTCTACGCGGTGGGGGTCATCGCGTTCGAGATGCTCACCGGGCGGCTCCCGTTCGAGGGGCCGAACGCGCTCGCCATTGCCAACTCGCACGTGAACGACGCCCCTCCGCGCGCGTCCAGCCGCACGCACGTGCCGGCCCCGCTCGACGATCTCGTCCTGCAGATGCTCGCGAAGAATCCCTCCGAGCGGCCGCAGAGCGCGGCGCTCGTTCGGGAGCGGCTCAAGCGCATGCTGCCGCACCCCGGCCTGCGTCCTGCCCCCCTCCCGCAGCTGCCCGTGGCGAGGGAGCCCGAGGCCGGTGTCACACCTGCCTCCTCGGGGATGCAGGCCACGGTCCGCGTGCGGGGGAGCCTCGAGCAGCTGAAGCCCACCGCGCACCTGCCCACGGCGGAGCTCCACGCGCGCGCCTTCAAGCGAGACTGGCGCATGGCCACGGCGCTCGGGCTCGGGGCCGTGGCAATCGGCGTGGTGGGGATGGCGTGGGCCCTCTCGGGGGAGGCGCCCGAGGAGGCGCCCCCGGCGTCGGCCGCAGCCGTGGCCGTGAAGGCAGCGGGCGCCGCACGTGCGGAGACCGGCGGCCTCGCGGGTGAGGCGAAGCGGCCGGGTGGCGAGGTCGGAGCGTCCGAGGGCGCCGGGGCAGCCGCTGGGCGCAAGCGGTCAGCGAGCGATGCGCAGCAGGGGGTGCGCGACGCGGCGGCTCCTTCCGGCGCAGCGCCCGTTTCGCCCCGCGAGGTGGACCGCGGGAGCCAGGGCCCTTCCGGTGTGTCAG
>JBDLRJ010000211.1:0-5737 GCA_039800145.1 Pseudomonadota bacterium | reverse complement strand
GTCCTGGTGGCGTGGTGGGCCATCTTCGCGGGGCGCCTGATCGACGAGCGGGCAGAGCTCGTCTCGCAGGTTGCCGAGCTGCAGCTCGGGCGCGGGGCCGCGGCGGAGCAGGTGGTTGCACAGCACGCGCTCCGGGCGCAGAGGCAGCGCACCATGCTGGTGGGCGAGGGGGCCGTCTTCGGCGCCATGCTCGTCACCTGCCTCGGCGGCCTGTTCCTGCTCGCCCGCCGGGCGCGCATGGCGCGCGAGCGGCTGACGCGTCTGCTGCAGTTCACCACGCACGAGCTGAAGACCCCCATCGCGGGCGTGCAGGCGCTGCTGCAGAGCCTGCAGCTCGGGAGCATCCCCGAGGCGGCCCGCGCAGAGCTGATTTCCCAGGGCTTGCAGGAGTGTGGCCGGCTCGAGCACCTCGCGGAGACGATCCTCGCGTACCAGCGCGCGGCGGTGCGGGAGCGGCTCGTGCCCGTCCCGGCCGCCGCGGACGCGCTGGTGTCCGAGGTGCTCGAGCACCGGCGGAAGAGCTTCGGGACGGAGGAGGTCCGTCGTTCCGGGGTCGCCGCCGCGGAGATCCGCGTGGACCCCGAGGCCTTCCGCGTCGTGCTCGAGAACCTGCTCGACAACGCGCGGAAGTACGGCGGCGGAGACGTGGAACTGCGCGCGGACGTGGAGCTGGGCCGTTGGCGGCTGGCGCTGCGGGACCGCGGCCAGGGGTTCGAGCCCGCGCTGCGTGAACAGCTGTTCCAGCCGTTCGAGCGGAGTGCGCGCGGCGGGATGAACGCGCACGGCTCGGGACTGGGGCTCTTCATCTCCCGCCAGCTCGTGCAGCAGATGGGCGGTGAGCTCTCCGCGGACAGCGCGGGCCCCGGGCAGGGGGCCACGTTCACGCTGGAGTTCCCGGTGGCCTCGTCCGCGGAGGCACCGGGCCGTGGCTGAGCAGGTCCTCGTGGTGGAGGACGAGAAGCTCGTGCGCCAGCTCCTGGCCCTCAACCTCTCGCACGCGGGCTACGCCGTGACCGCCGTCTCCACGTGGGCCGAGGGGGACGCGGCGCTCCGGAGCGGACGGTTCGATCTCGCGGTGGTGGACCTGATGCTGCCCGGCGGGGAGGGGATCTCGCTCGCGGAGCGGGCCCGGGCGCAGGGGATCAGGTGCCCCATCCTGCTCCTCACGGCGCGCGGGGAGACGGCCACCAAGGTCCGTGGACTGAACGCCGGCGCGGACGACTACGTGACCAAGCCCTTCGACGTGCAGGAGCTGCTCGCGCGGGTGCGCGCCCTGCTCCGGCGTGCCGGCGGCAACGCCCCGGCGGCCGTGGAGCGCCTCGAGTTCGGCCGCTACTGGATCCGCTTCGACACCGGCCAGGCCTCCACCAACGAGGGCGAGGTGGTGCTCTCGCCGAAGGAGCTCAAGCTGATGCAGCAGCTCTCCCGGGGCGAGGACACGGTGCTCAGCCGCACGGAGCTGCTCGAGGAGGTCTGGGGAATGGACGCGTTCCCCACGGACCGCACCGTGGACAATTTCATCTTGCGGCTGCGGCGGCTCTTCGAGCCGGATCCCGACCGGCCGGTGCACCTCGTCACGGTGCGTGGGCGCGGCTACCTCTTCCGCCGGGCGCCCTGAGCCGGCGGCTTCAGCCGTGGTACACGCGGCTGTGGACGATCTTCCCGTCCGCAACGTCGAACACCTCGGCCACCGCCATGGGGTGCTCGCCGTCCACGTGCCGCACGTACTCGATGAACACGCGCTGCGCGTCCGCGGTGACGGTGGTCAGCTCGTAACGAAGGGAGGGAAGCCGCTTCACAGCGTCCGCCCACCACGCGGCCAGGGCCGCGTGGCCCGCGATGGCGCCGTCACCGCCGCGCGCCCGGAGCTTGGGGGAGACGTGCCGGGCGTCGGGCGCGTAGAGCGCCACCAGCCTCGGCACGTCGTGGGCGTTGAACGCCTCCACCCAGGCGTGGGCGAGGCGGGCGTTGGGGTGCATCAGGCGTCCGCCTCTGCCTCCTGCTCGCGCTTGCGGTCCCGGTCGTCCTTGTAGCGGTCATTCGCGGCGAGCTTCCGCTTCCGGAGCCGGATGCTCTTGGGGGTGACCTCCACGAGCTCGTCCGGGGCGATCCACTCGAGCGCCTTCTCGAGCCCCATCTCGCGCGGCGGGGTGAGGATGACGTTCTCGTCACGGCCCGCGGCGCGGATGTTGGTGAGCTTCTTCTCGCGGCAGGCGTTGACGTTCAGATCGGACGGGTGGGCGTTCTCGCCGATGATCATGCCCTCGTAGATCTCGATGCCGGAGGGAACGAAGAGCGAGCCGCGCTCCTGGATGGAGAACAGCGCGTAGGGGATGGTCTTCCCGGCGCGGTCGCTCACGATGGCGCCGTTCTGCCGCTTGGGGATGTAGCCGAACCAGGGCTCGTACCCGTCGAACTGCGAGGACATGATGCCCTCGCCGCGGGTGATGGTAAGGAACTCGCTGCGGAAGCCCACCAGGCCGCGCGCGGGGATGCGGAACTGCAGGCGCGTGCGCCCACCGCCCAGCTGGCCCATGTCCACCATGCGGCCCTTGCGGGGCCCGAGCCGCTCGGTGACGGCGCCCACGGCGAACTCGGGCACGTCGCACACCATGAGCTCCATGGGCTCGTGCACCTGCCCATCCACCTCCTTGGTGATGGGCTCCGGGTTGGACGCGGTCAGCTCGTAGCCCTCGCGGCGCATGGTCTCGATGATGACGGCGAGCTGCAGTTCGCCGCGGCCCACCACGCGGAACGCGTCCGGCGTGTCGGTGTCCTCCACGCGGATGGACACGTTGCGGTAGGCCTCGCGCTGCAGGCGGTCCCTCAGGTTGCGCGAGGTGACGAACTTGCCCTCGCGGCCGGCCAGGGGCCCGTCGTTCACGCGGAAGATCATCATCATCGTGGGTTCGTCCACGGTGATGCGCTGGAGCGCCGCGGGGCGCTCCGGGTGGGTGATGGTGTCACCGATGGAGATGTCCTCGATGCCCGCCAGCGACACGATCTCGCCGGGGCCCGCGTCCTGGATCTCCGTCCGCTTGAGCCCCTGGAAGCCGTACAGCTTCACGATCTTGCCCTGCTCCACCTTGCCACCGGCGCGCACCACCGAGACCGGCATGTTGGGCGTGAGCTTGCCCTGGTGGATGCGGCCCACCGCGAGACGGCCCACGTAGTCGTCGTAGTCCAGGTTGACGACCAGCATCTGCGGGTCCTCGCCCTCGCCCACCTTGGGGGGCGGGATGTGGTTGAGGATGGCCTCGAACAGCGGCTGCAGGTTCTTCCCCGGGACGTCCAGCTCCAGCGAGGCCTGTCCCTGCCGGGCGACCGCGTAGATGACGGGGAACTCGATCTGCTTCTCGTCCGCGCCGAGGTCGATGTACAGCGAGTAGACGAGGTCCAGGACCTCCTTCGCGCGGGCGTCCGAGCGGTCGATCTTGTTGATGACCAGCACCGTCTTGAGCCCGAGCGCCAGCGCCTTGCTCAGCACGAAGCGCGTCTGGGGCAGGGGACCCTCGGCGGCGTCCACCAGCAGCAGCACCCCGTCCACCAGGCGGAGGCCGCGTTCCACCTCGCCGCCGAAGTCCGCGTGTCCCGGCGTGTCGATGATGTTGATGTGGTGGCCGAGGTAGCTGATGGCCGTGTTCTTCGCGAGGATGGTGATGCCCTTCTCGCGCTCGAGATCGTTGCTGTCCATCACCCGCTCGGCCACGACCTCGTTGGAGCGGAACACGCCGGCCTGGCGCAGCATGTGGTCCACGAGGGTCGTCTTGCCGTGGTCGACGTGGGCCACGATGGCGACGTTGCGGATCTTGTCTCGGGCGATCATTTCGGCTCTTCCAAAAGGCAAAGGGGGGTAACGGCGGAGGGGGCCCCTTATCCCACCCATGACTCAATGCAAGGGGGGACGGCCTGCTTCCCTACGCAATCCGCTCTGCGAGGAAGCGCTCCACCCTCTGGTTGACCAGCTCCGGCCGCTCGAGCGGCGCGGTGTGCGTGCCGTCGTGGATCACCAGCAACTCGGCGTGGGGGAGGGCCTTCGCCATGCGCTCGGACAGCCAGCGCGGGGTGAATTGGTCCCGCTCTCCCGCGACGACCAGGGCCGGCACGTCCACGCGCGGCAGGTGATCCAGCGCGGTGTGCCCGGCCAGCGAGTCGAGCGTCCGGACGAACGCCAGCGGGGTCATCCGGGCGAGGTGGTTGAAGTACGCCTCCACGTCCGTCCGGTGGATGAGCTCCCCGTTCATCTCCGTCCGCACCGCGATGGCGAGCGGGATCTCCGTCCGGGCCAGCGCCTGGACGCTCTTCCGGGCGTGCTCGGGGTAGCGCTCCACGGTCTCGCGCATGAGCGGCAGCACGTGGCGCATGAGGTTGGTGTCGTGGAAGGTGTCCAGGGGGTTGCCGTAGCTGCCGCACAGCAGGGCCAGTCCCTTCACCCGCGCGGACTGCTGGCGGTGAAACTCGAGGGCCACCTGCACGCCCATGGAGTGGCCGAAGACGACGGCGTCCCGGATCCCCACGTGGTCCATGACCTGGACCAGGTCGTCACACGTGTGCTGCATGCCGATCCGGTCCGGCTCCGGCGGGAGGCTGGAGCGGCCGTGGCCCCGGTAATGCCAGTGGAGGATTCGGTGGCGGCGGCGGAGCACCGGGACGAGGTAGCGCCAGACGAACCCGTCGCACCCCAGGCCGTCGCACAAGATCACGTCCGGTCCCTCGGCCCGGTCCGGCCCCTGGACCTCGAAATAGAGGTGGGCCCCGTCCGGCGTCTCGAGAAAGTCGTGGTGGAAGTAGCGCGGCGTCACGGGGCCTCTTCGGAGGGCTCTTCGTCCGGGCCGGCGACCTTGTCCAGCCCGAACTTGTTGATCTTGAGGATGAGGTTGGAGCGGCTGATGCCCAGCTCGCGTGCGAGTCGGCTCTTGTTGTTGCCGGTTCGCTGCAGGCCGCGGCCGATCATGTCCCGCTCGAGCAGCTCCACGGCCTCGTTGAGGTTGCCCAGGGCCGCGTACGCCAGCGCGGGGGCCGGGCCGGCAGACGGGGGAAGGACCGCCTCCCGGATCCGCGGAGAGACGAGGTCGGCGCCCAGCCACTCCTGGTCTCCGCCGAGCACCGTCAGCCGGGACAGCTCGTTCTCGAGCTCGCGGACGTTGCCGGGCCAGTGGTACTGCTGGAACAGGGCGCGGGTGTCCGGTGCGAGCCCCCGCGCGCGGGTCTCGGGCCGTGCGTGCTTGCGGAGGAAATGGTCCACGAGCAGGGGCAGGTCCTCCCGCCGGTCCCGCAGCGGCGGCACCTGGATGCGGATGACGTTGACGCGGTAGTAGAGATCCTCGCGGAACGCCCCCTTCTTGACGAGCTCGCCGAGATCCTTGTGCGTGGCGGCCACCACGCGCACGTCCACCTCGCGCGGCGTGTTGCCACCCACGGGCAGGAACGTGCCCTCCTGCAGCACGCGCAGGAGCTTCACCTGGAGCGAGGGCGACATGTCGCCGATCTCGTCGAGGAAGAACGTCCCGCCGTCCGCCTCCTCGAAGAGGCCCCGCTTGTCCTTGAGCGCGCCGGTGAAGCTCCCGCGGCGGTGGCCGAAGAGTGCGCTCTCGAGGAGGTTGTCGTTGAAGGCGCTGCAGTTCTGCGCCACGAAAGGCTTCTTCCGCCGGGGGCCGAGATCGTGGAGCGCGCGGGCGATGAGCTCCTTGCCGGTGCCGGACTCGCCGTTCACCAACACCGTGGCATCGGAGGCGGC
>JBDLRJ010000210.1:0-18530 GCA_039800145.1 Pseudomonadota bacterium | reverse complement strand
CCACAACGAGATGTCCCGGAAGAGCTCTTCGCGGCCCTGCTCGTTCCAGGGCTCGTGGAGCATCCCGGGGTAGGCCTTGAAGGTCTTGTCCGGGCTGGCCACGCCTTCGAAGAAGCTGCGCATGGCCCGCGTGGAGGCCACCGGGTCCTCGGCCCCGCACACCAGCATCAGCGGGAGCCGGATGTCCGGGCCCGCGGCGCGCGCGGCGGGCTGGGCGGCGCTGGACTGCAGGAAGAAGCGCGGGGTGACGATGCGGAGGTAGAGCGGATCCTTCTCCGCCTCGGCGATCTGCGCCGGGTCCCGCGTGAGCTGCGTGGTCTTGATCTCCGTGGGGATGGGCACCCACGGCAGGACCTTGTCCGCCACCTTCGCGAGCAGCACCTTGTGCGAAGGCGCGGTGAGGGCCAGCTCCAGGTAGGGCCCGGAGAGCACCACCCCCGCGAGCCCCTCCGCGTGGGCCTTCACGTGGTGGATGGAGATGAGCCCCCCGAGGCTGTGGGCGAAGAGGAACAGCTTCTTGCCGCCCGCCTGCCCCCGGCACCGTTCCACGAACTGCCCCACGTCCGAGACGTAGTCCTCGAAGCGCTCCACGTACCCGCGCCGCCCGTCCGCGCGCCCGTGGCCCCGGTAGTCCAGGGCGTGCGTGGCGAAGCCGTCCGCGTTGAGCGCGTCCATCATCTGCCGGTACCGGGAGCCGTGGTCCCCGTACCCGTGAACGACGGCGACGTGCGCCTTGCAGTCCGCCGGGACGTGGGACTGCCAGAAGAGGCGCAGGCCATCCCGCGCGGAGAAGAAGCCTTCGTCGTGCTGGACCATGGGGCGGGTACCCTACCGCCCGGCGCGCGGCGGGGACAGGCCCTTGAGCTTGCGTTGGACCAGGCCTGCCCGCGCGGCATCGACGTCGTCGGAGGCGTCCTCGAGCAGGGAGAGCGCCTTTCGGAAGGCCGCGGCCGCCTCCGCGGACTTGCCCGCCACGAGCAGCGCGTCGCCGAGGTGCTCGTGCACGGCCGGCTCGTCCGGGTCCGCGGCGGCGGCCTCGGCGAGCAGGGCCAGGGCCGCCGTGAGCTCGCCGCGGTGCACCAGCACGCACGCCAGGGCCGCGCGGGGGCTCGCCTCGGCGGGCGCGAGCTCCACCGCGCGCCGCCCCCACCGCTCCGCCTCCGCCAGGTTGCCGCCGGCCTCCGCCGCGAGCCGGCCGAGCGCCGCCCACCCCGGCGCGCTGTCCGGGTGCGCCGCGAGCCAGCGCTCCAGCCCTGTCCGGGCGCGCGCCGCCTCGCCCGCCCGCGCGCGCGCCGACGCCAGCTGCACCTGCAGCCCCGCCGAGTCCGGGAACTCCCGCGCGCCGCGCTCGAGCGCCTCCACGGCCGCGGACAGCTGGCCGGTGCGGAGCAGCAATCCCCCCAGCGCCGCGTAGAGCGAGACGGCCGGCGCAGACTGGAGCGCACGCTCCAGCCGCGCACGCGCCTGCCCCACGTCCCCGGAACGCTCGAGCGCGCGCGCCGAGGCCATGGCGAGCGCGGGCGGAGAGAGGTGTCCCTCCAGGGCCCGCAGCGCCGCGAGCGCCTCCGCGTGGCGGCCCTGTCGAGAGAGGCAGCCTGCCCGCCGGGCAGCGGCCTCGCCGCCCATCGGCGACGACGCGGGCACCTCCGCGTACCTCGCCTCGGCGCGGGAATGGTCCCGCAGCCGCTCGTAGACGAGCCCGGCGTAGTAGGAGAGCCGCGGCTCGGAGATCCCCAGCTCGCGCGCCTCGTCCAGGAGCGACGCCGCCTGGGCGTGCTGGCGCGCGGCGAGCAGCTCGGCTGCCGCGCGGGCCCAGGGCTCCGGAGAACGCTCGCGCGCGAGCGCATCTGCGAACCAGCCCCGCGCCTTCTCGCCCTCCCCGTCCTCCAGCGCCTGCCGCGCAGCGGCCACCCATGCCTCGGGCTCGGCGGGGTCCCTCGCGGACACCTCCGCCCAGGCCTCGCGCGCCAGCTCCGGACGGCCGCTGGCCTCGTAGAAGCGGGCGAGTTCAAGCCAGCCCTTCACGTCCGCCGGGGCCAGCTGCACCGCCCTCTGGAGCAGGGGCTCCGCGCGCGCCCCGAGCCCCTGGGCGGCGAGGAACGCCCCCAGCCGCCGGAGCGCGACCGTCTCCCCGTCCCGCGCGGCCGCGAGTCCCTCGGCGACCAGCGCCGCCTGGTCGTACTGGCCCAGTTCCACGTGCAGCTGTACCCGCGCGAGCCACGCGGCGGGCTCCTCCGGGCGCAGCGCGCAGGCGCGGCGGAGGTGGACCTGGGCACGCGCGTGCTTGCGCTGCTCGAGCAGCACGCGCCCGAGCAGCAGCTGCGCGCCGTGGTGCCCGGGTTCGCGCGCCACGAGCGGGCGGAGCTCCGCCTCGGCGCGCGCCGGTTCTCCCAGCCGCGCCCACTCCTCGGCAATGGCCACCGTGAGCGCGGGACTGCCGGGGTCCGTCACGCGCGCGAGCCGGAACTCGTCCATCGCCGCGCGGTGCTCGCCCCGGTCATGCAGCAGCCGGGCGCGGAGGAAGTGCGCGTAGCTGGCGCTCGAGGCGGGCGGACGGTCCGCTTCGCGGGACGCGCGGATGGCCTCCCCGAGCGCCTGCGGATCCACGCGCGGGCGTCCCGCCGCCAGGGCCCCGAGCGGCCCCAGCAGCAGCAGCGCGGCGAGGCGGGGGACCATGGTCACCCCTCCACGTGGTCCCCGAGCAGCGCCGCGAGCGCCTGCCCGGCGGTGGGGAACGACATGGCATCCAGGATCCGGAAGGTGCCGGTGGGGCCCGGCTCGAGGCGCCGGTGGAGGCGGCGGCAGAGGATCTCCGCCGACGGCAGGTCCGTCTCCGGCAGCGCCAGGGCGAAGAGCCCGTCCCCGAGGTGGGCCACGACGTCGTGGGCGCGGAGGTTCTGGCGGAGGACGGCGGCGGCGGGGGCCGGCTCCAGCGTGGGAAGCGCGTAGCGGACGAGCGTGAGCACCCGCGCGTGCCGGTGCGCGCGCGCGAACTCCTCCTCGACGCGCCCGGCCAGCCCCTCCCGGTCCAGCTGCCCGGTGGCGGGATCCCGCCCGGCGTGGCGGAGCAGCAGCCGGCTGCGCTCGAGCTCGCGCGCCACCTCGCGCAGCCGCAGCGCACGCTCCACGCGGGCGAGCAGTTCCGCGGGCTGGAACGGCTTGCCCTGGAAGTCCACCCCGGCCCCGAGCTGCAGCGCCTCGAGCTGCTCGGGGGCCATGGGATGGGACGAGAGCAGGACGACGGGGATGGCGGCGGTGTCCGCGCTCGCGCGCAGGGACTTCACCACGTCCAGCCCGTCCATCCCGGGGAGGATGGCATCCAGGAGGACGACGTCGGGCACGAGCGAGCGCGCGCGCGCCAGCCCCTCGCGGCCGTCGCGGATGACCTCCACCCGGTAGCGGCCGCGCAGCGTGCGGGACACCATGGAGGCGGTCTCCGGCTCGTCCTCGAGCACGAGGACGCGCGGCGTCTCCCGGCCCTGGGACGGGCGCTCCACCGTCGCGGCGGCGCGCGCCTCGGTGGCCACCGGGAGCGTGAACTGGAAGCGGGCCCACGCGCCCACCTCGGACTCGGCCCAGGTCTCCCCGCCGTGGAGTTCGAGGAACTCGCGGCAGATGGCGAGACCGAGCCCGGTCCCCGTGCCGCCGTGCTTGTACCGGTCGAAGATGCCGTGGAGGCGTTCCGGGGGGATGCCCGGGCCGTCGTCCTCCACGAGCACCCGCACCACCTGTCCGTCCGGGCGCAGCAGCCGCTCGGCGCGGACCAGCACGCGGGTGCGGGCATGGGAGAGCGCGTTGGTGAGGAGGTTCTGGAGGACCTCGTGCAGCTTGAGTTCGTCCCCGATGACCGCGAGCCCCGTGCCCACGTCCACCGCGACGGTGATCTCCCGCTCGCGCGCGAGCACCTGGAACTCCGCCGCCACCTCGGCCACGAGCTGCCCCAGCTCCAGCGGCCGCGGGTCGATGGAGAGCTGTCCCGCGTCCGCGCTGCCCCGCTCGAGCAGGGACTCCACCAGTTGGATGATCTTGCCGGACTGCCGGTGGATGGCGCCGACGGAGGCCTGCTGCGCACCGGACAGGCGCGTGCCCTGGAGCAGCCGCGCGTGGCCGAGCACGATCTGCAGCGGCGAGCGGAGATCGTGGCTGCAGACGGCGATGAACTCGTCCTTCAGCCGGTTCAACTCCCGGAGGCGGCGGTTGGCGTCCGCCAGCTCGCGGTACCGGTCCACGTAGGCGCCCTCGAGCTGCTCGCGCTTGCGGCGAAGGGCGGTGTGCAGCCGCGCGTTGCGCACGCAGTTGGCGAGCGCCGCGGCCACCCCCTCCACGAACGCCCGGTCCCGCTCCCCCACCGCCGCGCCCCGCATCAGGCGGACGGACAGCGCCCCGAGCACCTCGCCGTCCTGGACGAGCGGGTGGACGAGGATGCCGCGGATCCCGAGCGGCTGCAGGTGGTGGCGGACCTCCACCATCAGGGGATCGGCGAGCGCGTCCTCCACGTAGACGGGGCAACGCTCCTCGAGCGCCCGCCGGAGCTCCGGGTAGCGGGCCAACTCGATGGTGAGCGGGGTGAAGCCGGGGACGTTGTGGGCGGCCACCACCCGCGCGTGGGGATCCCCTGCGCGCTCCACGAGCACCACCGAGCAGCGGTCCGCGGGGATGACCTCGCCCATGCGCTCCACGGCGATGGACAGCGTCCGCTCGAGGTCCAACGAGGAGGTGGCGGCCTGCATCACCTCGAGCAGCCGCTCCATCCGCCCGGCGTCGTCCGTGGGCAGCGGCCGCACCGCCACCACGCGGCGGACGGGCTCGCTGCCGGCCCCGGGCTCGGCCAATCCGTTGGGAGGGGAGGGTTTTGCCATGGAGACGTCCGCAACGGGAGTCTGCGGCAGGGCCCCCCCGCGAAACAAGGCGCTGTCCTGCCTTGAGCGCGGGGCCGCGCCGCGTATCATGGCCCGTCCCCGCAGCTGACCCAGAGGCCCCCGTGAACCGCTTCCAGTGTGCCCTCCTCGCCGCCTGCCTCGCCGCGCTGCCCGCGCGCGCCCAGGTGAGTGACGATTGGGAGGACTTCCCCGGCACGCCCGCCGCGGCGACGAACGGCGGGACCGCGACGCCCGCGGCTCCGAAGCCCACGCCGCCTGTGGCCCCCGCTGCGGCCCCTGCGGCCGCGGTCGCTCCGCCTTCAACACCGGCGCCCGTCGCCGCGCCCGCGGTGGCGCCCGCTTCGCCCACCTCTGCACCGGTTGCACCGGTTGCGCCGGTTGC
This sequence comes from Pseudomonadota bacterium, assembly GCA_039800145.1. Classification (GTDB taxonomy): domain Bacteria; phylum Myxococcota; class Myxococcia; order Myxococcales; family Myxococcaceae; genus VGRA01. The sequence goes on along the minus strand of JBDLRJ010000210.1, from coordinate 13,268 downwards.
GCCGGTTGCACCGGTTGCACCGGTTGCGCCGGTTGCGCCGGTTGCGCCGGTTGCGCCGGCGCCTGCCGCCGCGCCCGCGGTGGCGCCCACTTCGCCCACCCCGGCACCGGTTGTACCTGCGCCCGCCGCCGTCCCTGCCGCGGCGCCCGCTGCTGCCCCTGCACCCGCCCCGACGCCGGAAGCGGCGGCGCCTGCTCCTGCTCCTGCTCCTGCTCCTGCTCCTGCTCCTGCCCCGGCCGCAGCGACGGAGGCCCCGGCCCCGGCGGCCGCTCCGCGGCTCTTCGAGGACCCCGCTCCAGCCCCGGCTCAGGCCCCGGCCCCGGCCCCGGCGGCCGAGCCCGCCAAGCCCCCGCTCGCGCCGCGCAGCGAGGGTCCTCCCCCGCCCGCGCAGGTGGCGCCGCAGCAGCCTGCTTCTGCCGAACCGGCCGCGAAGCCCGCGGGAAGCCTCGCCGCGGACCAGGCCCAGCGCGTGGTCTCGGTGACGGACCAGGTGGAGCCCGTGGTGCTGCACACGCCGGGCACCCTGGGCAACGGGCTGCTGGCCCCGGAGAACCTGCGCCTCACGTCCAGCAATGCCGCCACGGTGGGACTCGGGCAGGTCAGCGGCGCGCAGCTCGGCACGCGGGGCGTGCTCCGGCTGTCGCTCGCCGGCAACTACCTGCAGTCGTCCAACTTCCCCACCCTCACCGCGCGCGAGACCCGCACCGGCATCGGGCTGGGGCTCGCGTGGACGCCGCTGGATTTCCTCGAGGCGTTCCTCACCTACTCCGCTTCGGCCAACACCAACACGCGCTCGTCCCCGTCGCTCATCCAGACGCTCGGGGACTTCAGCCTCGGCGTGAAGGCCTCGAAGGAGTGGCGCAAGGGGCTGTGGGCCGGCGGTGATCTCCGCTTCCTCAGCTTCCCCGGCGTGGGCTCGCAGGCGCTCGGGCGCTTCGCGTTCGGGATCGTCCCGCGCGCGGTGGCCACCTACGACTTCCGGGTGCTGAACCCGAAGGCCATCGTCCGCGGCCACGCCAACGTCGGCTTCGCGTTCGACGGCACGGGCGGGCTCGTCCGGCCCGGCGCGCTGAACGCCGCGGAGGAGTTCGCGCTCGGCATCAACCGCTACCACCGGCTGCTCGTGGGCCTGGGCGCAGAGGTGCCGCTCCCCATTGCCACCGCGTACCTCGAGTACAACCTCGGCGTGCCGCTCGGCGCGGCCACGCTGACGTCCCCGGACGGCAGGCGCGTGGGCGTCGCCGCGGCCATGCCGCAGACCCTGGGCCTGGGCGCAAAGGTGACGGTCATCCGGGATCTCACCGCGAACCTCGGCGTGGACCTGGGGCTGACGCCGACCGTGGCGTTCGGCGTCCCGGCCACGCCCCCGTGGGCGCTGCAGTTCGGGCTCGCCTACCACTTCGATCCGCTCGCGCAGCCGAAGGGCGGCATGCGGGTGGTGGAGATCATCCGCGAGCCGGTGCTCACTCCGCCTGCCCCCCCGCCCACGCGCGTGGCGGGGCGGGTGCTCGCGCCGGACGGGAAGACGCCGGTGCCGGGCGCGCTGGTCACGGTGGTGGGGGCGGAGCAGCCGCCGGTGGCCACGGACGACCCGGCCGGCCGCTTCCTCTCGTACGACCAGCCCGCGGGCGGGAAGATCACGCTCGCCGTCTCGCGTGACGGCTACCAGCCCACCACCGCGGAGGTGGAGCTCGCCGCCGGGGTGACGACCGAGGTGGACCTGAAGCTCGGCGAACGCGCGGCCCCGCCGGGCACGCTGGAGGTGCTGGTCCGTTTCGAGAAGGCCCCCATGGCGGCGAACGCGGTGCTGAAGGGCGGCCCCGCGCCGGTGGAGTTCACCGTGCCGGCCGAGGCGGCCGGCCACCGGGCCACCCATCCCGCGGGCAAGTACACGCTGGAGCTCACGGCCCCCGGCTTCCTCTCCCAGACGCGGGAGCTGGAGCTCAAGGAGGGCGCCACGCTCTCGGCGAGCTTCGAGCTCACCCCGGAGCCGAAGGACAAGCTCGTGGTGGTGAAGGACGACCGGATCGACGTGCTCCAGCAGGTGCACTTCGTCACCGGCCAGGCCGTGATCCTGAAGGACAGCCACGCGCTGCTGAACCAGGTGGTGGACGCCATCGTGAAGTCGAACATCAAGAAGATCCGCGTGGAGGGGCACACGGACAACGTGGGCTTCAAGCCGGCGAACCTGAAGCTCTCGCGCGCGCGGGCGAAGGCGGTGGCGGACTTCCTCGTCGCCGCCGGCGTGGACGCCTCCCGCATCACCTCCGAGGGCTACGGTGACAGCAAGCCCATTGCCCCCAACCTCACGCCGAAGGGGCGGGAACTCAACCGCCGCGTGGAGTTCGTCATCGTGGAGCGGTGAGCTGGATGCGTCCCTCCGCCCGCCTCGCCGCGCTCGCGCCGGTCGCCACCCTGGTGATGCTCTCGTGCGGCCCGAAGGCGCCACCGGACGCGCCGCCGAAGGATCCGCCGCGCGTGTTCGTCACGGTGGCGGAGTCGGACGTGGTGGGGACGCAGTTCAAGCTGTCCATCTCGGTCACCGGCTGTGACGCGGTGAACGCGGTGCAGCTGTACGATCACACCTCGCTCATCAAGGTGGTGGAGTACGGCCCCACGCCCACGCCGGTGACGCTCGCCATGAACGAGCTCCCGTGGCCCTCGCTCGGCTTCGCGGGCAACCTCTCGCTGAGGGCGCAGGCGTTCTGCATGGACGGTCGGAGCAACACCTCCACCGCCGTCCCCGCGGTCTTCTTCCCTGTGGAAAAGGTCGTCTCGCTGGGCGGCGCGCAGGTGGTGACGGACAACTTCGTCGTGGACGGGCGGGAGCCGCTCGCCACCTTCAGCGGCTGCTCGGGCGGGGCCCAGCCCGGCACCACGATGCTGGCCACGGTCGACCAGGCCGGCGCGGTGACGAAGACGCAGCAGGCCCTGCCGGTCCCGTGCGATCTCACCTCGGCCGTCACCCCGCGCAACGGCCCCTCCGGCAAGCGCTGGATGTGGACCGCGGGGCTCGGCGCGTTCGCGTTCGACGCGGGACTGGCCGTCTCCGGCCACCGCGAGGGGAAGGTCCACGCGCTGGCGGTGATGCCCAACGGGGACGCGGTCACGTGGGACCGGACCTCCCCGAGCGGCGGTCTCCAGTGGCGCTCGCACCAGGACGCATCCCTGCGCTGGGCCATCAACCCGCTGGGGCAACTGGCCGGGTCGCCGCAGCTGCGACAGGGGTTCGGGCTCTACGTGCCGGTGCTCACCGCGGAGCTCACCGGGGAGGCCACCTTCCGCGTCCACGCCGTGAACGAGCAGAACGGCGGCACGGTGGGCACGTACGACCAGCTGAAGTGGACCGTCGGGCTCGGGGACACGGCCTACGTGCCACAGACCGCTTTCAACGCGGACGCCTCCGTCGTGTACGTCCCCGTCCCGCTGCCTGCTGCCGAGGGGCGCCCCGCGGGCACGTCCCAGGTGTGGGCCTGTCCCACGGCGCAGACGGGCGGGTGCAACGTGAACAGCCGGAAGTGGGTCTCCCCCGAGCTCCCCGGCACGCCCGTGTCCGCGGTGGTGCCCTTCAACGGGGGAACCCGGCTCGCGGCCATTGCCCCCAACGGGACGTGGTTCCTGGATGCCCTCACGGGCGAGGTGCAGAACCAGGGCGGCCGGCCGCTCGAGCCCTCCGGTGGGCTGGTGACGCTCGGGTACGAGAAGGGGCTCACCGGGCCGGACTTCTACCTGTTCAACGGCTCGCTCCCGCGCCCCGGCGAGGAGCACCTGTGGGTGCCGCTCTACACGGAGATCGTGGGGACGGATGCCCCCGGCGCGGGCGAGCTCTTCCGGTACACCCTGCTGTCCGGCTCGCTCTCGGGCGCGCTGGACGACGAGGGACGGCTGTGGCTGCGGGTGGGGCCCAACCTCGTGAAGCCGCTGCCGCTCGCGCAGTACCGCTACGTGGCGCCTGCCCGGCCGTAGCACACCGGTGCGCAAGCGCATGCCGCTGGCCGCGTCCTGCTACGGGGCGGGGTGCTTTCGCGCCGCGAGCAGCGCCTCGACGTTGCCGGCCGGGCCGGGGACCTTCGAGTCCACGAGGCCGAGCACCTCCAGCCCCGCTCCCTCCACGAAGTCCCGGATGCCCGAGATGGCCTCCGCGCGGGCCGCCGCGTCCCTCACCACGCCGCCCTTGCCCACCCGCTCGCGTCCCACCTCGAACTGGGGCTTCACCAGCGCCACGAGGAGGCCACCGGGCCGCAGCCGCGGCAGCACGGAGGGCAGCACCAGGCGCAGCGAGATGAAGCTCACGTCGATCACCACCACGCCCACGGGCTCGGGGAGATCCGGGTCCGCGAGCGCGCGGGCGTTGACCTGCTCCCGCGAGAGGACGCGCGGATCCTGCCGGAGCTTTTCGTGCAGCTGCGCCCGCCCCACGTCGATGGCATACACCTTCGTCGCGCCCTCCTGGAGCAGGCAGTCGGTGAAGCCGCCGGTGCTGGCGCCGATGTCCGCGCACACCTCGCCCGCCACGCGCAGCTGGAAGTGATCCAACGCCCCCTTCAGCTTGAGCCCACCGCGGGAGACATAGGGGAGCACCTCCCCCTTCAGCCGGAGCTCCGCGTCCACCGGCACGAGCGCCCCCGGCTTGTCCACGCGCTGGTCCCCCACCACCACCTGCCCGGCGAGCACCAGCGCCTGCGCCTTCGCGCGCGAGGGGGCGAGCCCGCGCTCCACCACCAGCACGTCCACCCGCTCGCGGCGCGTCTTCATCCGACCAGCGCCTCCGCCGCGCGGCGGATGCCGTCGGCGTCCAGCCCCAGCCCCGAGCGCTGCACGCGGCTGTCCCCGTGCGGGACGAAGGCGTCCGGCAAGCCGAGGCACCGCGCGCGAACGGGCGTACCGCGCGCCGCGGCCCACTCGAGCACCGCGCTGCCGAAGCCGCCGCGCACCGTTCCTTCCTCCACCGTCACCAGCGCCCCGGCGGAGGCCGCCTCGGCGAGCGCCTCCTCGTCCAGCGGCCACGCGCGGCCCACGTCCAGCACGTTCCACGGCCGGCCACTCGCCGCCTCCTCCGCCGCGAGCGCCAGCGGCCCCACCGCGAGCAGCGAGACCTGGGCGCGCTCCACGCGCCTGCGCCAGCGGAAGCACGTGACGTCCCCCGCCGCGGCGCGGGAGGCCGGCGGGAGCACGCCGCGGGGGAAGCGAATGGCCGCCGGGCCGCCGGCGGTCAGCCACGCCCGCAGCATGGCCGGCAGGTCCTCCCCGCTGCTCGGCGCGTACAGCTGCATGCCCGGCAGGGGCCGGAGCCACGCGAGATCGTATGCCCCCTGGTGCGTGGCGCCGTCCGCGCCCACGAGCCCCGCGCGGTCCACGGCGAAGAGCACCGGCAGCCCCGTGAGGCACACGTCGTGGGCCACCTGGTCCACGGCGCGCTGCAAGAACGTACTGTAAATGAAACAGACCGGCCGGAGCCCGGCGTGCGCGAGCCCAGCGCTGAACGTCACCGCGTGCTGCTCGGCGATCCCCACGTCGTACACGCGCCCCGGGAAGCGCTGCTGGAGCCCCTGCAGGGCCGAGCCCTCGAGCATGGCCGGCGTCACGGCCACCACGCGCGGATCGCTCGCCATGAGCTGCTCCACGGCCGCGGCCATCCCGTCGCTGAAGGTGGGCTGGCCCCCGCGGGAGCGCACCCACTTGCCGTCCCGGGACTCGAAGGGCCCCATGGCGTGGCCACGCGTGCGGACATCCTCCTCGGCCGCGCCGAAGCCCCGCCCCTTCTGCGTCCGGACGTGCACCACCACGGGCAGGCGGGAGTTGCGCGCCTGCCGCAGGGCCCCGAGCAGCGGCGGGAGCGAGTGTCCGTCCACGGGGCCCAGGTAGGTGAAGCCGAGCGACTCGAAGAAGGGGCGCGCCCCCGTTCCGGCGAGCATCCGCGCCACCGCGCCCACGTTGGGCGAGATGGACATGCCGTTGTCGTTGAGGACCACCACCAGCGGGGCCGCCGCGGCCCCGGCATTGGCCAGTCCCTCGAAGGTGAGCCCCCCGGTGAGCGCGCCGTCCCCCACGACCGCCACCACGTGGCCCGGCTGCTGCTGGCGGCGCTTCGCCTCGAGGATGCCCAGCGCCGCCGAGACGGCGGTGCAGGCGTGGCCGGCGGCGAAGGCGTCGTGCGGGCTCTCGCGCGGGTCCAGGAACGGCGCGAGCCCCCCGGCCTGCCGCAGCGTGCCGAAGCGGTCCGCGCGCCCGGTCAGCAGCTTGTGCGCATAGGCCTGGTGGCCCACGTCGAAGACGACCCGGTCCACCGGGGACTTGAAGACGCGGTGGAGCGCCACCGTGAGTTCCACCGCCCCGAGCGAGGCCCCGAGGTGCCCACCGCTCTTCGCGCACGCCTCCACGATGGCCTCGCGCAGCCCCGCGCAGACGCCGGGCAGCGCCTCCTCGGGGAGCGCACGCAGGGCCGCGGGGGAGTCCACGCGCGCTGCCGTCACACCGCGCGCTCCACCGAGAAGTGGGCGAGCCCCGCGAGGGGACCGGGCTCCGGCTCGAGCACGCGCACCGCTTCGCACGCGCGGTCGGCGAGCGACCGGGCCAGCGCGCGCGAGGCGTCCACCCCGAGCACCGCCGGGTAGGTGTGGCGTCCCGCGGCCGCGTCCGCGCCGGTGGGCTTGCCCAGCTGCTCGGGCGTTGCAAGGACGTCCAGGAGATCGTCCGCGACCTGGAAGGCGAGCCCCACCGCGTCGCCGTACGCTTCCGCCGCCGCCAGCGCCTCCTGCCCACCGCCTGCCGAGATCACGCCCATGCGGCAGCTGGCCCGGATGAGCGCCCCGGTCTTCAGCCGGTGCAGCCGCGTGAGGTAGGCCTCCTCCGCGGGCCGGTCCCCGGCAATGTCCAGCACCTGCCCGGCCACCATGCCGCTGCCGCCCGCTCCTGCCGAGAGCTCCCGGCACAGCGCGAGGCGCGCGGGCTCGGCCCCGAGGGAGAGCAGGGAGAAGGCGTCCGTGAGCAGCGCGTCCCCCGCGAGGATGGCCAGCGCCTCGCCGAACTTCACGTGGGAGGTGGGCAGGCCGCGGCGGAGATCGTCGTCGTCCATGGCCGGGAGATCGTCGTGGATGAGCGAGTAGGTGTGCACGTACTCCACGGCGCACGCGGCCTGCTCGGCCATTGCGCCGCCGCCGCCCGAGCACCCTGCCACCGCGTCCGCGAAGGCGAGCACCAGCACGGGACGCAGCCTCTTTCCGCCGGCGAGCAGCGAGTAGCGCATGGCCTCGAGCAGCCGCGGGGGCACGTGGCCGGAGCGGGCAGACAGCGAGGCATCCAACAGCCCCTCCACGCGCGCCTGCTGCGCGCGGAGGTACGGGGCAAGGTCGAATCCGGGCACGGGGGCTCCCTGGGGATGCGCGCCCTAGAAGGGCGCGTCCTCGTCGTCGTCGCTGGAGGCGGGGGTGGAGGCGGCGGCACGCGAGGCCAGGGGGACCGTCTTCGTCCCGCCGTCCCCCGCGAGCAGCTCCTCCACGCGGCGCTCGGCGTCCTTGAGGAGCCTCTCCCCCCGGCGAACGAGCCCAATGCCCTGCTCGAAGGCCTCCAGCGAAGCCTCGAGCGAGAGCTCCCCGGACTCGAGCCGCTGCACCACCGCCTCGAGCGCCTTCACCACTTCGCCGTAGCCCTCGCCCTCGGCGGGGACGGCGGTCTTCTTTTCTTTCGCGGCCACGGGAGGGGTTAAACCCGGATGGACCCCGGACGGCAAGGCCGCGTCAACGCGCGGGACGGACGGCGGCCACCGTCACCTGCACCTCGCCCGCGTCCGCGAGCGTGGCCCGCTCCCCTGCCCCCGGCGGCAGCAGCCGGAGCGAGAGCGCCTCGCCCACCTGGGCCGCCTCGGCCCGCCGCAGCACCGTGCCGTCCACTCGGAACACCACCGCGTAGCCGCGCGCCATCACCGCGAGCGGCGAGAGGGCGTGGAGGGCCTGCACCGAGCGCTCCAACCGGTGGCGTGCCCCGTCCCACTGCGCGCGCCCCGCCCCGGCCAGCCGCTCCCGCAGCGCCGAGAGCCCCGCGCCCGCCTCGGCCACCGCGGGCCCCGGCGAGCGGCGGACCAGCCGCGCCTGCGCCGCGCGCAGCCCCTCCGCCCGCTCGAGGGCGCCGCGGGCCCACGCCCGCTCGAGCCTGCCCCGCAGCTCCGCGAGCACCGCGCGGTCCGCGCGGAGGCGGGCGCCGGGGTGGCAGCGCTGGAGCCGCTCCGCGTCTCGGGCCAGCCCCTCGCGCCCTTCCCGGAGCTGCCCACGCAGCACCTGGGCCAGGGCGTCCGAGGCGTCCGCGAGCCGGAGCCGCTCCCCGTCCAGGAGCCGGCGGGGATCCACCAGCCTGCGCCGGAGCACCTCCACGCGCCCGGCGTCCAGCAGCAGCCGCCGCTCGGCCGCCTTCTGCACCCGCGCCCGCCAGTGGGCCAACGCCCGCAGGAGTTCTGCCGCGGCAGGCACCACCCGCTCGGCGGCAGCGCTCGGCGTGGCGGCGCGCACGTCCGCCGCGAAGTCCGCGAGCGTGACGTCCACCTCGTGGCCAATGGCCGACACCACCGGGACGCGGCACGCGGCAATTGCCCGCACCACCGGCTCCTCGTTGAACGTCCAGAGATCCTCGGCGCTGCCCCCTCCGCGCGTGACGACGATCACGTCCACGTCCGTGGCCTGCAGCCGCTCGAGCGCGCGGACCACCTCCTGGGCGCTGCCCTCGCCCTGGACCCGCGCATCCGCGAGCAGGATGGAGACGCCGGGGTGACGCGCGGTCGCCACCTCCAGGAAGTCCCGGAGCGCTGCGCCGGTCCGGCTGGTCACCACGCCCACGCGCCGGGGCAGCACGGGCAGCGGCCGCACCGGGCGCCTCCCCGGCCCGATGACGCCGTCCGCCTCCAGCCGCTCGCGCAGCTGCGCCAGTGCGAGCGCCTGCGCGCCGTGGCCCGAGGGCTCCAGCCGCTGCGCGATGAGGCTGTACCGCCCGGAGGGGGCGTAGATCTCCAGCCGCCCATCCACGGTCACCTCGAGCCCGTCCCGCAGCTCGAAGCGCAGCCTCGGGGCCGTGGAGGCCCACACCTTCACGTCCACCAACGCCTCGGCGTCCTTGATGGAGAAGTAGAGGTGGCCGCGCGTGTTGGGGCCGCGGTAGCCCGTCACCTCGCCGCGGACGAGCACGCGCCCGAACGCGGGCTCGAGCAGCCCCTTCACGTGGCGCGTGAGCGCCCCCACCGTGAGGACCTGTGGACCTGCGGCGGCGGGGCGCGTGGGGGAGCGGAAGAGATCCGGCTGGCCACCCGGCCCGTCCCGCCTCACTGCGGCCCCTGCTCCAGCGCCTGCACCAGCCGCTTGGCCTTGCCCTGGTACTCGTCACCGGGCGAGCACAGCTGCACGGCCTGCCGCAGCTGCACGAGCGCGTCCTCGGGCTGGGTGTCCTTGAGGGAGTACCCCAGCATGTAGGTCTCCTTGCACTTGCCGCGCATGTCCGCGAGCAGCGCCCGCGCCCCGGCGTTGTCCGGGTCTGCCTCCAGCGCCTTCTGCGCCCAGGTGGCGGCCTCGGCGAACTTGCCCGCGGCCTTGTTGCTCGCGGCGAGCTTGAAGAACTTGGTCCCGGCCTGGGTCCCGGCCTGGCGCCCCATGGGCGAGAGGCCGCCGCCGGTGATGGAGCGGTCCAGGCCGAGCAGCCGCTCGAGCTGCTTGGCGTCCATGCTCTCCACCTGCTTGAAGAGCGCCTGCGCGTCCCGCACCTGGGACGCGAGCTCCCTGCAGCGCTTGTCCCCCTTGCCCGCGCACTCGTCCGCCATGGCCACCGCGCCGGTGAGATCCCCCTGCTTGTAGCGCTCCATCACCGGGACGGCGGGCCCCGGCCCCGTGGGCTGCTTCACCGGCACGTAGGTGCCACCGGACCGCGCGGCAATGGCCTTGAGGGCGTTCTCGTTGATCACGCGCGCGTCCCGGTTGTCCGGCTCGAGCTTGAGGATGTCGTCCGTGAGCTCCTTGGCCCGGTCCAGCGAGGCCCCCGTGCCCTGCGAGGCGTTGCGTGCATCCGACAGGTACTCCGCGAGCAGCGCCTTCTGCCGCGTGCGCAGCTCCCGCACGCGCTCGTCCATGGCGGTGTCCTCGGTCACGCGCTTGAGCGACTCCTCGGACTCGAGCAGCTTCTTCTCCGAGAGCGCCTTGTCCGCCGCCTCGAGGGCCACCTGGTTGGGGATCTCCTTCGAGGCGCGGTCGAGGTAGGTCTCGAGGTTGGTGCGGTCCTCGCGCAGCTCCGCCTGGACCTCCTCGGGGATCTCGCCGAAGCGGGCCTGCGCCTCGCCGAAGCGCGCGCGGGCCTCGCCCCACTTCCGCGCGGCGACGAGCGACTTGCCCTCGCGGAGCACCAGCCGGAACGCCTCCACCTTCTCCACGACGGCCGCCCGGCGCTTCGCGGCGCTCTCGACCTCGGCCTGGTTCTGCTTCTTCCAAAGCGCCGCGCCCACCACCACGAGCAGCAGCACCACGCCGGCAGCCACCAGGACGATCCGCTGCTGCCGGGGATTGGCTGCAGGGGCAGCCGCCCCGCGGCCCATGCGGGGGCGCACCTCGGGACGGGGGGCCACGCCCGTCATGCGGCGGGGCGGCGGCACCGAGTTCATCAGCCCGGTGTCCACCCCGGCTGCGTCACCGAGCCGGGCCGGGGGTCCCCCGCGCGCGGGCCGGGGCGGGAGCGTGGGGACCTCGGTGGGGGGCGGCCGCGCCACGGTGGCGTTGGACTCGTCCTTGAACGTGAAGACGGTGTCGCCGAGCTTGATGGTGTCGCCGCTGTACAGGTACGTCTCCGAGGCGATCTTCTCCCCGTTGACCAGCGTCCCATTACCGCTGCCGAGATCCTCCACCGCCCAACCCCCACCGCTGCGCAGCACCTTCGCGTGCTTGCGCGAGACGGAATTGTCCGGGACGGACAGGGTGGCCTCGCGGGATCTCCCCACGACGTACTCGTCCGCTTCCAGGGGGAACACCTGCCCGGCGGCGGGCCCTTCCGTGCACTCGAGCACGGGGCCGGCGGCAGGGGCCGGGGCGGGGGCAGCAGGGCCACGGCCCGGGGCGGGCGCGTTGCCGACGGAGGTGGGCCTGCGGCGGGGAGGAGGGGGTGGCATCGTGCTTATTCTTCTTCGGGCGGAGGAGTGTAGTCCAACTCCGAGCGCCATCTGCGGGAGTCACCGTGGCAGCGGTGCTCGTTGGTGGGGAAGAAGCTGAGCACGCGCTCGGCCGCCTTGTCCGCGCGGGGGATGTTCTTCAGCTCCACGGACTTCTTCACGTCCAGGATCAGCCGCTGGCACAGGTTGTCCAGCTCGCGGGAAATCTGGAGGTAGCGCTCCAGCACCAGCCCGTGGAGCTCCGGCCGGGTGCCCATGGCCTCCATGTACAGCCACGCCGACCGGTACTGCTTCCAGGCGCGGAAGAGGTTCTCCGGGCCGACCTCGCGGAGATCGTAGTAGCGCTGCCCCTTGGCGGCGTACTCGTTGGCCAGCGCCGCGAGCTGCTCCTCCGGTGCGTCCGGGATGGGGATGATCTCCAGCTGCAGCCGGGAGATGACCCATTCCTCCTTGCCCGGCGGGTTCCTCAGGTTGTCGAACGTGACGACGTTCTTCTGTCCCCGGCGCAGGTCCTTCACCGCGAAGACCTGCTCGCTCTCCCGCTCCGGGTCCGACACGTCCGGCGGCACCAGCCCCTGCTGGGCGCCGTTGAGGACGATGGAGACCTCTCCCTGGGAGATGGACCGGGACCGGTAGTGGAGCAGCGCCACCGCGCGCCCTGCCGTGGCGAACTCGAACTCGAACGTCTTCTCGTCCCGGCGCTCGTAGTCCACCTCGCCGAGCCCGAAAGAGGCCTCCACCCGCTCGCGCCCGAGTGCCGTGGGCTCCGGGGGACGGCTGCTCACCAGCACCGCCCCCGAGAGCTTCAGCAGCACCGCGGCGCCCGCCGCGAGCAGCGCGAGGACGCCGAGCACCATGCCCGCCTTCGCCACGGGGGACATCTGGGAGAACCCGAGCGACACCTGGCCCCCCAGCGAGTCCCCCAGCTCGCGGCGCGCCCGCACGCGCTCCAGCGCGCTGCCCGCCGGGGCAGGCTCGTCCGGGGCCGGCCTCCCCCCTGCAGGACGGGAGATTCCCGGGCGGGACGGCGCGACCGGGGCTGCCGCCAGGTTCGGGCGGGAGGAGACCACCGGGGAGGCCCCGAGCCCGGGCCGGGAGGTGGCCACCGGCCCCGTGCCGAGCGGCGCGCGCGTGGCGCCGGGCACGGCCGGGTTCACCCCGGTGCGGCTGCGCGGGACCGCCCCCATCTGCCCGGTCTTCGTCCGCGCGGCCGGGTCGTCCTTCGACACCTGGTCCACGGAGACGATCCGCGTGGACTGCTCCAGCGGCTTGGACGTGTCCACGATCCGCGTGGACTGGCCCGCCCCTGGGGTCGCGGCTTCCTCCTCCTCCTCCTCTTCCGGCGCCTCCAGCACCGTGATGGCAAGCACCACCGGGCCGACCTCCACCTTGTCCCCGGTGGACAAGGGCGCGGGCCCCGCGAGCCGCTTGCCGTTGAGCTGCGTGCCGTTGGCGCTGCCCGAGTCCTCCACGTGCCAACGGCCGCCGCGCTGGAACAGGCGGGCGTGCTTCCGCGACACGCCGGCGTCGGTCAGGACCAGGTCGTTGTCCGTCGTCCGGCCGAGCTTCACCTCGAGCTGGTCGAAGTCGAACGACTTGCCCTTGTCCTGCCCCGCCGTGATGAGGACCTGGACCGCCACTCAGCTCCCAATCTCGCCGAACAGCAGCGCGAACACGATGGGCCCGAACAGCACCATGAACACCGTCGGGAAGATGCAGGCGATGAGGGGGAAGAGCATCTTCACCGGCGCCTCGCCGGCGAGCTTCTCGGCGCGCTGCGTGCGGTCGATCCGCAGCTGCGTGGACTGGATGCGCAGCACCTTGCCGAGGCTGGTCCCCATCTTGTCCGCCTGGATGAGCGCGGTGACGAAGGAGGTGAGCGCCGGGAGGTCCACCCGGAGGATGAGCGCCTTGAGCCCCTCCTCGCGCGTCTTCCCCATCTTCAGCTGCTTGAGCAGGATGGAGAACTCGTCCCGCAGCGGCCCCGCCTTGCCCTTTTCCACCACCTTGTTGAGCGCCGCGGTGAAGTCCAGGCCCGCTTCCACCGAGAGCGTCAGGAGGTCCAGGCTGTAGGGGAGCGCCCGCGTGATGAGGTGGTGCCGGCGCTTCACCTGGTCGTTCACCCAGATGAGCGGGTAGA